>NZ_JBHYKZ010000005.1:0-183370 GCF_042741995.1 Aerococcus sp. NPDC058936 | reverse complement strand
CTTATTCATGTGGGAATCTCCTATTCTATCTATGGTTGTGGTTAACTTTATGATAATGGAGATTCCTCTTTTTTTGTAAAAAAATATAGAACCAAGGACTTTTTCAAGTCATCAGTCCTATATATTGTAGAGCCGCTTTTTTCATGGAAAAAACTAAATAAATAATTGATGAGAAGAGTGGAAAATACTTGTAAATGAAATAATCAAAAGATAGAATGTATCCATAGATAAATTTCATCCACGAATGGAGGGTATTCAATGAAGATGAAAAGTGGGGTTGAACAGGCCATTTGTATAATGATTATGCTGGCAACCCAGGTCGATCACCGTCCCATAAAAAGCACAATTTTAAGTCGGCGTCTTGAGGTGTCTGATTCATACCTGAAAAAAATCATGCGTTCTTTGGTGGTTTCAGGTTTGGTGCATTCTATAGCTGGTAAGGATGGCGGTTTTGTATTAAAGAAATCACCTAAAGATATGACGATGTTACATATTTATGAAGCGGTTGAGGGCAAAGAAAGTTTTGTTCGACCAACAAATTTAGCAGAAAAAGTATTTTTACATGCTGATAAAATTAAGAATAAAAAACGCGAAGTATTAGATGTATTTTCTGATGCTGAGCAATTATTTAAACAACGATTACAAAGATATACACTTGAATCATTATTAATGGCAGGCACTAATGAAGTGAATGTTATAGATTGGGAATCAATTGTTACTTCTAACGAAAAAGAATAAGAATGGATGTGTGCTGCTTTGATTAAGCAAGAATGGCAATCAATATTTACAAAGAAAAAAATGATCATTATTTTACTAGGGATAGCTTTTATTCCTTCGTTATACACAGTAATTTTTTTGAGTTCTATGTGGGATCCATATGGAAAACTTGCGAATTTACCAGTAGCCGTTGTGAATGAAGACAAGGCAGTTCAATATAATGATGAAAACTTAGCAATAGGGGATAATTTAGTGGATGAGTTGGAAAATTCAGATGAAATGGATTTTGAATTTGTGTCAAAATCAGATGCTGAGGCTGGATTAAAAGATGGTGATTACTATATGGTCATCACCATTCCCGAAAATTTCTCAGAAAACGCCACGAGCTTACTTGAAGATGAACCCAAACAAATGACCTTAAATTATGAAACCAGCGCGGGACATTCTTATATTGCCTCCAAGCTAACCTCTTCTGCAGCTAATACGATTAAGGATTCGGTATCTAGCGAAGTGACTAAAATATACGCGGAAACAATTTTTGCACAATTACAAACTGTGGCAGATAAAATGCAAGATGCTGCGGATGGTGGTAGTCAAATTAAAGACGGTGTAGAAGAAGCTGCAGATGGAAATGCTACAATAACAGAAAATTTAAACACTTTAGCATCATCAAGTCTAATTTTTGCTGATGGGGCAGATAGCTTAGATGTTGGTTTAAACACATATATTGATGGTGTCAGTCAAGTAAACGAAGGTGCTACGGCTTTAAACGAAGGTACCAGTCAATTAACAGATAGTATGCCTGCCTTGACATCGGGCGTAAGTCAATTGACCAGCGGTGCAGGCGATTTAGCTGATGGTAGTGCTACTCTAAGTGCTGGGTTAACTACTTTGTCTGATAATACAGTGACATTAGCAGATGGCGCTAATAGTTTGAACGATGGCATGGTGCAATTAGCTGAAGGGAGTCAGGCTTTAACAGATGGCTTATCACAATTAAATGCGAGTCTAACAAGCGAAGAACAGGCTGCGAAAATAACAGCTTTACAAACCGGATTAGATCAAATGAAATCAGGTTTAGATAATTTAGATAGTAGTTTACAGAATTCAAGTTTAGCTGGAGACTTATCAGATGTTACTGGCCAATTAGAGACATTATCGACTGCAATGGCAGATGTGCAAACACAATTGACCAGTATTGTAGCAGTTAGTGACCCAACTAGTAATACAGAAGCTGTTTTAACAGCAATTGAAGCAAGCGGGGCTGCATTAACGCCTGAACAAGAGGCTGCAGTTAGTACGGCTGTTGCAAACCAATTTACGACAGTGGCCACTACTCAAGCGGGCTCAGTTCAAACGATTTCTACTGATTTATCGTCTCTATCTAGTTTGCAAGACGTTGATGTCACGGCAATTGGTAGCCAGATTGCTAATTTACAAGCAAGTGTTCATCAATTAACTGAAGGGTATGATGCTTTATATGATGGTACCAATACCTTAATTGATGGCGTTAACCAAGTGGCATCTAGTAGCAATACCTTATTAGCGGGCGCACAGACACTGGATGCTGGAATAGATCAAGCACAAAGTGGTGCTACTGCATTAGCTTCAGGTATGAGTCAACTGAATGACGGTACCCAAGAATTGAATGCGGGTGGTTTATCACTAACAGATGGTTCTAATCAATTGAGTGAAGGTCTTAATACATTGAATAGCCAAACAGGCACTTTGGCTGATGGCGCCATTCAATTGCAAGCAGGTACACAAGCCTTGGCTGATGGTACTGGCCAACTAGTTGCTAATAGTGGTCAATTAACTGATGGTACTAGCCAACTTGCAGATGGTGCAGGGCAAATTGCAGATGGAGCAGATCAATTGGCGAATGGTTCACAAACATTAGGTGACGGCCTAGGCACAATCGCTGTTGGTACATCTGAATTAAGTACACAGTTAGCGAATGGTAGTCAAACGCTGAACGAAGTTGATGCAACTGACAATACGTATGACATGATGGCAGAACCAGTCGACACTAATCAAACTGAAACCGCACCAATTCCAAATAATGGTACAGGGATGGCGCCATATATGATGTCTGTTGCTTTATTCATCGGTGCAATTACCTTAAATCTAATGTTCGATAGTTATACACCTAAAGGTCGCCCTAAAAATGGCATCAGCTGGTGGGCAAGTAAATTCTCTGTGTTGGCAGTGGTTGGTATTCTGCAATCCTTGATTATGGTATTTCTATTACATACAGTGAATGGTTTAGAAACATTTTCTATGAGTAAAACATTACTCGTAACGATAATAACAGCCTTAACTTCAATTTCGATTGTCATGTTATTTAATTTATTGTTTGATAAAATTGGCTCTTTCATAATGTTAATTTTCTTGATTTTACAACTGTCAGGTTCAGGTGGTACCTATCCAATTCAATTGTCAAATCCATTCTTTGAAGCGATCCATCCCTACCTACCAATTACTTATTCTGTAGATGCCTACAGACAATTATTCGGTATAGGTGGTAGCATAAGCACTGATGTAATTGTTTTAACGTCAATTCTGATTGTGTTCACGCTTTTAATCATTATCTTCTACACTATAAAGTACAAGAAATTGAAAGCAAATGACTTTAAGACGCAAGCAGCAGTGTAGTGCAATTTTGTTAAAAACACGGTTAGGGGAATGTTACCTTACCGTGTTTTTTGATGTGGATTCAATTGTAGTCGGATTTCGCATCCTATCTGACCGCCCGCGCTCACATCCTGTGCAATATTACAGTTTTTTTACGTTTGTTTGTATTTATCTAACATTTATATAGAAAAATTACCCATTCATGTATAATGGGATTAATGATTTTACTAGAAGAGGAGTCGCTATATGTCTAAGAAAGCACGCGAAGATTTTTACAAAAAGCAAAGAGATCTTGATCGTAAAGCAGAATCTACTGCTTCAAAAATAGCTAAATGGTTTTTAGTTGTTGCCGCAGCCCTTATTGTGGTTGTCGGATTATCTCTATCGTTTATGATTTTTACAGGAGGTATTGGAAGCTCTGATGAAACTGTCGAAGTTACCATACCAGAAGGGTCGACAACAGCTGATATTGCAGGCATCATGGATGACGAAGGCGTTATCTTTAACGATTTCCTTTTTACAACTTATTTGAGATTCTTTGGGGATGACGCGATTGAAGCGGGGACTTACACCTTACACAAGAATCTCGGCTATACAGATGCGAATAACGAACTACAACAAGGGGCTACAGCTCAAGTTGATTCAGTTGCTATTCCTGAAGGTTCATCACTAGAGGCCATTTCGCAAATTATTGCAGATGCGCTTGGCATTGAACAAGAAGACGCTTTAGCACAAATGACGGATGACGCTTTATTCGATGAATTATTGGCCACATACCCAGAATTGTTGACTAACGTATCGGAAAATGACGACGTGCGCTACAAGTTGGAAGGGTACTTATACCCAGCAACTTATGAATTGTCATCCACTGCAACGGTTGCAGACATCGTGACTATGATGGTTGGGGAAATGGAAAATGTTCGTCAAACCCACACCGCTGAAATTGAAGCGTCTGGTTTCACTTTCCACGAATTCTTAACATTAGCTTCATTGGTTGAAGCAGAAGCATCTTCACTAGAAGACCGTGAATTGATTGCTGGTGTATTCATCAACCGTTTAGAAATCGATATGCCAATTCAATCAGATATTTCAGTTTTATATGCGAACAATACGCATTCTGCATACGTAACGAATGAGGATGCTGCAGTTGATTCACCGTATAACTTGTACATCAATACTGGTTTTGGACCGGGACCATTTAATAACCCTGGTATCGAAGCTATCGAAGCTTCTATGAATCCAACAGAATCTGACTACCTATACTTTGTGGCTGATTTAACAACCGGTGAAGTATATTATTCAGAAACATATGAAGAGCATGATGCTTTAGTTGAACAATATGTATCTGAAGAGAATGCTGACTTATAATCAGAAGGGTCTAATGCGATTAAAAAAATAAAAATAGCTTGAATTTACTTGCAATTGAGAACATTTTTCTCTATATTTAATAGCAGTGAATTCGAGCTTATTTTTAATATCAGGAAGGTGTGTTTTGAATGCGTAAGCCAATCATCATTGGTGTAACAGGGGGTACTGGTTCTGGTAAGACTACTGTAACCCGTAAAATTATAGAAGAATTTGGAGATGTAAGTTTAGCTTATATTCCACAAGATGCTTATTATAAAGATCAAAGTCATTTAACAATGGATGAACGTGTGTTAACTAACTATGACCACCCATTTGCATTTGACAATGACTTACTTAGCGAGCATATTAGACAATTATTGGATGGACAAGCTGTCCAAATGCCGGTTTATGATTTCACTCAACACAATCGTGCAGAAGAAACGATTCGTGTAGAACCTAAAGAGGTGATTATAATTGAAGGTATCTTAATCTTCTCTGATAAAGAGCTTCGTGATTTGATGGATATTAAAGTCTTTGTAGATACAGATGACGACATTCGTATCATCCGTCGTATTAAACGTGATATGGCTGAACGTGGCCGTTCTTTAGATTCAATTATCGACATGTACACATCGATTGTTAAACCGATGCATGAGCAATTTATTGAACCTACAAAAAAATTCGCGGATATTATCATCCCTGAAGGTGGATCAAATAATGTTGCAATCGATTTGATGACGACAAAAATCCGTTCAATCATTCCAAATGATTTAAAAATCGATTAATTAAAATTTTATTAGAAGATATCAGATAAAGTGTATTGCAAAATTTCTAGTTCCATGATATTGTGGGTCTATTCACTTTTGATAAGTTGAAATTACTATTGTTGTTAGGAGTAAAAGTATGGCAGAAGAAGTATACCCAATGACCCAAGAAGGTCTTGAGAAAATTCAACAAGATTTAGACGAGTTAAAAATTGTAAAACGTAAAGAAATTGTAGAACGAATCAAAATCGCACGTTCATACGGAGATTTATCAGAAAACTCTGAATATGAAGCGGCTAAGGATGAACAAGCTTTCGTTGAAGGGCAAATTCAAAAATTAGAAAAAATGGTTCGTTACGCTAAAATTATCGATCCAAATGAAATCGATGAAGGTATCGTTTCATTAGGTCGTAAAGTAACTTTTATTGAGTTACCAGATGGCGACGAAGAAGTTTACTCAATTGTTGGTCGTGCAGAAGCAGATCCATTAGATGGTAAAATTTCTAATGAATCGCCGATTGCACAAGCATTAATTGGTAAAGGTGTGAACGATGAAGTAACGATCGAAACACCAGGCGGCGACATGGTTGTTAAAATCACAAGCGTTGACGCAATCTAATTCAAGCAAATTTCAAGACATATCTCTACCATTCGCATGGTGGGGGTATGTCTTTTTTGCTGTAATGGCAATCTTTAAGGCTTAAGTCCAATGTAAAAGTCATTCAGTTCTCATAAAATGGTCGTATATAGTAAAATGTAGAAGTGGTATGATTAGAGTATATAATTAGGATGGAGGGCATTATGAGAAATCTTTGGATGATTTTAGCTTGTTTTGCCGGGTTGATTGTTTTTACCGGCTTATTAATTAAGCCAGAAAATTTGATTGCCATTGTTGTGGGTTACGGGTTATTAGCTGTGAGTAACCGGATAAAATTAAAAATGACAGCAGATAAGAAAAACCAAAGTTGGTTAAACTTGATTCTTGTTGCCATAGGGTGTTTTCTGATTTTTATTGGGGTTGTGACTTTGCCATATATCTCAAGTATTTTATTGGCTATGATGATTGTTGGCTTGATCTACTATGCGATTGTGAGAGACAAGTCGGAAAATGACCATCATGACTTAACCTTACGTCAAACCAAAATTGTAGCTGCTGAAGATGGTGCATTTCAGGATCAAGAGAAGGTAGCTTTCCTTAAATTCGACTACTTATTCAACAATGGTCCCTACAAGGAAGCGGTATATGCTTGGGAAGATGTGGAAATATATCATCTATATGCCAATACTTTTATCGATTTCGGGTCAACAATTGTCCCTGTTGGAACCAATGTGGTCGTAATTAACCAGCTAATCGGTCAAACGAAACTTGTTGTACCTGAAGGGGTAGGTCTTGAATTACATGTCAATGGTTTTCGTACTGAAGTCAATTGGAATGGGGAAAAAGTGGCTCTAAACAATGAGCGTAAAACCTTTGAAAGCGCATCTTACCAGCAAAGTAACCGAAAAATTTACTTGCAAGTTTCTCAAGGTTGGGGAACAGTTGAGGTGGTCTTTCTATGAGAAGTCGTCGCTTTTTAACTATTTTCCTAGTTACATGGTTGTCCCTTTTGACATTAGCGATTGGGGCTTATTTATTCCTTATAGTTGTACCAAATACCTTAAATATCGATCGGTCTTATCTTGAATTAGCACGGTTGGCTCTGCCCTTTGTTTATCTATTAGTCTTTAATATAGTGATTTCATTGGTTGCAAGCTTTGTCTTGTATTTCTTTCTATACAAGGATGAGCATAAATTAACGGCTAAGCTGACTGCCTTGGCTGCTAGAAAATATGATTCACCCATCTTTCAAGAAGAAGGTGCGGGCATCTATACGGATGAACAAGTGAATGCACAAATCGAGCGGTTGAGGGCCATGTTTCAGAATATGGAAATGGCTTTACAAGCCAAAACGGTGGCAGATGAGGCAACTTCTGAGATGAACCGAAACGAACTAGTCAAAGAGGAACGGCAACGGATTGCGCGGGAATTGCATGACTCAGTGAGTCAGCAATTATTTGCTATGACCATGATTTTATCGGCTATACAAGAGCAGGCGGACAATATGGATCCTGTAAACCGGCAATTAATCGGTAAGGTGGCAGATATGGTGGACCAGGCACAAGCTGAAATGCGCTCCTTACTACTCCATCTGCGGCCAATTTCCTTGACCAATCAAAGCCTTGCTGAGGGAATTCAACAACTCTTTAGGGAGCTTGAAACCAAGGTTAAAATCAACTTTGAAGCCTCCGTAACGGATGTCCAGCTATTACCTGAGGTAGAGAACCACCTATTCCGAATCGTCCAGGAATTATTATCCAATTCTTTACGTCATGCTAAAGCGCAGATTATAGAGTGTCATTTATATGAAAAAGATCGGAATATCTATATGCGATTTTCGGATGATGGCGTGGGTTTTGATACCGATAAGGAATTGCTAAAAAGTGGTGGTTATGGCCTGAAAAATATACAAGAGCGGGTGGCTCAGCTAGGTGGATCTACCAATATTATTTCCTTTGAAAAACAGGGAACTTTGATACAAATCGTGATACCAAGAAAGATGGAGGCAATGTATGATTAGCGTATTGTTAGTAGATGACCATGAAATGGTCAGATTAGGCGTTTCTACCTACTTATCTACCCAAGCGGACCTAAAGATAGTAGGAGAGGCCAAAGACGGGGTAGAGGGCAAGACAATGGCCTTATCCCTGCAACCAGATATCATTTTAATGGATTTAGTCATGGATAATATGGATGGCATCCAAGCTACGCAAGAAATCTTAGCTGAATGGCCAGAAGCCAATATTTTAATCGTCACTTCCTTTATTGATGATGAAAAAGTGTATCCAGCTATGGAAGCTGGGGCTAAGGGCTATATTTTAAAAACGTCCTCAGCCAGTGAAATTGCATCAGCCATTCGCCGAACGTATGCTGGTGAATCTGTTATTGCCCCTACAGTGAATGAAAAACTGATTGCCCATGAAGTCGAAGCCAACCGTCACTATCTGCATGATGATCTCACGACACGTGAACAAGAAGTCTTGCAGTTAATTGCGGCTGGCAAATCAAACCAAGAGATTGCTGACGAATTGTTCATCACATTGAAAACTGTTAAAACCCATGTATCCAATATTTTGTCCAAACTTGGGGTGGAAGACCGGACCCAAGCAACGATATACGCCTTCCAAAACCAATTGGTTGAATAGATTATTGATAACAGAAAAGCAAAAACCTGCGATGAAAGCTAACTTAGTTAAACATCGCAGGTTTATTTTTCTATTGTGAATAATCTTGATTACACAGGCATTACGACTGCCATAATCATTGGGTTACGTTTAGTACGTTTATACAAGAATGGTTGTAGGGCATTTTGCATAGCGTCACGTAAGATTTTTTCGTTAACCTTCTTACCAGAATTTAGGTGACCGATAACAGTGGTACGGATTACTTTTTGTGCATCTTGGATTAAACCAACTGATTCACGCATATAAATGAAACCACGAGAAACGATATCAGGACCAGCGAGTAATTCATTCTTAGTAAAGTCAACAGATACAACTGCTAGGACTAAACCATCTTCAGAAAGGTTATGACGGTCTCGTAAAACAATGTTACCAATATCCCCAATACCTTTACCATCAACGTAGACTGCTTCACCAGGGAAGCTACCTGCGCGACGAGCAGAGTCTTGTGTTAAGGCCAAGACTTCACCGTTTTGCATGATAAAGATGTTGTCGTGTGGAATACCAACTAATTCAGCTTGCTCCGCTTGAATAGACAGCATACGGTATTCACCGTGGACTGGCATGAAGTACTTCGGTTTCATTAATGACAGCATTAATTTTTGTTCTTGCTGACCACCATGTCCTGAAGTATGAACATTGTTTACCTTACCATGGATAACTTCCGCCCCTGCAGCAAGCAATTGGTTGATCACTTGGTTTACAGATAGGGTGTTACCTGGGATTGGGCTAGATGAGAAAATCACAGTATCATCAGGTTGGATAGAGATTTGACGGTGGGTACCGTTTGCAATCCGTGATAGGGCCGCCATTGGCTCACCTTGAGAACCTGTACACATGATTAAGATTTCATTTGCCGGGTATTGGTTGATCTCATTGCTTTGGATGAAGGCATCTTCACCAACGTTGAAGTAGCCAAGTTCGATAGCGTTTCGAATGGCAGCTTCCATAGAACGACCAAAGACAGCTATTTTCCGTCCTTGGGCTACAGCCACGTCAATGGCTTGTGATAGACGGGAAATATTTGAAGCGAATGAGGCGAAGATAATTCGACCTTCAATATTTGACATGATATCCGCCAATGATTCACCAACAACACGTTCTGATTGGGTAAAACCTGGAATCTCAGCATTTGTTGAGTCACCAAGTAACAATAGCACGCCTTCTTCACCGATTTTAGCCATTTTATGGATATCAGCAGGTTGACCTACTGGGGTGAAGTCAAACTTGTAGTCACCAGTAAATACCACGTTTCCTGGTGGGGTCTTTACAACAATCCCCATTGCGTCAGGAATAGAGTGGGTCGTGCGGTAGAAAGATACGGATGTCTTTCTAAACTTGATGACAGAGTCTTCATCAATAATATGTAATTCTGCATCGCGTAATAAACCGTGTTCTTCTAATTTATTTTTGATTAGAGCCATGGCTAATTTGCCAGCATAAATCGGAATATTAATTTGTTTCAGTAAGAAAGGAATACCCCCTATATGGTCTTCGTGACCGTGGGTGATGAATAAACCTTTCACCTTTTGTTCGTTTTGAATTAAGTATTGGTAGTTAGCGATAACGTAGTCAATACCTAACAAATCGTCTTCTGGGAATTTAACCCCAGCGTCTAATAATAAAATTTCGTCTTGAAATTGGACTCCGTAAGAGTTTTTACCGATTTCGTCTAATCCCCCGAAAGCGAAAACGCCAACTTCATTATTTTTTATATCAACTTTCATTAATTAGAAAGCTCCACAACTTTAAAGTCTGGATTTTGTTGTTCGTATTCTAAATGCGCACCTTCAAGTGGTTGGATAAACTCTACTAGATAGGGGGTTTCATTCTCTAGGTGGGCACGAACCTCACGTTTAGTTTCAGCTTGGACATACATAGTGTGTGTTGATTCACGACGTGGTACTTCAGTCAATGAATCTTGATAAGTTACTTTAAAAATCATTTTTTGCTCCTTTTATAAATTTATTAAAAATGTGATCTTACTCGCTTACACTATTCTACCATATTTCATTATCATTGCGCACATTTTTAGAAATTTGTTGATAAGGTACGTTCTCATAAAATAGCTTTCAGATTATATGGTAAAATAGCTATGAATGAAGTTAAAGGAGCGATTAAATGCGTGTAGCGATCAAGAGTGCAAAATATGCCGTGGCTACTTTTATTGCCATATTTTTAGCCCAATGGTTGGGCCTAGATTATGCAGTATCTGCCGGGGTTATAGCCATCCTATCCCTAGCAGAAACCAGTAAGAAAACTATCCAATACATCGGCAACTTGACCTTAACAATGATCTTGAGTTTATTGATTGCCACCGTATTATTTAATCTTTTCGGATATGAAATTTGGGTATTTTCACTTTACCTACTGATTACTTACCCCATTTCTGTCTACCTCAAGAGTGATAATGCTATTGCCCCGTGTGCCGTATTTATTTCTCACTTGTTGCTAGAACAAGCTTCTGATTTTAATTGGTGGGTCAATGAAATGCTTCTATTAGTGATTGGTGTCGGGATTGCAGTAATTGTCAATTTGTATCAGACATCAGCCAGTGTCGAGATGGACAAGTTAAAAGAGCAAATTGAAGAGGAAATGCAAATCATTTTAAATCAACTAGCTGACAGAATGGATACCCCTGACCACCAGGACCATTTCTTGTATGAACAAATCGATCAGGCTTACGAGCTGGCGAAACACGGTGAATTCCTGGCATTGAAGGAAGCTGAGAATAATATCACTGGCGATGTCCAAAACTACTATTTGAATTATTTTTCCATGCGGTCGAACCAACTGATCATCCTCTATGATATCAACAATTCCTTGGATAATATTTATGAATTAACTGACCAGACTTATGACTTGAGTGGTTTCTTTCGACATGTTAGTCAACAATTGTCGGAATCTAATACAGCGGCCAAACTTCGAAATGAATTAGAACAATTGAAGTCACGGTTTAGACAGCAACCTTTACCACAAAGTCGAAATGAATTTGAAACCCGGTCTATGCTCTTTGATATCTTGTTAGACTGCGAAAAGTTCTTGAATCTTAAATACGAGTTTTATAAATCTGGTCACCGTTTAAAATATTTACAAAGCAAATAAAAATACCAAGCATAGTTGAGTAGCAGGACTACTAAACTATGTTTGGTATTTTATTATTCATATAAATCATTTCATCTTACACATATAATAAGACGGCGAAGTACATCGCGATTGAACCACCGAGTACAAATAAGTGCCAAATGACATGCCAGAATTTCAAGTTATCATGGGCGTAGAAGATAGTGCCGACTGTATAAGTTACCCCGCCGGCGATTAGCCAAGCGATGCCACCAGAACCGATAGCTGTGGCCATTTGCGGGATAGCGATAACACCAAACCAGCCCATTAAAATATATAAAAGGGTGGAGAATTTCTTCATCTTATCTAGGAAGAGGATTTTACCGACAATCCCAAATAGGGCGATGGCCCATTGTGCAATAAAGATAAACCAGCCAAAGGCACCACCAATAGCGACTAAGGCGAAGGGGGTGTAAGATCCAGCAATTAAAATAAAAATCGATGAATGGTCGATAATTTTCAGGATACCCGCAGCTTTGGTAAATGAAAAGCTGTGGTATAAGGTTGAAGCCAAGTATAGGGCACACATAGAGATGCCGTACATCACGTATGAAAAAGTTTCGATACTATTTTGGTTTTCAACACCTTTAAGGATGAGGAAAACGGTGGCAACAATAGAAAGGACAAAGCCAATACCATGTGTCACTGAATTCAGGACCTCATTCGTGATATAATAAGCTTTCGTATAAGGCAATTTGATTTTTTCTTGACTACGTGAATTAGCAGACATCATTTTCCTCCTTTAGTAGGATGAGTTTTTTACACATGTAGTATAGCATATTCTATTAGCTAATAATGGAAATTCGATACAATTAATATTAATTAAAAAACTATCTGATAAAATATCTATAAGCATAAAAATAGTTGAGGTGAGCGGATATGGCGAAAAATATGGATTGGTCTCTTGCTGGAGAATTAACCAAGAAAACACAAGAAGAAATTGAAAAAATTGAAAAAGTACATATTTTGGTTGTTGGGAAAACAGGCGTAGGGAAATCAACCTTGATTAACAGTATCTTCCGGGAGAAGTTAGCGGAAACAGGTATTGGTCAACCGATTACCAAACACTTGCATAAAATCGAAAAAGAGGGTGTGCCAATGGTCCTCTATGATACAAGAGGGTTAGAACTGGATACAGAGACCCAAATGCAAGTGACGGGTGAAATCGATGACACATTAACAAGAATGGTTCAAAACAAGGAACACATGCACGTGGCCTATTACTGTATTAATGCTTCATCTTCCCGAATTGAAAATATGGAGATTCGCTTAATTGAGTATTTGGCTAGTAAGATGCCTGTTATCTTAGTCTTAACCCAGTCAGTTGGCGAACAGGCCTTGAAGTTTGAGCAGTACCTAGTCAATCAAAATTTACCCGTTCAAGCCATTATCCGTTTAATGGCTAAGGATTATAAGATTACGGATGAATTGATTGTCCCTGCCTTCGGTCTAAAAGAGCTTGTTGAAAGAACTTTTGGCTTATTGCCACATCAAGTCCACACAGCTTTTAATAATGCCCAACAGATTGATATTGAACGAAAGGGTCGAGCAGCGCGACGTTGGGCGCGAAGATATATTGTCACTACCTTTGGTGTTGGATTCACCCCCATTCCTTTTTCCGATGCAACCGTCCTCGTACCCATGCAAATAGGCATGATGGCCCATATTACAGCTATATTTGGCATTTCCATGGACCAAACGACCACCTTAGGAATTCTAGGAGCTATTGGTGGGACAGGATCTGCAACCTATCTAGGACGCCTGATTGTTTCTAACTTGGTTAAATTTATCCCAGGTATCGGGTCTGTGGCAGGTGGGATGATTTCAGGAACAACTGCCTCAATCATCACCACAGCCCTAGCCATGTCCTACATCGAAGTTCTGACTTTTATCGCCACAGCAGAAGCTAACGGTGAAGAGGTCAGTCCACGAACAGTCCGTAAATTGATGAAAGATTTATATGGACAGAGACTGCAACGCGGGCAAAATGACCCCGATTTTCAAGCTGCCATGGCAGATATAGAAACGAAAAAGGGTCAAGATGCTGAGCGGAACAAAGCAAAGGACATCAGCCAAGGCATGTCTCTAGATGATAAAGTAAAAGAAAATGGCCAAAAGGCCAGAATTAACTGGCCAAAATGGTCATTTAGAAACCGAAAACGCTAATGTTTTTTCTGTATTTTTCGAATTCAAAATAAAACACCTCGTTTCAAAAACTATTGTTCATAGTGATGATAACTTTATGGTACAATATAGTTATAATGAAATAGTGGGTGAGTATAAGTGGAAAAACAAATAGAATTTGAAAACTGGGTCAAAAGTTTAGACGACGTCAACATGCCAAGATGGGAAGAAATTACAGATATTCCTTTATACATGGACCAACTCATTGCAGTTGTAACCCAGTATTTAGAACCATTCCAAATTTTTTCTTCAGATAAGAAACCTGTAACATCTTCAATGGTCAATAACTATGTTAAACTAGGGTTAATTCCAAAGCCAATCAAGAGACATTACAATAAACGACATATCGCGTATTTAATTGTCATTACCTTATTCAAGGAAGTCATTTCAATTCAAGACATCCGTCGTGTGTTGATTTTTCTAGCACAGTCACAAGGCAATTCAAACGCCTACGATCAATTCTGTGCCTTATTAGAAATTACCATCAAACGAAAAGGGCATGTATATTTAAATGTGGCCGTTGATGACGAAATTGATACAGACTATTCAGATCCAAAGGATTTTGATAAGTATATTATCTATTTGGCTTGCGAAACAATCACTAATTTATTGTTTGCGAAGAAATTCATTTCCTTTGTAGATCAAGATATCACAGAGCTAGAAACAGAAGGATAACCCTTATAGTTGGAGGTAATTAATTGGAAAAAATAGGTTTTATTGTGGACTCTGGATCAGATGTCCCAAAAGAGTTTGTCGACAAATATGAAATCGAAGTATTACCTTTAAATGTTGCCTTTAAAGATGGCGATTACTTGGATGGAGTAACCATTCAACCACAAGAAGTATTTGAGCGCATGGCATCGGAAATCCCGAAAACCTCCCTACCAAGTGGTGAATTGATTTCTCAAGCCTTTGAACACTTAATAGCAAAAGGCTGTACGCATATTATCGCCATTACCATTTCATCAAACCTTTCTGGTACTAATAACTCAGTTCGTTTAATTGCAGAAGATTTTCCTCAAGTTGAGTTTTTCCTTTTAGATACGAAAAACATTGGAATTGGTTCAGGTCTATTTATGATCGCTGCAACAAAATACTTCGAAATGAAGAATGACTTCAAAACGATTACCAAGAAATTACAAGATTCAGTTGAAAAAGGGCATGTATTTTTCCATATCCCTAACTTAAAATATCTAATTGCCGGTGGTCGAATTGGACGGGTGACTGGTGCTGTGGGTACCTTGTTAAATATTCAACCAATTATCACTTGTGATGAAGAGGGAATTTATACAACAATCGCTAAAATCCGTGCTACAAAAACCAATAATGAAGCCAAAACAATAAAGAAGATGGTTGATTTAGTGAAGGGTGTTGTTCCTGAAAACGAAGAATTCTTATTGGCTTCTTGTGGCGGTAATCCGGATGCTAGAATGACATCAGCCAAGCTTTTGGAAGGACTTAAAGATGCTTTACCGGATTTTGAAGATGCCTACGACGTCCAACTGGGATCAGCCTTAGCGGTACATACAGGACCTGAATTAACAGGTTGTGCGATTTTACCTTTGTATAAATAAAATATGAGGGGTCCTATTTTATAGAATAGGATAAGCTAAATAAAAATAACAGGCGGTATGCCAGATGAAATCTCATCTGGCATACCGCCTGTTTTTGTGGCTATTTCAATCGTGGCAAATTCAGGGACGCTATTTCCTTCGCGCCCGCAACATGGATATCAGAAGGATCAATCCAATAAGCGCTGTAATGACGAAAAAGAAAATACCCAGCAATTCTGCATAATAGGTTTGTGCTGAGGTAATGATCAATGTGGATGCCAAGATAAGGGCGGATAGAATCACCCCAAAAATAATTCGGTTAATCATTGAGTTAATGTCCCGTATCCGGTCATCCATATTTTCAAAGCTTAGTCTTACATTTAAACGACCGTTATTGATGTTGTCCACTAAATTTTCTATCTTGGTTGGCATTCTTCTAGTGGTATTCAGGGTCCTAAAGGCTTCTCTTGCAACAGCATTCGGGTCCAAGAATTTCTCCCAGGGAATGGTGCCGCTAGACAAGAAGAAAGATTGGAAGATAGCCATAAAATCTAGGTGTGGGTCTAAACTTTGAGCAACACCTTGAACCATGGCTATGGTTTTCTCCAGTAAAATATATTCAGAGGGGAAAGTCAGCCCATGTTTATGACCAAATTTAAGGAGGTCTTGGAAGATATCGTCAATTTCCAAGGCTTCCATCCCTGTAGTTAGGTAGCGGTTGAATAAACTTTCAATGTCCCGGTATAGAACGACCTTGTCGACAGTTTTATTCTGCTTACAGATTTGCAGCAAGACATTGACTAAACCATCGATATCTTTACTGACTAAAGAAGTCAAGATTTCAACCAGTAGCTGTTTTTGGCCGGGGGAAATTTTCCCCATCGCCCCGAAATCGATAAAAACAATCTTCCCGTCTTTAATTATGATATTGCCGGCATGGGGGTCAGCGTGATAAAAGCCATCGTCAAATACCTGATATAAATAGGACAGGACGAACTTGCTAGCTAGATCATTGAGGTCATAGCCTTCCTCTTTTAAGGCAAAATGGCGGCCGATTGAAATGCCATCAATATATTCTTGAACCAATACTTTTCTGGTCGACAGCCTTAAATAAGGAATCGGGTTCAAAATGGTCGTCCGCTTTCTGTGATTTTCTGCAAACAGCAACATATTATGGGCTTCATTGAGGAAATCAATCTCTTCTAATATCTGGATCTTAATATCTTTTAAAATTTCTACCGGGTTGATAATGACATCAATAAAAATTGATGGGATGGCTTCAACAACCCGAATAAAAATGTTTAAATCGCGAATCAATTGGTCTTCAATTTCAGGTCGCTGAACCTTTACGACGACCTGCTCACCAGATTTCATCTGGGCCAGGTGGACTTGGGCAATTGAGGCTGAAGCCATAGGTTTCTTGTTGACGGTGGCAAAATCATCCTCAATATGCCTGCCCACAGACTCAAAATACTCTTGTTGAATAACCACATAAGGGATGGGTAGGGTATCTTCTTGCAACTTTTCTAATTCTACTAGATATTCTGTCGACAAGAGGTCACTTCTAGTCGACAGGATTTGCCCAATCTTAATAAAACTAGGGCCTAATTCTTCAAAAGCTTGTCTTAGCGCTCTAGGTCGATCATCTTCTTCATTCTTCTTTATTCGATATCGTATCTCACCGAATCCGTACCTACCTAGTATAGAGACGATTTCACGGAAACGACTACTCTCTCTTTGCATGCTATCACCGTCAATTCAAAGCAATTATTATCAAAAAACTGTATATGGCAGATGAGGCTGAGGCACTTTTGCCCCAGCCTCATCTTATCGCTATAAGATCTAAAAATTATTGAATGACGTCTTCTGTGGCATCTTCATCCGCAGATTCAGTGTTTGTCCTTTTTAACGTTTGGACTTCTTGGGTTAAGTTTTCGACTTGTGTTTGTAGGGCTAAGATGCGTTCAGACAAGGTTTGGTCTAAAGAATCTGGAGCGTTTGAACCTTCTGCATGACCCTTAGCTACCCGTTGAATATCTTCACTTAATGACTTACCTTCAGCTACGGAAATTTGACCTTTTTCAATGAGGCTTTTTAGCACTTCATCGGCTTTCTCATAAGTTAATCGTGTGCCACCAACTGCTGCTAGAAATAAATTTTTAATCGGATTCATGTAGAAACACTCCTTTTTTTCTGCTTTAGGTTCATATGCTTAGATAGGAAAGATATGTGAAATTTTGTCATTTACTACTACTTATATAGTATAAGAAAGTCGCTTATTGTTCAATAAAACGGTAAATAAAATTTTCTTCTTCGGGAGAAAAGTCGACTTCAAAATCGTAGCCATTGAAGAACCAGTCATCATTTTCCGTAATATAGTATTGGATACCGTCAATTGTTTCGTCAATTAAGAGGGCACCATCTGGCGATTCTACGGATAAGCCAACTGAAAATCCTTCATGGACAGCCGTTTTACCGTAGACGCGGCTATGAAATCCGACTTGGCTACCCGAGGACAATCCCATGTCATTTTTGAAGTATGCTTGTGCTGCTGGTGTAATCGTTAGTTTCATCTTTAGCCGCCTCCATTAATCTTGAAACTTGTTAGTTTTATTATAACGTATTGTTTCTTTAAAGCAATTTTTTGGTGTTTTTGAAGGGTATATCAGGATTTTCTTCAGATAATTTAAAGATTGACTGAGGAATCGTTGGATACCACTTGCTAATATGATAAAATGTTCATGCAAACCAAGGGAGGATTATCAACATGCAAGCTATCGTAAAATTTAATCAAGTGACCTTTCAATCAGGTGACCAGGCCCTCTTAAAAGACATCTCTTTTTTGATATATGCTAATGAAATGATTCGTGTTGAAGGACCATCTGGAAGCGGAAAAAGTACCTTGCTGCGTTTAATTGCAGCCCTTATTCCGAGAAATTCAGGTGAAATTACCTACTTAGACCAACCACTAGAAGAAGTGGCTTATCAAACATACCGACAAAACATTTCATATGTGGCCCAAAATCCACTATTATTTGGCGAAACCATCCGTGATAACTTTGAATTGGTTTTTGAAGCCCGCGATCAAGACTTTGATGAAAAGCTTGTATTATCTTATATGAAGGCTTTTGGCTTAAGTCATATCGCACTCGACAAATCGATTCATAAAATCTCTGGCGGGGAAAAACAGCGGATTGGTTTAATCAGACACCTGATTTTTCCACCTAAAGTCCTCTTACTGGATGAAATTACTTCATCATTAGACGAGGGCAATCGCGAATTGGTGTGGCAGATTTTACTGGACTATAAAGAAAAACATGGGGTCACCATTATATGGGTGAGTCATATCCAGGACGGGTCTATCCAACCTAATCGAATCTTTCATATTGCCAACCAAGAAATGACAATTGAGGAGCGTGTTAAAAATGACTAATGCATTAACAACAACCCCAACAACTTTAGTATTTTCGTTTATTTTAGTGATTATCGCGGTCTTGATCTCTTATAAAGAAAAATTGGAGCTGGAAAAGGATATTTTATGGGCCATGCTTCGGATGATCATTCAGTTGGTCATCATCGGATATGTATTGACATATATTTTTCAAATCGATTCAATTATCGTAACTGCCATCATCATGATTTTTATGATTGTCAACGCGGCTTATAATGCGGCAAAACGGGCCAATAAGATCCCCAATGCCTTCAAAATTTCTTTAATCGCTATTATTGGTGGGGTAGTGACCTCTATTCTGGTCTTAGTGGTTTCAGGCTCTATTCAATTTGTGCCAGCGCAAATCATTCCAATCACAGGGATGTTGGTTGGAAATGCCATGTCAGTTATCGGATTGGCTTTTAGAAATTTGAATAATGAGTTCGCCAAATCGCAACAGGCAGTGAATGAACAATTGGCCCTTGGTGCATCTATTAAATTGGCTTCTACAGGTATTGTCAGAGAAGCGATTAAAGGAGCACTGCAACCAACTATTGATACAGCAAGAACAGTCGGTTTAGTCTTGCTACCTGGTATGATGACAGGGATGATGCTAGCAGGTGCAGTTCCCTTAAGTGCGATTATGTATCAGATTTTGATTTATTTTATGATGATTGCAACTTCAGCAATCACTTCTATGATTGCTGTTTACTTAGCTTATAAGCATTTCTACAGTAGTTATGGACAATTACAAATTCCCTCATAATAAGGTGGGTCAAGGAAGCCTGGTGAAGGCTTTTTTGCTAGCTAAAAAAGCCAAATATCCGTATAATGAAGGGTATGTTATGTAGAAGTTAGGGTACAAAACTAATTTCAAAAGTTCGAGGAGGTAAAAGAGTGGGTTTATTATATCAAGAGTCAGTCAAAGTGCGTCACTACCACTGTAATGCATTAGGTGAGATGACACTTCCTGCAATCTTGGATATCATGTTGATTGCATCCAATAACCAAGAAGCGACGATTCCAGAAGCGAAAGAAGGTTTTCGCCAAGAGGGGTGGGCTTGGATCATCACGCAAAATCAAATAGACATCAATCGTTTACCACGATACAACGAAGATATCATTGCAGAAACTGAAGCAACAACTTATAACAAGTTTTTCAGCAAGCGTCATTACGCTTTGAAAACACATGACGGTCTAGTTTTGGCCCAAGCTGAGACAACATTTGCTTTAATCGATTTAAATCAACGGTCAATAGTCCGCATTCCAGAAATTGTCGCTGAATGGTACCAAGTTGAGAAAGAAGAACGACCAAGTCGCCGTAAACGTTTAAATAAGGAAGTCGCGGTTGAATCTAAATTAGACCGGTTTGAAGTGAAATTCTTAGACATTGATTTGAATAATCACGTGAACAATACCATCTATTTACGTTGGATTACCAATTCACTAGGAATGGAATGGTTTGAAAAATATACACCAACAAGCTTTACTGTTGCCTACGAGAAAGAGATGTATTTGCACCAAGAAGGGGCCGTTCACTCAGACATTTCAACTGTATCTGAAGATTTAAAATCAGGGGATACATTCAATTCGCAACATGTTATTGATAGTGAGGATAAGGCCCACTGTTTAACAGAAATCACTTGGCAGGTTAAATAACCGGCTAGTTTGGAGTAAGTATGCTAGTAAATAGAGACTATTATATTATTGAACGAATGGAATGGAATGAATACTTAAAAGACTTAAACGAAGAGTTTGAAATCAAGCTGACCAATGAACAATTGGACCGGCTAACATCTTTAAACGATTCCCTATCTTTGAAAGATGCAAACGAAGTATACAAACCTTTAACCCAATTGATTGCCATTTACCGTGAGAATTATAAAAACCTGGAAAGAAAGCGGGCCAATTTCTTCGGCATCACTGGAGAAATCCCGCCCTTTATTATTGGCATTGCTGGTGGGGTAGCCGTTGGTAAAAGTACAACAGCTCGTTTGTTGAAACTATTTTTAGCGCAAGCCTATCCTGATTTAAACGTTGAATTAGTGACTACAGACGGTTTTTTATACCCAAATGCAGTGCTTGAAGAAAAAGGGTTAATGGACCGGAAAGGGTTTCCAGAGTCTTATAACATGGAGGCCTTGGAGACATTCTTAACAGATGTGAAAAGCAATAAAAGTGAAATCTATTATCCAAAGTATTCCCACTCCGTTTATGATATTGTAGAGGACGAGGAGAACGTATTGCGCAACCCTCAAATCTTAATTGTTGAAGGGATTAATGTCCTGCAAACATCAGAGAATAATACGGTTTATATGAGTGACTTCTGGGATTTGTCCGTCTACGTTGATGCAGATGAAAAGCAAATCGAAGAATGGTTCTACCAACGATTCAACCTCTTAGTTGACCAGGCCGTTAACCACCCGGATGACTTCTACTATCAATTTACCCAAGTGCCTCATGAAAAGGCCATGGAGAGAGCAGAGCATACCTGGAATAATATTAACCTGATAAACTTGCAGGAGTATATCTTACCAACACGCAATAGAGCCAATATTGTCATTCATAAAGAAAAAGACCACTACATCAATGAGTTGTGGATTAAGAAATATTAGAAAGGAGGCGAATAGTGGAGAAGAAATTTACACGGCGAAGAATTGTCAGTTTGTTGTTTGTTGTGATTGTCGGTTACTGGGCAATCAATAATTTTGGGACTATCAAAGGAATATTTGATTCAATTATTGCTGTCACCTTGCCCTTCTTGTTAGGTGCAGCGTTGGCCTTTATCCTTAACTTGCCATTGAAGTTTTTCGAAAAACATATGACAAAGTTAGTTGGGAAATACCACACTTGGATTAGAATTGTTGGCATCTTATTCGGCTACCTGATTATCGCTGTGGTGATTGCCTTTATTATTTTCCTAGTGGTACCCGATTTACAGGAAACTTTAGGCTCATTTATTAGCCAAGTGCCAGCGGAAATCAATTTACTTTATAACAAAATTAATCAATATATTTCAGATAACCCGGAAATACTAGAAACTGTTAACCAATTGAATGTGGACACCAACCAATTGAGAGACCAATTATTCTCAATCGTTCAATCCTTTACATCAGGTATTTTGGATACCACAATTAGTCTTGTTGGGAACCTTGTTAATGGCGTCTTTAATGCCTTTGTAGCCATTATCTTTGGTACGTCGATTCTCTTTAAAAAGGAAACCTTAACCAGACAGATTAAAAAGATTATTTACGGAACAATGCCGAAACATTGGGCCAACTTTACAGTTAACCTAGGTGCTGAAGCCAACCAAACATTTGGCCACTATGTGTCTGGTCAGGTAACGGAAGCCGTTATTCTATTAGTATTGGTATTCATCGGAATGACTATTTTCAACTTCCCATTCACCTTATCGATTTCGGTCCTAACTGGTGCAATGGCCTTGGTTCCTATCTACGGGGCCATCATGGGTGGGATTGTCGGCTTCTTCCTAATTGCTGTTGTTGATGTTGTCCAAGCCATTTGGTTTATTATTTTCATTATTGTGGTCCAGCAAGTTGAAGGAAATATCATTTACCCTAGAGTTGTCGGCGGGTCAGTCGGTCTACCAGGCATTTGGGTGCTATTCTCAGTAACTGTTTCAGGTGCCTTCTTCGGCCTAGCCGGTATGCTATTATCAGTGCCAATTTTTGCCCTATGTTACAAACTGGCATCCGCAACCATCAATTACAATCTAGACCAAGACAATATCAAAGTAACCACACAAACCAATAATCTTAATTAGGATCAAGCGAATAGTGATTTTTGCAAAAGGGCGATAACCGATTTGTTATCGCCTTTTTTGCTGGTTGCATGTAATTCATTTCCCAAATCCGTCTTAGAAAGGTCGTGTTAAAATGAATTTCTTGTACACAAAAATAGTGCTGGTGGAAATGATTGTGCATTTTCCACCAACACTATTTTATTTTGTACGATGATATACATATCGTTTATTAAGAATATCCCATTGAAACATCCATTGGTGTTTCTTCTGAGAATTGACTGTTGTATAAATCAGCGTAGAAGCCGCCTGAAGCCATTAATTCTTCATGGGTACCATGTTCAGTGATATTCCCTTGTTGCATAACGAGAATCAAGTCAGCGTCACGAATCGTTGATAAACGGTGGGCAATTACGAAGCTTGTTCTGCCTTCCATAATCTTATTCATAGCTTCTTGAATCAGTTTTTCAAGACGGGTATCTACCGATGACGTCGCTTCATCCAAGATTAAGATATCTGGATCCGCAATCACGGCACGAGCGATGGTCATCAATTGTTTTTGCCCTAATGAGATATTGTTAGCTTCTTCGTTGATTTCCATTTCATAACCGCCAGGTAGGGTATTGATGAAATGGTCAACGTTTGCAACTTCTGCTGCTTCTTGGACTTCATAGTCATTGGCATCCAACTTACCGAAGCGAATATTTTCTAAGACAGTATCAGTGTATAACCAAGCATCTTGTAATACCATACCAAAGTGCTTGCGTAAGTCTCCGCGTGTCATTGATTTAGTAGGTACACCATCAATTTTAATCGCACCAGCATCCACGTCATAGAAACGCATCAATAAGTTGATTAAAGTCGTTTTACCTGCACCTGTAGGGCCAACAATGGCCACTGTTTGACCAGGTTCAACTTTGAATGAGATATCTTGCATCAACGGTTTCTCTGGGTCGTAACCGAAGCGTACGTGGTCGAATTCAACAGCACCAGTTACTTTCGCTGGTAGGTGGCCGGTAACTTCTTCTTGGATCTCGTTTTCCTCGTCTAAGAAGTCGAAGACACGGTGGGCTGCAGCTAGGGCTGATTGTAAGACACCAGATAATTGGGTCAACATTTGAATCGGTTGGGTAATTTGCATCACGTATTGGACTAAGGCTTGTAGATTACCAACTGTCAACTTGCCAGCAAGGGTATATAAACCACCGGCAATCGCAGTGGCCACGTAACCCAAGTTACTTACCGTATTCAGTAGTGGCATCATTAGAGACGATAGGAAGCTAGCTTTAAAGCCGTAATCCCGCAATTGTTGGTTTCGGCGTTCAAATTCTGCCACCGATTCATCTTGACGACTGTAGACCTTAATTTCGGTGAAACCTGACAACTGTTCTTGCGTATAACCAAATAAGTTCCCCAAGGCATTCGCTTGATTTTGGAAGGCTGATTGTGATTGGTTGATAATCAACTTAGCAAACAGGAATGATAATGGAATTGTAGTCACAATAATTAAGGCTAGGTGCCATTGGATAATGAACATAGAAATCACCGCAAAGGAAATCCCAAGAATCGCATTCACGAACTGAATAAAGGACTGCTGCAAAGCATTGGTAATTGAATCAATATCATTGGTCATCCGTGATAAGACATCACCTGTTGGATGGCTGTCAAAATAAGAAACAGGCATGTTGTTGGCTTTCTTAGCCACGTCGTTACGAAGGTCGTAAATAGCATTTTGTACCACGTTTGTTAGCCAATACTGACCTAAGTATTGACCCGACCAGAAGAAGCAACCACGGATAAAGTAAAGTAGGGCAATGTAACCAACGTATTCATAGTTGATACTTGCACCAGGTACTTGGTGCATCAAATCTACTACATTACTGGTTAACTCAGTGATAGCTAAACCAAGTACGATAGGTTCTAAAACACCGGCAATATTCATCCATACAGTGGCAAACATGGCCAAGAAGAATTGACCTTTATAGGGTTTGATATACCGCCATAGGTTGCCTAAGATTTCCTTAGTTGGAATTTCTCGTTTTTCAATTTCTGTATTAGCCACGATTTAATTCCTCCTCACTTAATTGAGATGATGCAATTTCATAGTAAAGTTCAGACGTTTTAAGCAGTTCTTTATGGGTACCGCGCGCTGCCACTTCACCTTCATCTAGAACGATGATTTGATCAGCATGGATAATCGAACTTACACGTTGGGCAACGATGATAGTTGTTGCATTTTGTGTTTCGTCTTTTAAGGCTTGGCGAACAGCAGCATCGGTCTTGTAGTCTAGTGCTGAGAACGAGTCATCGAAGATGTAAATTTCTCGGTCCGCGATAATGGAACGGGCAATAGACAACCGTTGTTTCTGTCCACCAGATAGGTTGGCCCCACCTTCATCTAAATGAGTCGCATATTTGGTTTCCAAACGATTAATAAATTCAGAAGCCTGCGCCACGTTAGTCGCTCGGTCCAGGTCCATATCATCCGCATTGAATTTACCGTAGCGTAAGTTTTCCGCGATATCCCCAGTAAATAGTAAGGCTTTTTGCGGTGTATACCCGATTTTTGACCGTAAAGCATTTAATTCATAGTTTCGAACGTCAATCCCGTCAATTAAAATCTGACCTTTACTCACGTCGTAGAAACGAGGAATTAGCTTAACAATCGTTGATTTACCAGATCCAGTTGACCCAATAAAAGCCACCGTTTCACCAGGATTTGTTTTAAAGGAAATGTTCCGTAGAACGGGCTTAGAAGCGTCTGGATAAGCAAAGTCAACGTCACGGAATTCTAGGGTACCAAATTCATCAGATTCAGTAATAGCCACTTGTGGATCAGGTGAAGCAACTGTAATTGGCATATCCATCACTTCTTGTAATCGACCCGCTGAAACCGCCGCACGTGGGTACATCATAAATATGTTGGCAAACATTAATAATGAGAATAATGCGTGGAAAACATACTCGATAAAGGCAACCATGATACCGACTTGCATAGAACCAGTCTCAATCAAACCAGCTCCAAACCAAAGGATTGCAATAATCACGGTATTCAATAATAGAGAGAATAGGGCCGGTGTAACCGCGATGGTTTTGAATAATTTACCAGATTGTTTCTTGTAAGATTGGTTAACGTCTCTAAACCGGCCTTCTTGGAATTGCTCATTATTGAAGGCACGGATTACACGTAAACCAGTAATGTTTTCCCGTAGAATCCGGTTGATATTATCTAAACTTGCCTGTTGTTTTTCAGAAATTGGCAAAGTGTATTTGGCGATAAAAATCACAGATAAGATGATAATAATAGAAACGGGAATCACGTAGATTCCTAATGCTGGTGAAATGGAGAAGATCATGATAATCGAGAAAATTAGCATCATTGGGGATACTAGACCTTGTTTTAAAGTCATCTCCATAAATTGTAAAATCACAAAGGCATCGGTTGAAATACGAGTCGTTAAAGATGCCACACCCAACTCTTGAAACTCATGGTGAGAAAGGTTTTGCATTTTCTTGTAGGCATCATTTCGGATCTTCATGACCATGTCATTGACGATAGTAGAAACCGTATAAGCGGTAATCGTCCGTGAAACGAGGGATAGTACCACCAATCCCATCATTATCCATGTATAGCGCCATAATAAAGGGATATCTTGGGTGATAATGGCATTGTCAATCATTTGCGCTAATAGGGTAGGTAAGCCGATCATTACTGCTGCCGTCCCAAAGGTAGCAATGAAGGTGATCAGCAATTTACCAGGGTATTTTTTAACGTATTTCCAGATAAAATTCAAATGTTCTCCTCCTTAAACTTATTTTGCCTAGTAGTCATTTAAAAATATAATGAATAAATTATCGCTAAAGTGAATAAAAGGCAGACCGAAATCGGTCTGCTTTTATCAGTTTGTGTTTTAACAACACTATTTTATTCAGCGTATAATTTTTGGATGCGGTCTTGCACATCTTTATTGTCTAAAAATTCTTCGTAAGTAGTATCCATACGGTCAACCACACCATTTGGTGTTACATGGATGATACGGTTAGCGATTGTTTGGATAAACTCACGGTCATGAGAAGTGAATAATTCGACTTCTTTAAATTTGATTAAGCCCTCATTCAGACTAGAAATAGATTCCAAGTCTAAGTGATTTGTTGGGTCATCCATCACCAATACATTGGCTTTGGATAACATCATCTTAGATAACATACAACGAACACGTTCCCCACCTGACAATACATCTAGGTTTTTATTTACTTCGTCACCAGAGAATAACATACGACCTAAGAATGAACGTAAGAATGTGTTATCTTCTTCCTCCGGACCATTGGCGAATTGACGTAACCAATCAAGGATACTTTGTTGACTGTTTTCAAATTCATCTGAGTTATCACGTGCCAAGTAAGTTTGACTTGTAGTGACACCCCATTTGTATGAACCTGAATCTGGTTCCATATTCCCTGTGATGATTTCCATTAAAGCAGTAGTTGAAATATCGTTACGAGATACAAAAGCGACTTTATCTTTTGGACGGATAATGAACGAAACATTATCTAATACTTTCACGCCATCAATTGTTTTAGAAAGGTTTTCTACAGTTAATACATCATTACCAATTTCACGTTCTGGCTCGAAACCAACAAATGGATATTTACGGCTTGAAGGACGGATGTCATCCAATTCGATTTTCTCCAATGTTTTCTTACGAGATGTCGCTTGTTTTGATTTAGATGCGTTGGCAGAGAAGCGGGCGATAAAGTCTTGTAACTCTTTCACTTTCTCTTCTTTTTTCGCATTTGCATCAGCTTGTAATTTAGCAGCTAATTCTGAAGATTGTTTCCAGAAGTCGTAGTTACCAACGTAAAGTTGAATTTTACCGTAGTCTACGTCACAGATGTGCGTACATACCTTGTTTAAGAAGTAACGGTCATGAGAAACAACTAATACAGTGTTTGGGAAGTTGATGATGTATTCAGCTAACCATTCGATGGTGTCTGAATCCAAACCGTTTGTCGGCTCATCTAGTAGTAAGACATCAGGTTCACCGAATAAGGCTTGTGCAAGTAAGACTTTTACTTTTTCTTGCTCAGCTAATTCGCTCATTGTTTGGTAGTGCATGTCTTCGCCGATACCTAAGCCGCGTAATAATTGTGATGCTTCATTTTCAGCATCCCAACCATTCATTTCGGCGAATTCTGCTTCTAATTCCCCGGCGCGAACACCGTCTTCTTCAGAGAAGTCAGCTTTAGCGTATAGGGCATCTTTTTCCTCACGAACTGTGTAAAGACGTTTGTTACCCATGATAACAGTGTCTAAAACAGAGTATTGTTCAAAACCAAAGTGATTTTGGCTTAAAACTGATAGGCGTTCGTCATCTCCCATAGATACGTTACCAGTTGATGGGCTTAATTCGCCAGATAATACTTTTAAGAAGGTAGATTTACCCGCTCCATTGGCACCGATAATGCCATAGCAGTTCTCAGGTGTGAATTTTAAGTTTACTTCATCATACAATTTACGACTTGCAAATTGTACACTTACATTATTTACAGTTAACATCTTTATCCTCTTTCTTCCATAAGATTCGTGGCGTAAAACGCCTAACCATACCCATGGTACATGATTAGCACCCTTGAATCAAATACATTTAATCCAAAGGTGCTATTTTTATTGCGATCGTTTATTATTAGCCATCACTATTTTGTATTTAGTCTATTTTGCAAACGTTCAAACCAAGTCATTTTACTGCGCGGGGCAGAAGTTCTGGCTTGTTCGCCTTCGTTTAAAGCCTTTTGCATGAAGATTTGTTGTGAGTCTACTGGCGCTAAATCATTTTGTACATATTGGTAAGTACAGTCAGGTAATTTATAACGCGCTTTGGTATTATCTTCTAAGTATACTTTCAAGATTTCCATAATTTCTTCATGAATATGTTCATCTAAAATAGGGAACTCGATTTCTACACGGCCGATCATGTTACGGGTCATCATATCAGCAGATGATAAGAATAGTTTCTCATCACCGTTATTGTTGAACCAGTAGATACGGCTGTGTTCTAAGAAACGGCCGACAACTGAGATGACATTGATATTTTCAGATACGCCAGGAATACCCTGTACCAGACAGCAAATACCACGGATAATCAGATCTACTTTCACGCCAGCTTGACTAGCTTCGTATAATTTCTTGATGACATCCTTTGAGGTTAATGAATTCATTTTGGCAATGATATGACCATTACCATTTGCTTTGTGAGCTTGAATTTCATCCTCTATATCTTCAATGTAGTTATCACGAATCGCAAAAGGGGATACGTGTAGGTAGTGGTAGTCTGGTTGGTTAGAGTAACCACTTAGGTAGTTGAAGAAGTCTGTTGCATCTTCCGCAATCCCTTCGTTAGTTGTGATGATCCCCATATCAGTGTAGAAACGGGCAGTCTTATCATTGTAGTTACCAGTTCCAAGATGGATGTAACGGTGAACGCGACCATTCTTTTGTTTCACAACCATGGCAATTTTAGAGTGCGTTTTAAGGTGGGTTTTACCATAGATTACATGGCAGCCAGCTTCTTCTAATATTTTTGCCCATTGGACATTATTTTCTTCATCGAAACGTGCTTTCAATTCCACTAAAACGGTTACTTGTTTACCACGTTCAGCAGCTGTTTTTAAGGCTGAAATGATTGGTGAATTCGCCGATACTCGGTATAAAGTTTGTTTGATCGCAAGCGTATGTGGGTCATTGGCTGCATCTTGGATAAATTCGACCACTGGTTTGAAGGAATCATAAGGGTGGTGTAGGAAGATATCACGTTTTTCAGCTAATTTGAATAAATTCGTGGTTTGTAATTCGCTCGGGTAAACCGGTTTAAATGGTTCATAGCGTAAGTTAGGGAAATAATTTTCCAAGACATCGATGGCATCCCCAAGGCCGGTTAAGTCTAGTGGACCGTTGACGAAGTATAGGTCACGTTCTAATAGACCCAATTCTTCCAGTAGGTATTCAAGGTCTGCATGAATATATTCTTGGTCATAATTTTCTTCTTGTTGAATTTCGATACGAACGGCCATACCGTTACGTCGTTGTACTAAGTAGTCTTCAATGACTGTTAATAAATCTTCTGCGCCATCTTCTTGAATGTCTAGATCGGCATTACGGGTCACACGGAACAAGAAGCTAGATTCGATAGTATAGCCAGTAAATAAGGTTTCAATAAAGTTTGTCACAATATCTTCTAGATTAATGAAGTAGTAGTGACCATTTTCTTCGTAATGGAAGTAACGGTTCACCAGTTGTGGAATTGGAACAATAGCTACTTGCTGTTCGCCTTCCCGACTTAAGTTCACAAAAATATGAATTAATTTGTTGTTTAGACTTGGAAAAGGACGATAAGCATCAATACCGAGTGGTGTAAGCGTTGGGTAAATTTCATTAAAGAAGAATGTTTTTATTTTCTCTTGGCGACGCGCAGGCGCTTCGTTGAAACGGATAAAGTGGATATTATGTTTTGCCACTTCTTTCTTCAATTCTTGGTAAAGGGCATACTGGTATTCGTTATTTTCATGGTTTTTATCTGCAATGGCGATGAGTTGCTGTTCAGCAGTCCATTGTTTCTTAGAATCTAATTCATTGACATTTAGATGGTACTGGTCTTGTAGACCAGCTACACGAACCATCATAAATTCATCTAAATTTGACGTCCCAATACTTAAAAAGTTTAATCGTTCTAATAAAGGGTTTCTGACATCGGCCGCTTCTTGTAATACGCGGTAGTTAAAATTTAACCAAGAGACTTCTCGATTTTCATAGTAATCAGGATTATCAAGATTGTATTTGATTTGTTCAGTCATTTTTGTATTCTCCTTTTCAATAAGCTACGGAGAGACTAGTAACTGTTATAAAATGGCCCGATATGAATTTGCATGTATAAACTCTAGGGTAATGTCTTTGCCGATTGCACGTTCTACATGTTTCTTTTGGTCCTCAGAACGGTAGACTTCGGATAATAATTCTCCTTGGTAGAAGACACGTAGAATCAGGCTATTACCTTTCATCACAGTATCCATACTTTTCACAATATTGTTATGAGAATCATTTAGACATTCAGCAAACTTGATCAGTCCTCCAATGTGTTGAAGGTTTTCCACTTGTTTATCGTCTAGCATTTCTCCATAGGTTGTTAAATATTGGTCAAATAAAGTTTTATTTTTATATGACGCTAAAATAGAAAGGGCTAATCTTTCAGGGTGCGAGAATCCATTTAAGTTAGAGTTAGAAAGTAAATAGAAGGTATGTTGCGATGCATTTCCTGGTTCAATCATTTCCCCAAGATTGTACAAATATGCCCCATAATTCAATAACTCTAATTCATGGTCATTCAATTTCAAATAGCCATCTTCACTTAAGGCCGCGTATAACTGGCGAGCAATCACCATTCGTTGCGCTGAATCAGGCATTGAAAATTGGTAAATACTAGATAATCGCTCAACTGTTTGTTGGGCCACTTGATGGATGTCGAAGGCAGACCGGTATTTTTCCTCTAAATATTCATACACAATACCCTCACGCAATCCTTCTTGTGAGAACTTAAATACTGGTGAATCAACAGTTTGAATGAGTTCTTGGAAAACGATTGTCGCTGGCACGATAATATCTGCTCGGTTAGAAGATAAACCTTCTAATTTGAGCATCTCTTTCATTGACAAGTCGACAAAAGTATCAAAGACTTGGTCAATTTGCTTAGGTTTCATTGTATATTCATGTAAACCAGCCATACCGTAATTTGACTGCATTTGGTGGACACGGGCAACGTTACGCGCAGAACCACCAATGGCAAAAATCGGTAAGTTTAAGTTTTCAAAGAAAGGGTGTTCAGAAAAAGCTTGGCGGACAAATTTACGTGTTTCCTTGATGCTTTTAGCATCATTGAAGTCTTTCCCGTTAAAGAATTTCTCTTGTAATGATACGGCCCCAAATGGGAAAGAGAAGGCTTCAACCAATTCTTTGTCTTTAAAGACGGTGATTTCTGTTGAGCCACCACCGATATCAATCGATACACCGTCAGAATCACTCATAGAGTGAACGACTGCAGAGAATCCGTAGTAAGCTTCCATTTCTTCTGGCACTAATTCAATGGTGACACCAGTTTTTTTCTTCACTTGATTGATGATGTCATCTTTATTTTTTGATTGCCGAATGGCTGCAGTTGCTTTTGGCAAGATGCGGTCAGCTTTTAAAATAGCCGCTTCTTTTGCAAAGGCACCAATAATCCGGGCTAGGGTATCAATACCATCCTGTGACATTTCGTGATCGTCATTAATATATTGGAAAATCCGTGCGGGAATTTTAATGTTTTGAATTTCTCGCATGGCTAAATTATCTTCGACTTGAAAGACAACAAGGCGAATAGAGTTTGAACCTATATCAATCAAACCAATTCGTTCTTTCATAACTATTGTGTCCTTTCGTTTCTCATGTGCTACAGTAACAACTAAAATTAAATTTATCTTAAGCTTAGTATAACGCAATTTCGGCAAATCCGAAATAATATTTCCCGATAAGTAAAAGACTATTTTTGCCTGAAAGTTTATGGGGATTTCTAGAAAAAAGAGGCCCGTGACCTAAAAGCCACAAGCCCCATACTTGCTATTTAACGATAGCCATAATATTGGGCTACGAACGTCAAACTCTTCCGACATTTGCCAAAATCATCCAATTCCCTGATAGTATTGGTCGTTTTTTGGTTCAACGCGTTGAGTGTAAACGACTGTTGTAGCACCTCTTTTGAACGATAAATAAACTGGTTTACCACCGGTTGCTCCATATACTTGTGAGATTACTTAGTAAGTGGCATCTGATGCCAGCAATAAGTATAAAATAGCCTTTTAGACTGGGTGACCAGGCTGACCAAGTAGGGTGTTTTGACCAAAGTCACTTTCATAAGCTACTCCCTATAAAGTCTAGCGGTTGGGTGAGTAGTGACTATATAGTGATTTTATAGCCGCTATATTTTAGTTGTGCTCAGCCATTTTCAGTGACTGGTAAATGGCATTCGCCACGCCACCGTCGTAATTGCTAGTTGTTTCATATTTAGCGTATGTTTTTACTTCCGGTTCCGCATTTGCCATTGCGAATGAATAGCCAGCAGCTTTTAACATAGATACGTCATTGAAATTATCCCCAACTGACACAACATTATCAATGTTGTAACCATGGTCTTGACAGTATTTTTCAACAGCCTTACCCTTAGTCCCATCAGCATGGTTGATTTCAATATTGTACTTAAATGATGAGGTGATATGTGTATCAGGATATTGTTCCCCGATTTCTGCCGCCATTGGTTTAATGGTGTTTTCTGGATCAGCATCCACGAAAGTAATCTTTATAATGGCTTGACCTTCATCAGTGATCAAAGTTCTTAAATCATCACGGTAATCGATAGTTGTTACCTCATTCGATTGGGTTGCACGCGTTCTCGCTTCTTCTAATGACATTTCTGGATTCATCTCGTGAATCAGTTCCGTAATTGCAAGAATACGTTGGTCTAATGAAGATGAGTAGACATTTTTACTGGTCATGGCCTCCATATAAAAGCCCGCTTCATACCCTTTATTCAGGATATCAAGGGCAGTTTGGTCATCGATATCCACTTCGTATTCTACTTTTCCATTTCTGTCAAAAAGGATTGAGCCGTTCAATCCGATAATCGGACAACGGATACCCGCTTCATCCAATTTAACTTTAGCTTCGGTAAAATTACGGCCAGTACATACAACAAATGGAATCCCTTTATTATACGTATGCATAATCGCATCAATATTTGCTTGTGGAATATCCATATGCTCGTCCAACAAGGTGCCATCCATATCTGAAACAATCAATTCAATCATTTGTAAGCTCCTATCTAAATTAAGTTAAATTCAGTTTACCACGGTCAATATAAATTCACTAGTCAAATGGCGCATGCAAAAATAGATATCAGCTCAATCTAACCAGGGGTTTGACTAGGCGGTGAATTACAAAAGACCTCATCCATGTTATAATGAAAGATGGACTATAAAGAAGAGGGGAGCGAAAAGCATGACACGATTAGGGAAGATGCCAAGTGACTGGGCCAAAGAATTGGCGCCAGTATTAGGGTCTGAGAATTTTAAACGACTAGAAGATTTTATCATACAAGCATATGAAAAAGGCCCGGTTTACCCAGACCAAAATCATATCTATGCAGCTTTTGAGCATACACCATTTGACCAAGTGAAAGTAGTCATCTTAGGACAAGATCCCTACCATCAACCAGGTCAAGCACAAGGACTGAGTTTTTCAGTCAACAAAGGTGTGAAAATTCCACCTTCATTACGAAATATCTATAAAGAACTGCGGTCAGATTTAGATATCCAACCTGCTAGTCATGGTGATTTAAGACAGTGGGCTGATCAAGGTGTCCTATTATTGAACGCGGTCTTAACAGTGCCAGATTCAAGTGCTAATGCCCACAAAGGTAAAGGTTGGGAAGTTTTAACCGATGCGGCTATCAGTGCCTTAAATCAAGCAGCTGAACCCATTGTCTTTATTTTATGGGGTAATTCTGCAAAGGCCAAAGCTACTTTAATTGATGAAAATAAACATTACATTCTAAGTTCAGTGCACCCGAGTCCCTTGTCTGCCTCACGTGGCTTTTTCGGAACTAAGCCCTTTTCCAAGGCAAATGAATTGCTGGAAAAATCAGGGCGCACACCAATTGATTGGCAAGTGTCAGAATAGATGGTTAATGGGTTTCTGGATGGTGGATACATTGACCGGGCGCACAATTACAAGTAACATGGTCAACGTAAGTGGCTTGGTCTAGGGCATTGAGGATATTATCCTTCATCTTATCGTCTAATACAGAGGCTTGGATAAGTGCAGAAATCACCTTGTCAGCATCGGTATTACACCAACCATTTAATAGTGTCTGTGCTTGGTTTTCTAAGGCAGTGTCTTCATCGATTGCCGGACGGTAAATAAAGGATTTACCATTTTTAGTCGTTTCTAGCCAGTTCTTTTTAGTTAGGCGGCCAATTAAGGTCTTAATCGTTGCGGCTTTCCAATCTTTTTTGTCCTCTAATGAGGCGATAATAGTGCGGGAATTCGTTTCTTTTTGCGCCCATACGACCCGCATGACTTCCCACTCAGCAGCGGAAACATCTTGGAAATCTTGTCTCTTTTCTTGGATAATATTGCTTGTCATCGTTGACTCCTTTCAGTAGTAGATACCAGATGATTGAATCAATTTTAGTTTACATTTGTAGATGTTTAAAAGCAAGTGAAATGAATTTTCTGTAGTTAATTTGTAATAATAGATTTGCAAAAATAGACTTAAAACATTTTTTGTATAAATCATCTCATAATTTAAAATAAAATTTTCAAGCAAAAGATTTATTTGTGGATAAAAAAGGCCCGAATAATTATTTAAGCATCAGATGAATTGCCTAAATTATTGGCTTAGACTAATGATTGTATTTTATAATAACGTCTGGCTATCTGGATTGGTATATTTTTTCCTGATACAATACCGGTCTTAAATAGTTGAAATTACAGAATGAACAATATATAGTTATGTGTAACATAAATACACCACTACATGTAGTGGTGTCGTTTTTTTGAATAGGAGGAATGTGATGTGAAAATTGTGTACATGTCTCTAACCGGACAGACACACAAGTTTGTAAATAAACTTGAAATGGATAGCCTGAGAATTACAATGGATAATGCTTTTCAAGAAATTAACGAACCCTATATCGTGATTGCTCCAACTTATGATATTGAAGTAACCGAAATACTAAATGATTTTATTGAAACTGGCCAAAATCTAACGTATTTAAAAGGCGTTTGTGGTTCAGGGAATCTAAATTTCAATGAACTTTATTGTTTTACTGCAAAAGATCTAGCAGAAGCGTATAATGTACCTTTGCTGTTAACTTTTGAATTCCAGGGAAATGTGAACGACGTTACAATTATGAAAGAAAAGGTGAATGAAATTGGACCAACCTAAAGCAGTAGTACAAGAAAAAGAAATTACTTATTTCAAGCTGAATAATGAAGTTAACCGTCCACTAGACGGAAAAATTCAAATCGAGAAAGATAAAGAAGCGGTACGGGCCTACTTTTTAGAGCACGTTAACCCAAATACCGTATTCTTCTATACTTTAGATGAAAAAATCGACTACTTAGTTGAACATGACTACTTAGAAGAAGGGTTCTTGAATTTATACGAACGTGAATTTGTGAAACGTTTAATGCAGGAAACGTATGACTTCAAATTCCGTTTCAAATCATTCATGAGCGCTTATAAATTCTATACACAATACGCACTAAAAACAAACGATGGTAAACGTTATTTAGAGCGTTACGAAGACCGTATCGTGTTTACTGCTCTATATTTAGCAAATGGTGACGAGCAAGTAGCGAGCGATTTACGTGATGAAATGATCAACCAACGATACCAACCAGCGACACCTACCTTCCTAAATGCGGGTCGTAAACGTCGTGGAGAATTGGTTTCTTGTTTCTTAATCCAAGCAACAGATGACATGAACTCAATTGGTCGTACAATCAACTCAGCACTTCAACTATCTCGTTTAGGTGGTGGGGTTGGGGTTAACCTAACAAACATTCGTGCAGCCGGCGACCCAATTAAAAAAATTGAGAATGCTTCTTCAGGTATCATTCCAGTCATGAAATTACTAGAAGATTCATTCTCTTACTCTAACCAATTAGGGCAACGTAACGGTGCAGGTGCAGTTTACCTTAGCGTCTTCCATCCAGATGTTGTATCATTCTTATCTGCGAAAAAAGAAAACGCTGATGAAAAAATCCGTGTGAAGACTTTATCACTAGGTCTAGTTGTACCCGATAAATTCTATGAACTAGCAGAAAAAGACGAAATGATGTACTTATTCAGTCCTTATGATGTTGAACGTATTTATGGTAAACCTTATGCCTATGTCAACATTACAGAAGAGTATGACAACTTGGTAAACAACCCAGAAATCAAGAAATCTAAGATTCGTGCGCGTGATTTAGAAGACGATATCTCCAAATTACAACAAGAATCTGGTTATCCTTACATCATCAATATCGATACTGTAAATGACCAAAACCCAATTGATGGGACAATTGTCATGAGTAACTTGTGTTCAGAAATTTTACAAGTACAACGTCCTTCAATTATCAACAACGACCAAACATTTGAAGAATTAGGTACAGATATTTCATGTAACTTGGGTTCAACAAATATCAATAACTTAATGCATTCACCAGACTTTGGTAAATCAGTTGATACAATGGTTCGCGGTTTAACGTATGTAACAGATGCATCAGCTATTGACGTAGTACCTTCAATTAAAAAAGGTAATGATTTAGCGCATACTATCGGCTTAGGAGCAATGGGACTACATACTTATTTTGCCTTAAATGAAATGCACTATGGTTCACCAGAATCGATTGAATTTACAGACAAATACTTCTTACTATTAAACTACTATACTTTAGTAGCATCTAATAGAATCGCTAAAGAACGTGGTATCACTTTCGAAAACTTCGAAAACTCAACTTATGCGACAGGTGAATATTTTGACAAATACATCAATGAAGAAACAACGTTTGAATTTGAAAGAGTTGCAGCGCAATTTGAAGGTATTCACATCCCAACTCAAGAAGACTGGAAAGCCTTACGCGCTGCCGTTCAAGAGCATGGTTTATACCACCAAAACCGTTTAGCAGTTGCGCCTACTGGTTCAATTTCTTACGTAAATGAAACAAGCTCAAGTTTACATCCAATCATCCAATTGATTGAAGAGCGTCAAGAAAAGAAAACTGGTAAGACTTACTATCCAGCACCATTCTTAAGCAATAAGACGCTACCTTATTACCAATCTGCTTACGACATCGACAACCGTCGTATTATCGATATTTATGCAGCTGCTCAACAACATATTGATCAAGGTATGAGTTTGACCTTATTCATGCGTTCAGATATTCCTGCAGGTTTATACCCTTGGAAAGAAGGGCGTACAAGCAAAATGACGACACGTGATTTAAACATCTTGCGTCGTTACGCATGGAAACGTGGCATCAAATCTATTTACTACGTACGTACATTCACAGACAACAACGAAGAAGTTGGCGCAAACTACTGTGAAAGCTGTACTGTTTAATCGATTGCACTTGGAATAAGGAAGGAACACACATGACGAATTTTAATGAAAATCCTTATATTGCTATTAACTGGAATGATATTGAGGATATGATTGACAAGTTGACTTGGGAGAAGTTAACAGAACAATTCTGGTTAGATACACGTATTCCATTATCAAATGATTTAGATACATGGCGTACATTATCAGCTAGAGAACAAGACATGATTGGAAAAGTATTTGGTGGTTTAACACTACTAGATACCTTGCAATCTGAAGATGGTATGGAATCACTTAAAGCATCTATCCGTACCCAACATGAAGAAGCGGTTTACAATAACATCCAATTCATGGAAAGTGTACATGCTAAATCATATTCATCTATTTTCTCAACTTTAAACACACCTAAAGAAATTGATAAAATCTTTGCTTGGACACGGGAAAATGAATTTATCCAATACAAAGCGAACCGTATTAATGATATTTACCAAAACGGTACAGACTTACAAAGAAAAGTGGCTTCAGTATTCCTAGAGTCATTCTTATTCTACTCAGGATTCTATGCACCACTTTGGTACTTAGGTAATGGTAAATTGCCAAACGTCGCTGAAATTATTAAATTGATTTTACGTGACGAAAGTGTCCACGGTACTTACATTGGTTATAAATTCCAAATTGCTTTCAATCAATTATCGAAAGAAGAGCAAGAAGACATGCAAAACTGGGCGTTCAGCTTATTGTTTGAATTATATGAAAACGAAGCGAAATACAGCGAGTACATCTATGATGACTTAGGCTGGACTGAAGATGTGAAAATATTTCTACGTTACAATGCCAATAAAGCATTACAAAACTTAGGATTTGATCCATTGTTCCCGGATACAGCGGATGATGTAGACCCTATCGTTATGAACGGTATTTCTACCGGTACTTCAAACCATGACTTCTTCTCACAAGTAGGTAATGGTTACTTACTAGGGCAAGTTGAAGCCATGTCAGACGAAGACTACGAAAAATGGACTTAAAGTTAAAATATTGGCTACATGAAAATCGCGCCTGTCGAAAATGACAGGCGCGATTTTTGCATGTATTTTTGTATATACTTAATCATGAATGGTTTTTAGTTGTTTCTTAAACCAATTATTGATTATTTGGTAAACGGGTCTAGTATTGCCGTACATTAAACATTCATGACCGCGATTTTCAAACATCATAATTGTGACATCATCAAAACCAGAACGGGTGAATTCTTTAGCCAGTTTGTGGGTTTCTTTACCACCATTAATTAGTGGATCGTTACGACCAGCAATAATGGCAATTGGTAAGTCCTTCCGGATGTTTCGGGTCCAGCTGGGTAAAGTTGCCTTATGGGCAATTTTTACCAACTCTGCAAAACCGTTATTGGTGAAAACAAAGCCAACTAGCGGCCAATCCCTTTCTTCACCATTTTTAGGCGGATACCAATATGCTGGAAAAGCATTGGCAACAGCAGGGTCATCAGTTATACCCGCACCGAATAGTTTTTGATGGATATAGTAATTGTAGGCATCTGGATGCAAGGTATTTAAAATAGGTGCTAAGGCTGCACCTGTCGCGAAAATAGGGCTATGGGTGTTCGTCCCACTCAATAATACGCCGTCTACTTCCGCACTATATTGACCAAGATATAAACGGGTTATATATGCCCCCATTGAATGACCTAACACATAATAGGGTAAGTCGGGATAATGTTTCTTGGTTGCTTGAACAACTCGATGTAAATCTTCAACCATGACTTTAGCAGCATCCGTTGTGCCAAAATAGCCTAAACGGTTGTGTTCTTTAGCTAGTCCTCCATGGCCAATATGGTCATGGGCGATGACTAAAAAGTTTTGGTCCACAAATGACTCAGCTACTTTTTTATAGCGACCACCAAATTCTGACATCCCATGGACAATATGGATAATGGCTTTTGGATGATCGGCGTTTTGCCAAGCGTAAACAGGGATATAAGGGCGGTCAGGTGAAGCGGATGGAATAGTTACAGTGTTATAGTAGTCTAATGCAAACATAATTTCCCCTCTTTTTTTCGATTAAGTCTATTATAGTGTCTTCAATGTTAAAGCACAATTAATAGGGATATATAATTTATGGAATAGAAAAGGCCTGCGACAAAACGTCACAGGCCTTTTAAAATATTGTTATATCATAGACTCAGTTGGTAATTCCGGTCCTAAGCGGCTTCGTCTGCTTCCTCGTCCTCAACATCCCCGTCGTCGCCAGTGTCTGCTGGTCTAGAAGATGATGAAGCGCTTGGTTCAGTAGTAGGTGATGAAACACTTGAAGATTCCACTTCACTCGAAGGTATTTCAGCTTCAGAACTTTCACTGACACTAGACTCAGAAGACTCACTCTCAGACGAGATTGATTCTTCGCTCGATTCTGCAGCTGATGAAGAACTTGAGCTTGACGATGAAGAAATTGAACTAGAAATAGAACTTGAGCTGCTTGATGATGCACGGCTAGAAGATGATGAAGATGATTGTACAATCGCATTTCCAGATGCTAACCAAGCTTGGTAATCTGAATACAAGTCATCGTTAGCCAAACCAGTTAAGATTTGTGATGATGGTGTCGCGTTTGTAGGGAATTCATCTGGTATTGCACCTTTGACTAATTTCACTTCATGTACTGAATCAGGCTGTACCCAATCCGCATTTTCAGAAGTAGTAGATAGGTATCCCATAATTGCTTGGTATAGATAACTTACAATATATCTATCCGACCCATCAATATAGCCAACTTCATCGGTAGAGAATTGGTTATCATAACCCGTCCAAATAGATAGGGCGTAATCAGTTGTATAACCTGACATCCAAGTATCAGGTACCGCACTTGAATCAACGCCAAGTTCAGCAGCTTGTTCTTCGGAATAGTTTGTTGTACCAGACTTACCTGCTTCAGCTAGACCAGCTGTATGATAGTTAGTAGATAAACCATAAGAAGTATCCGTAAAGTTATCTTTCAACATGTCCGTTACCATATAAGCAGTTGAATCTTCCATGGCTTGGTTGCTTGTTGAATCAATCGTGACTTCTTCACCATCGAACGTTGTAAAGTAATCAACCGCACGTGGTTGATTGTATTCACCGTAATTACCCAGTGTCGCAAAGGCTGCACTTAGTTGTAACGGGGTGATTTCACCACCAATAGCATCAGATTCATGAATACCATTTCCGTCATTTAAGACAATACCCATACCTTGTAGGAATTCATCTACTTGTTCGGTACCAACCTCTTGTAATAGTTTTAAGGCTGGAATGTTACGAGAACCGATTAAAGCTTGACGCAGGGTGATAGTACCTTGGTATAGGTTATCGTAGTTATTAATCTCTGTCCGATCTGAATAAGTATGTTCTTCATCTTCAATAGAAGATTCGGTAGAGTAGTTTAGATATTCTATAGCAGTCGCATAGTCCGCAAATGGCTTAATAGAAGAACCAACGCTTCGCTCTAACTGAGTTGCGCGGTTATAAGACAATTGTCCTTCTTGGTTACGTCCACCATATAGGGCTAAGATATTACCCGTTTCTGTATCCACTAATGACGCTGCAGCTTGCATGTTGTCATTTGTGAAGTAATAACCATCTTCATCCTCGATTGTATTGTAGATTTCGGTCATGGCATCCATATCTAAATGCGTATAGATTTGTAACCCGTCTGAATACATGTCATATCCAGCTTCCTCAACTTCAGCGGCAACCTCTTGAATATAAGAGTCTAACATAATTGCAGTCTCAGATTGTTCAGTTGACTCAGTATCAATATCTTGTAAACCATCTTCAATTGGTGTGGCTACTGCCTCGTCGTATTCCTCTTGAGTGATTTTTTCATTTTCCAACATCTCTGCAAGTACTAAGTTTCTTCTTTCTTCAGCAGCGTCAGGATCTGAATATGGATCGTAAGCGTTAGGTGCTTGCGGCATACCAGCTAATAGGGCAGTTTGGGCTATTGACAGCTCACTTAAGGATTTACCATAGTAAACTTCAGCAGCAGTCCCCATACCATAAACACCGTTGGCCATGTAGACTTTATTAATATAAAACTCAAAGATTTCTTGTTTTGTGTAGTCTTGTTCTAATTGAATCGCTAGCCAAATCTCTTGGACTTTACGTTTATAAGTTTGGTCTTCCTCATTAGTTGAAAAAGAGGTAAGCTTCACTAATTGTTGGGTTAGGGTTGAACCACCTTGAGTAATGCCACCAGCCTTTAGGTTGGCTAAGAAAGACCCAGCAATACGAATCGGGTCAAAACCGTTATGCTCCATAAAGCGTCGGTCCTCAATCGAGGTGACGGCGTCAAAGGTTGTTTGTGAAATATCACTTTCGTCAACGATTATTCGATCGTTTTGACTAGTTTCATAGACAATGTTACCTTCATTGTCATATATACTAGATGCGATGGTACCGTACAAATCTTCTTCGGTGAGTGTAGGACTATCAGAAATCCAGGAATAGGCAACGATTGAAAGGGCTACCCCAACTACTACACCGGCGCCAACAATACCTAGTAGGATTTTTTTCCAAAGGGCCATGCCAGAGCGGTTAGACTTACCTCGCTTACCTTGAATTTTTTTAGACGACTTGCGATTATTTTGGCTTCGTCGTCTTGAGTTTTGATCTTGACTCATGCATATCACTCCTAGTATGTTTATTTAATTTTGATAATTGGCTGCAATCATTTCATCCACAGCTGCTAAATAGTCAATTCGGGGCTGATACCCCATGTTTGCTTGGACACCTTTAGATTGAATTCTCTTTAAAGGAATCGCAGTAATGTCATTGGCTAAAAAGCCAGTCCAGTCTTCCAATAGCGCCCTTATAGGGTATACATAGGCTTCATCACGTTCTTTAAATAGAAAAAGGACAAAACAAATCCCACCATGGTTGGCACAATTTGTCATATGATCTATTTGATGTTGATGAATATTATGAAGCGGGAACTTAGTTTTAAGGTTGGTTTGTTTAGCCTCAAAATCTAGATAGTGTCCATTATAGATCCCATTATAATCTGTTGTGGAAGCCGTACGATAGTAGGCTTCAGTTATCACAGCGCGACTCCTATTCGGATAGTCGACTGAAACAACTTGGATTGGTGTTGGCTTTTTGTGAATAACAGCTTTGTCACGCAATAAATACCACTGGTTGGCTTGATTAATCATTTCCTCCAGCTTCATACCACGCTTGGCAAAGTTTGTTTTCCCATTAGAAGAAGCGGATAGTGAACGATTCGCCTTAGATTGGTAGACTTTACCGTTGGGATACCTCATGATGACCTCCTTCAGAATATGGTGCCCAAAAATTGACACCATATTTACTCTATTTTATCCTATTTAGGACATATACCATAGTTTTAACACCGATTTTAATATAAAAACAAGAAATATCCACCCTTATAGTATAACATTAATGGCATTTTGGCTCATTAACTAGACAATTCGCCAGTTTTAGTGTAGTATTTTATGATGTTAAGATTATGCATACATGCATAATCAATTAGTAAATATAACTAGAGTTAGGGGAATTTAAATGTCAGTAAATTATGAACAAACATCAACAAACGAAGGTATTTTACACTTTACCGTAGCAAAAGAAGATGCAGCGAAAGCTAAGAAACAAGCTTTTAACCGTATTAAAAAAGATGTATCTATCCCAGGTTTCCGTAAAGGGAAAGTAAACTATCAAATGTTTGTAAAAATGTTTGGTGAGCAATCTTTAATTGAAGATGCTGTAAACATCGTTTTACCAGAAGCTTATACAAAAGCTGTTGAAGAATCAGGTTTAGAAATTGTTACTCAACCTCGTTTCGATATCAAATCTGCTGAAACAAATGCTGACTGGGAATTAATTGCATATGTTGCAACTAAACCAGAAGTTAAATTAGGTCAATACAAAAACCTAACAGTTCCTAAACAAGAAGTTGAAGTGACTGAAGAAGAAATCAACGACCGTTTATCTGCAGCACAAGCTAACTTAAGCGAATTAGCTTTAAAAGAAGGCGCTGCTGAAACTGGTGACACTGTTGTTATCGACTACGAAGGTTTCCAAGATGGTGAAGCATTCGCAGGTGGTAAAGGTGAAAACCATTCATTAGAATTAGGTTCTAATTCATTCATCCCTGGTTTTGAAGACCAATTAGTTGGTGTTAAAGAAGGCGACGAAGTAGAAGTTAACCTTACTTTCCCTGAAGATTACCATGCTGATGAATTGGCTGGTAAAGATGCTACATTCAAAGTTAAAGTTCACGAAGTGAAAACAAAAGAAGTGCCAGAATTAGATGACGAATTTGCTAAAGATGTTGACGAAGAAGTTGAAACTTTAGACGAATTAAAAGAAAAATACCGTAAAGAACTAGCGGAACAAAAAGAAGCTGCAGCTAAAGAAGCTCGTGAAGAAGAAGCTTTACGTTTAGCAGTGGAAAACGCTGAAATTACTGATTTACCACACGAAATGGTCCATGAAGAAGTTCACCGTCAAATGGACCACTACTTAAACGAAATGCAACGTTCAGGAATTTCTAAAGAAATGTACTTCCAATTAACAGGTACAAGTGAGGCAGACTTGCACACTCAATTCGAACAAGATGCTGACACTCGCGTGAAAACTAACTTGATTCTTGAGCAAATCGTTAAAGATGAAAACATCACTGCTGAAGTTGAAGATGTAGAGAAAGAAATCGCTACATTAGCTGAAACTTACGGCATGACTGTTGAAGAAGTTAAAAACGTTGTAACAGAAGATATGTTGAAAAATGATATTGCATTGAAAAAAGCAATGGCATTAATCACTGATACTGTGGAAGAAGCGTAAGCTTTATTATAGTTTTCAAATGTAAAGCCAAGGGGGTGACTCCTTGGCTTTTTCTTAAGCAAAAGAATTATATAATGACCACAAAAAAACCGAGCCTAGCTCGGTTTTTAGTATTGAAATAACTATTAAAATGCTTTTACGATTGTGTCTAGGAAGTGTTTGTTATAGCCTTCAGCGTCAACGCCTAAAGCAACAAATACATTCGGTTCTTCCTTGCGGTTTAAGGCAACTTGATCTTGGACTAAACGACCTTCTTGTTCGCCGTATAAACTCTTGATGCGGAATGTTTCACCCGTTACCCAGTCACTCTTAAGGGCAACAGAAACTGCTAATGGATCGTGTAGGGCACAACCTGTTAGGTCTTCGTATGAATTTGCGTAAGCCTTAAAGTAATATGTCACAATCTCGTGGAATACTTTGGACGCTTCAGACATTTCTAACCAAGGAGCGATATCGGTATCTGTGATTAGGGTACGTAAAGTCACATCTAAACCAATGACTTTAATTGGTAAACCAGAATCAAAGACGATGTTATTCGCTTCTGAGTCCTTCCAGAAGTTAGCTTCAGCAAATGGGCTTACGTTACCTGGAACTGTTAAAGCACCACCCATAGAAACAATACCTTTGATTTTTTGCATAGCAGGTAGGTCTTTTTGAATGGCTAAGGCTGCATTCGTTAAAGGACCTGTTGTCACTAAGACTAATTCTTCACCGTATTTGTTGGCAGACTCAATAATGAAGTCAATAGCGTCTTGGTCAGAAATATTGTTACCAGCAGGTAATTCGACATTTCCTAGACCATTTAACCCATGGAAGATACCAGATGCTTTTTCTTGGATATAATCTTCATTTGCCCCAATTTTGTGGGAAGCCCCACGGAAAACGGGGATGTCTTCGCGATTTAATAATTTTAATACGGCAGAGGCATTGTGTACACACTTGTCTACTTCAGCATTACCGAAGACAGATGTAATACCGATTACTTCTGCGTCTTCTTCACCCAGGGCAAGTGCAATAGCCATTGCATCATCAATACCAGTATCAAAATCTAAGATTAGTTTCATATTTAAACCCCCTATAAAGTTAGATATTTCAATATCTTATCCTATTTAAAGTATAAGGCATTGTCTTTCAAATTGATAGAAGAAAGACAATGCCTTAGACAAGTTTATTTAAATTTACTATTGAGTTGGGTTTCTAAATTAGAAGAAGAAGCCAACAATTGTTGATGAAATCATAGATACCAATACAGATGCAATGATTAAACGCCACGTATTGTTTGCGACAACTTTTGCTTGTTTAGCTGACATAATTTTTATAGAAGCAATAATCATGCCGACAGTTGCGATATTTGAAAATGAGATAACATAAGTTGACATCATTGCCAATGTTTTATCAGTAACTTGTCCTGCAACCGCTTGAACCTCTCCTAAGGCCACAAATTCATTGGTTAATAATTTAGAAGCCATGATTGAGCCAGCACTTACGATGTCCGCGCTTGGAACCCCCATAATGTATGCAAGTGGAGAAAAAACATAGCCTAAAATAGTAAAGAAGTCAATACCAAATCCCAAGGTAGCTAATGAGTTAAGGAATGTAATTAAAGCTGTAAAACCAATCAGAGAACCAGCAATTGCTAGGGCAATTTGGAAACCACTAGAAATATAGTCACTTAACACAGAGAAGAAGTTCTCATCATCAATACCTTCGTTTTCTTTAGCCTCTTCAATAGGGTTGAAATCTACTTGATATGTTTGTGGGTTATAGGGTGTCATCAGTGAGACGATAATAAATGCAGCGAAAACATTCAATAGAATAGCAACCACTACAAATTTACCGTCAACCATTTGCATATAAGAAGCAATCGTTGTAGCAGATACACACGAAAGACCCATTAACACAAATGTAAAGATTTGTTCAGGTGAAAATTTATCGATATAACGTTTAAGCGTAATCAAACCATTTGATTGGCCAAGCATAGCCATGATGATAGCAATATATGATTCATTTTCTCCCATACCAGTGATTTTATTAAGGATTTTACCGATATATTTAGCGACAAAAGGTAAAACGTTAATGTATTGAAGGATACCAATCAATCCAGAAATAAAAACAATTGGCATTAAAACATTTAGGAAGAAAATCCCGTAGTTTGTAGCGCCTTCACCAAAGACAAATTCGGTACCGCCGTTTGCTTGTAAAATTAACCAGTTAAATAAACCTGATACACCTTCCAAAATGGCAATCCCAAAGCTTGTTCTTAAACCAACGAAGGCTAAGACAAACATAATTACTAATAAAATCCCTACTTGCTTAATACGGGCGTTCTTACGGTCTTTACTAATTAATAAAGCGATAAGTCCGATGACAATTAGACCGATGATTCCGCGAATAATACTCATAGTTATCTCCTTTTCTTATTCATATTCAAATTTTTGCACCGCTAATCATTATAAAATATTGGTCAATAAAATACTAGTAATATTCTGCGGATTTCCGAATGATAAACCAAATGCAATTCTAAATCTTAAGTACAATATAATCACGCAGAATAAACCACTAAATTGAAGACTTTTAAATTGACTTGAAGTCAACAATTTGGCACAATAAGGTGATGTAAAAGAGAAAGGAGAACGGATAGCATGTATAATGATGATGAACAAACAACGATTCACTGTTCTTTTTGTGGAAAATCACAAGATGAGGTAGACAAAATCATCGCTGGACCTGGCGTCTATATCTGTAATGAATGTGTAGCACTATGTCAAGAAATCATAGATGAAGAAGTCAACCAAGAACGACAAGAATCTTATACAATGGTTGAACCACCAAAACCAACTGAAATTCGTTCCATCTTAGATGATTATGTTATTGGTCAAGATCAAGCTAAAAAAACTTTATCAGTAGCAGTATATAACCACTACAAACGTATTTCTTCCAACAACGAAATAAATGATGATGGGGTATCTCTACAAAAGAGTAACATCCTACTAATGGGCCCAACAGGTTCAGGTAAAACATACTTAGCTCAAACTTTAGCACGTATTCTTGATGTCCCATTTGCGATTGCAGATGCAACGACACTAACGGAAGCGGGTTATGTTGGGGAAGATGTTGAAAATATTTTAGTTAAATTGATGCAATCAGCAGATTTTGACGTAGAACGCGCCCAAAAAGGGATTATCTATGTCGATGAAATCGATAAGATTGCCCGTAAATCAGAAAACGTATCAATTACCCGTGATGTTTCTGGTGAAGGTGTGCAACAAGCCTTACTGAAAATTTTAGAGGGAACTGAAGCGAATATTCCACCACAAGGTGGTCGTAAACATCCACATCAAGAATTAATTCAAGTGGATACAACAAATATTCTCTTTATCGTAGGTGGTGCCTTCGATGGTATCGAACCAATTATTAAAGAACGTCTTGGTGAAAAAGTTATTGGTTTTGGTAATTCTTCAAACAACCATATCTTGAATGACAACGATGCAATTATGCAACAAGCTATTCCGCAAGACTTACAAACTTTTGGGTTGATTCCAGAGTTTATTGGACGTTTACCGATTATGGCGAACTTGAACAAGTTAACAAAAGATGATTTAGTCCATATTCTAACGCAACCTAAAAATGCCCTAGTGAAACAATATCAACAATTATTGAAGATGGATAATGTGGAATTAACCTTTACAGATGAAGCTCTAGATGCCATCGCACAAAAAGCTTTAGACCGTAAGACAGGGGCTCGTGGGTTACGCTCGATTATTGAAGAAGCTATGTTAGAAATCATGTTTGAAATTCCATCACGAGAAGACGTTTCAAAAGTTATGATTACTGAATCAGTAATTAATGACGACATCCAACCAGATTTGTTTGACTTAGAAGGCAAAAAGATCGCTTAATTGTTGCCAATAGTAACAGTGTATTAAATACAATGGGAAAGACTAGAATGAGTCTTTCCTTTTTGCGTCAGAAAGGGGATTTTTCATGGACGTACATAACGTTGAGTTTCTGATATCTGCCGTAAGGCCAGAACAGTATCCAGCACCCATTATTCCGGAAATCGCGCTAGCAGGTCGGTCAAATGTTGGGAAAAGTTCTTTCATCAATACAATGATCAACCGTAAAAAACTGGCTAGAACTTCTAGTAAACCAGGTAAAACACAACAATTAAACTATTATCAAATTGAAGATTTATTCTACTTTGTGGATGTGCCAGGTTACGGTTATGCCAGAGTTAGTAAGACGGAAAAAGCTAAATGGGGCGAGATGTTAGAAACCTATTTTGCGACCCGTGAAAATCTAGCATTGGCCCTATTGATTGTTGACTTCCGTCATAAACCAACAAAAGATGATATTCAAATGAAAGAGTTTATGGATTACCATGGTGTACCTTATTTTGTCATAGCAACAAAAACGGACAAAATTAAGAAGAGTCAATGGAATAAGCACTTAAGTGATATTTATAAAACATTAGAATTAGAATCAATCGATCAGATCTTACCTTTCTCTGCTGAAACAAAGGATGGCCGCGATGAAGCTTGGGAAGTTATTCAAGCTGTTTTGGATGGTGAATTTGAGGTGGAAGAGTAGGCTGCAGACATTCGTAAAGAATATAGCCATATCGATTGCATTTTGATTTGATTTCCGCTATATTTATTGTGAGTTTTTGTTGGCAAAAGTAGGTGATCAATTGGCGAATTTTATCCCAGAGGAAATTATTAATGAAGTTAAGAACAATGTAAATATCCTTGATGTAACCAGTCAATTTGTTGACTTACAAAAGAGGGGACGTAACTATTTTGGTTATTGTCCATTTCATGAAGAACGTACGCCTTCGTTCACAGTAAATGAAGAAAAACAGATTTTTCACTGTTTCTCATGTGGTCGGGGGGGTAATGTTTTTCGTTTTATGGAAGAAATTGAAGGCTATTCCTTCCCCCAAGCTGTCCAAAAGGTAGCGGAAGCTGGGAATGTTTCGATATCATTCGATTGGTCAGCTTTAAATGATGGCCAACAAACAAGCAATTATTCAAGTGCGCAAAATCGACTTATCCATATCCATGAAGAATTAAGACAATTTTACAATTATTTATTGATGAATACGGAAAATGGGCATCAGGGACTAACCTATCTATATGATCGTGGTTTAAGCAAAGAAAAACTTGATGCCTACCAAATTGGAATCGCCCCTGAAGATGGGCGCTTAGCTGCACAACATCTGTTAAACAAAGAATTTACCACTGAAGAATTGCAACTTTCTGGTATATTTGTAGGCGACCAAGACCGGTTAAAAGATAGATTTGCTGGTCGTGTGATGTTTCCACTGCGAAACCCGCAAGGGAAGACTGTTGGTTTTTCAGGGCGAATCTTGCCTGGGTCTAAACATTATGAAAACCATCCTGATGCAGCCAAGTACTTGAATAGTCCTGAGACAGAAATATTCGAGAAAAATACTTTCTTGTTTAACTTGGATTTAGCTCAAAATGAAGCCCGAAGAGCCAAAGAGCTCGTTTTATTTGAAGGTTTTATGGACGTCATAGCCTCACACAATGAAGGTGTAGGCAACGGAGTGGCCTCTATGGGCACTAGTTTAACGAGCAACCAAATTAAGGCTATTGAACGAACAAGTAAACAGGTCTTAATTGCCTATGACGGAGATAAACCTGGTCAAAAGGCGACCCTTCGAGCAATTAACTTGATACAGGATCAAAGTAGTCGTTTGAAGCTTAATGTGCTAGCCTTTGAGCAAAACTTAGATCCTGATGAATTTATTCAAAAGTATGGTGGCGAGCGGTATGTCAATTTTGTCTTGAACAAAAGGTTGAGTCCGATTCATTTCATGAGAAATTATTACCGGCAGAAATTTTCTCTTGAGACTGATAACGGCAAAATCCAATTCATTAATGTGATGCTGGAAGCTATTGCTAAAATTCAACAAGCCATCGATCGGGATATCTATGTAGGAGAAATTGCTGAAGATACAGGTGTTTCTAAAGATACCTTATTACAACAGTTAGAGAGCTATAGTCCTAAAAATCAGTCACACCAATCCTACCAAGCTGATGATCACGGCAACCAGCAGTCTTTTCCAGCAAATAACACTCTTCAACTAGGTATTCCTGCTGCAACAAGCAAGAAAAAGTCTCAACTTGAAAAAAGCGAATTGCTATTACTATACCGTTTACTCTATAATAGTGAAACATGGTTACTCATAGCGAATAGGGATTTTCATTTTCAGTCTAGTGAAGTTGAAACGGTCTTTATGTTATTGTCTGACTATCGAGAAAATAATCAAAATATGGACGGTGAGCTTGACCCTGGAGATTTCTTACAAGCCTTGTCAGGTGCAGAAGAACAGCGTCTTGTCGCTGAAGTGATGAATATGGAAGTAGCACCAGATATAGGTGAGGGCGAAGTTGAAGATCTAATTTATAACATCCAGATTAAAGGTAACATCGAACAAAAAATGCAATCTTTAGACGACGAAATTACTTATGCAAAATCGGTAGACGACTTTGCACAGATTGGCATTTTGATAAAACAAAAAATAGATTTGCTAAAGCAAATAAAAAGTCGTGGTAATTAAACTATTTCAATTTTAATTTATGTAAGGAGCGAATTGAATGGCAAAGAAAAAAGTGGACGGCGTAACACTTAACCAAGCTACAAAACAATTAATTGCTGAGAAAAAAATTCTTGGTACAATTCAATATACTGATTTAAGCGATAAAATCGCACAACCTTTTGCCTTAGATGATAAAGGTATGGATAGCTTGATTGAGAAATTCGAAGATCAAGGTATTGCCGTTGTTGACGAGAATGGCGAACCAACAATGCGTCAAATGGATAAAGAGGCCGACAAAGAAGCTGAAAAAGTGAAGAAAGAGGAAATAGATCCTACTTCTGTAGCTTCTGACGTTAAAATTAACGACCCCGTTAGAATGTACTTGAAAGAGATCGGACGCGTAGAATTACTAACTGCAGACGAAGAGGTTTCTTTAGCACAACGTATTGAGCAAGGTGACCCAGTAGCTAAGCAAGAATTAGCTGAAGCCAATTTACGTTTGGTTGTATCGATTGCTAAACGTTATGTAGGACGCGGAATGTCATTCTTAGATTTAATTCAAGAAGGTAACATGGGTCTAATGAAAGCTGTTGAGAAATTTGACTACCATAAAGGGTTTAAATTCTCTACTTACGCTACTTGGTGGATTCGTCAAGCCATTACGCGTGCAATTGCTGACCAAGCGCGTACTATCCGTATTCCAGTACATATGGTTGAAACGATTAATAAATTAGTACGTATCCAACGTCAATTATTGCAAGATTTAGGACGCGAACCAACTCCAGAAGAAATTGGGGCTGAAATGGATTTACCAACTGAAAAAGTACGTGATATTCTAAAAATTGCGCAAGAGCCAGTATCATTGGAAACACCTATTGGTGAGGAAGATGACTCTCACTTAGGTGATTTTATTGAAGACCACGATGCAACTAGTCCTGCTGACTACACTTCTGCAGAATTGTTAAAAGAACAATTAAACGAGGTATTAGATACTTTAACAGACCGTGAAGAAAATGTTTTACGTTTACGTTTCGGTCTAGAAGATGGTCAATCGAAAACATTGGAACAAGTTGGTCAACAATTTGGCGTTACCCGGGAGCGTATTCGTCAAATCGAGGCGAAAGCATTGAGAAAATTACGCCATCCATCTCGTTCAAAACAATTAAAAGACTTTTTAGAATAAGCATTAACTTTAAAAAAAGCAGCCAATTGGCTGCTTTTTTTTATGGCCGAAATTTCTCAACAATGAATCCTCGCAATTCAACTGCCATTTAACGATGCACTTATCTCTTAACATTCCATATCCTGGAGATCAATCTGTTGCTTTAAAGGGAACGATAACTTTGATCGCGACTTTTTTAAATTAGCGAAGTAAGTTTGGAGGTGGTCAAGATCATCTTACATAATAGCGACCGATACATCATTAAAGTCAGGCTGGTTTTCGCTTGGAAATTCATATGAGCTTAACAATCGTTGGCTACTTGTTTCTAGGATACCATGCATCAGATAATGGTGAAAGGCTATCGGTAACTGAACGGGATTTTCAGGATCTACCATTGAACCATATTCAACTGGGGCTAATATCTTGCCGTCAAGTTTTTCTTGATAATAGATCATTGCGTCTTTTGCTTGTCTTTAAAAAATAGTAAGGGATAATGTCCATGATTTCTGTTCTTTGATTGTGCCTGTGTGCACTTATTTTAGCAAATTCTGCCAAGCAGAAGAATAAATTTAAAACCTAAATCTTACAGCTTAAAAAAAGTAAGTGACGAAATGGACTAGAATAAGTACAATAAAGACAAATATTGTACCTTTTTGTATTTTTAAAAAGGTTTTTAGAAATGATTTATTTTTGACTGCATATATAGAAACATATGGGTTTTCGCTAAAATTTATTGGGTAAAGATGAGAAAAATATGATTTAATTTTTATTTTTTGTTTGACCTAACATTCAACATACCGTAAAGTACGTCAAAGGAAAAAATACTTTACAAATGAAATCACTAGGACTAAAGCCAAGCTTGTTATTAAGTATTAGGCTGTTGGTAACGGTGAGAAAGTGAAAGGGTAAGTATTTTAATTTTAATAAAGCCAATCGGAACCGATGTTTTTAATAAAATCCCGCAGATCTCAGGCATTTTGCTTGAATTTGGGGTGTTTAAAGAAATTGGTGGATTTGGTGTGCAATCGATAGGTCATTAGAAAAGGGGAAAAATTATGCCAAAGAGAACAGATATTAACAAAATTCTAGTTATCGGATCTGGTCCCATTGTTATCGGACAAGCAGCCGAATTTGACTATGCTGGTACTCAAGCTTGTTTTGCATTAAAAGAGGAAGGATACGAAGTTGTCCTAATTAATTCGAATCCAGCGACAATAATGACTGATCGCAAGATGGCTGATAAGATTTATATCGAACCAATTACTGAAGAAATGGTTTCTAAAATTTTATACGAAGAAAAACCAGATGCAATTTTACCATCGCTTGGTGGTCAAACAGGCTTAAACATGGCTTTGACTTTAGATGCTTCAGGTATTTTAGAAGAATTAGATATTGAGTTAATTGGTACCAACCTTAAAGCCATTGACCAAGCAGAAGACCGTGAATTATTTAAAAACTTGATGACTTCCATCGGCCAACCTGTTCCAGATTCGACAATTGTTCACACTGTTGATGAAGCGGTTGATTTTGCCAATGAAATTGGTTACCCAATTATTGTAAGACCAGCCTTTACCATGGGTGGTTCTGGTGGTGGTATCTGTGAAGACCAAGCATCACTTGAAAAAATCGTTAAAAATGGTTTGATTCTATCGCCAGTAACCCAATGTTTAATTGAGAAATCAATTGCTGGTTACCAAGAAATCGAATACGAAGTCATGAGAGACGGAGCGGGCGTTGCAAAAGTCATCACTTCGATGGAAAACTTCGACCCAGTTGGAGTACACACGGGTGATTCAATTGTGTTTGCCCCTAATCAATCACTTGATCAAGCACAAAATGACTTGCTAGCAGACGTAGCCATTAAAATTATTCAGGCCTTAGAAATTGAAGGTGGCTGTAATGTACAACTTGCCTTAAAACCTGATACACAGGAATACTACATCATTGAGGTAAATCCTCGTGTGTCTCGTTCATCAGCCCTAGCTTCAAAAGCGACAGGTTTCCCCATTGCCAGAGTGGCAGCTAAAATTGCAGTAGGTTATCGCTTTGACGAATTATACAACCCTTACACTGAAACAACTTTTTCCGAATATGATCCAAAAAATATTACTTACACTGTTGCTAAAGTACCACGTTGGTCAAGCGACAAGTTCAAAAATGCAGATAGAAGCTTAACGACGCAAATGAAGGCAACTGGTGAGGTGATGTCACTAGGTCAATCGATTGAAGAAGCCTTGTTGAAATCAATCCAATCGCTAGATAACGGCCACCCACACTTATTTGATGGGGAAGCTGCTAAAGCGTCAGACGAGAAAATTTTAAAAGAAATTGTCGAAGTGAAAGATGACCGTATCTTCTACCTGGCAGAAGCGATTCGTCGCGGAATGACTGTAGAAGAAGCTGAAGACCATACAAAAATCCGCCCATTATTCCTACAAGCCATTAAACATATCGTGGATATTGAAGTGGCGCTTAAAGATCAGCCACTAGATAAAGATGTGGTGGCAGAAGCGAAATTAAATGGTTTTGATGATGAAACAATTGCACAACTTGCCAAAGTAACCGTTAATGAAGTGAAATCCTTTAGAGATGAACATGGGCTTGTACCTAATTTTCTCCCTGTGACCATCTGGGGTATGGGTGACTATGGTGAAGCAGGCTACTACTTCACTTCTTATGCTGGTGAAAACAAAGTTCATACAGATACTGATAAAGAATCTGTCTTAGTATTAGGTTCTGGCCCAATCAGAATCGGTCAAGGGATTGAATTTGACTACGCTACCGTTCACTGTGTGAAAGCCTTGCAAAAAGCTGGTTACGAAGCCTTAATTATCAACTCAAACCCTGAAACAGTATCAACTGACTTCTCAATCTCTGACAAGTTATTCTTTGAACCAGTTACTTTTGAAAATGTGATGGCTATTATTGAACGGGAGCAACCAATCGGTGTCATGATTCAATTCGGTGGTCAAACAGCCATCAATTTGGCCAATGACTTGAAAGAAGCTGGTATCCAAATTCTTGGAACGTCGGTAGAAGACATGAACCGAGCTGAAGATAGAAAATTATTCGAGCAAGCGTTAACCCAATTAAATATTGCCCAACCAGAAGGCGCTACAGCCTTAACCTTAGAAGAAGCCCTAGCTATTCCAGAAAAAATTGGTGGCTACCCAGTACTTGTTAGACCATCATTCGTCTTAGGGGGTAGAGGGATGGAAGTGGTTTATGACGAAGAAAACTTAACCACTTACATGAAGGACGCCCTAGTTGAAAGCAATAAATTAAAACAAGAAGCGCCGATCCTGATTGACCACTACGTACAAGGGATTGAAGTTGAAGTGGACGCCATTTGCGACGGCACGGATGTCTTTATCCCAGGTATCATGGAACATATCGAAGCAGCGGGTGTTCATTCAGGTGACTCGATGGCTGTTTTCCCGACACAAAGATTATCACAAAGTGTCATTGACCAAATTATCGATGAAACTATCAAAATTGGAAATGGCTTAGGCACAATCGGGATGGTGAACATTCAGTTCATCGTTGAAAATGACAAAGTATTTATCATCGAAGTGAATCCTAGAGCTAGCCGTACAGTGCCATTCTTATCAAAAGTAACGGATATCGAGGTCGCGCAAATTGCTACAAACGTGATCATGGGGACTAGCTTACAAGCGCAAGGCTTTACTAGCGGGGTATTTGACTATACTGACGACCAAGTCCACGTGAAAGCACCAGTCTTCTCATTCACTAAATTAAATGGTGTTGATCCAGCGGTTAGTCCAGAAATGAAATCAACTGGTGAGGTGATGGGGTCAGGTAAAACATACGCTATTGCCCTACAAAGAGCCTTTGAAGGAGCCAACATTCAAGCAACTGACGAGGGTGCGATTGTCTTCAACTTGTTTAAAGCAGATTTAGGGGAAATCGAAGCGGAATTGACCAAGTTGCATCAGGCAGGTTACCCATTAGCAATCTACATCAATGATGCAGATGAAAAGCTTGAATCAGATAACTATACAGTCTTCTCAAATACAGATGAGTTAAACCAATACATCACTGAAAACGATGTGCAATTAGTGGTGGATACAACAGGTAATGTGCCAGGGTATGAAAACGGGTTGGCGACTAGATTGACTGCCATCAGCCAATTGGTGTCATTGTTTACCCACCTAGATACCTTTAAAGCCTACACAAAAGTTTTAGACGAAAAAGCGGTTTCTGCTAAGGTTTAATGAATTTTGTGCAAGACAGTGATGCAAAAAATATATCACTAACTTAAAAAAATTCTTATAAAACATTTGACTTTATCATTATTTCCTAATAAAATAACAGAAATATTAAAGATCAAGTATGAAGAGAGTAAGTGGTGATTGGATTCACAGCGAGTTAGGATAGAGTGGAAGCCTAATATGACGACATCACTGAACCGCACTTCATAGATAAATTGGTGAAAGCAAGTAGCCAGTTTCGCTGATGCAGCGTTAACAAAATCGAGTGAATTCAATTGTTTGTCAATTTGAGTTAACTAGAGTGGTACCACGGATAAGCCTCGTCTCTATGTTCTATTTGAACATGGAACGGGGCTTTTTTATATATAAATGAATCGTAGATAAAGAAAGTAAATTGGGGCATATGTCAAGCGAAGTAGTGATAGTGTGAGACTACTGATATCAACCAATTGAACCGCGCTTTATAGATTTCTTGTTAGGTAAAAAAACTGAACAAGGACGTGGTGTCCACGTTAGGATGAGAGATAGTCATTTTCCAAGGACTTGTATGCAAAGAATTTGTGTTCAATGAATTAGGAAAGTGATTAAGTAGAGTGGTACCGCGGTTTAACGCCTCTATGTTTGCGAAATGCAGATGTAGGGGTGTTTTTTGATGAATGGAGGAGAAAAGTGATAGAAATTAGCAAGCAAGATATTGAGAAGGCAAATATTTTAATAGACTCATTGGCTTATATTAAGGATTTTCACCAGAAAATTGTGGTGATTAAGTACGGGGGGCATGCCATGATTTCTGAGGAAATGCGTCACCGGGTGATTTCAGATATCGCTTGGCTGTCATACGTTGGGATGAAGCCAATTATCGTACATGGTGGTGGACCAGAAATTAACCGGATGCTTGAGCTGCAAGGGGTTGAACCTCAGTTTATTAATGGTTTGCGGGTGACTTCAAGTGACGTCATGCGGACAGTGGAGATGGTATTAACTGGATCGATCTCACCTAATTTAACAACTATGTTGAATGAAGAGGGCGTTTCCTCAGTGTCTGTTTCCGGTAAAGACAATAAAATTATGGAAGCTGTGAAAAAGGATGAGTCGCTTGGTTTAGTTGGCCAGGTAACCAATGTCAACACCGACTACCTAGGCCAAATGTTAGATGATAATTTGCTGCCAGTGATTTCACCCATCGCTTATGGACCCAAAGGTGAAAGTTTGAACATCAATTCGGATGAAGCGGCCGCTGCTATTGCCTCAGCTTTAAAGGCTGAAAAAATGATTTATCTAACCGATATTAACGGCATCTATGAAGATCCGGCTGACCCAAAAACTTTATATTCGGTTATGTCCGCTGACCAAATCCAAGAAGCTATTGAAAGCAAAATCATTACTGGTGGTATGATCCCTAAAGTGGAAAATTGCCTAGACGCCATCCAGTCGGGCGTCCGTTCTTGCCAGATTATCGACGGCACCATTCCCCACGCTATGATCTTAGAATTATTTACCAAAAATGGCATCGGCACCATGATTACAGCTTAAAAAGGTGGTTTATACATGAACTTACAAAATAAAAACTTTTTAAAATTACTGGATTATACCAGTGAAGAAATTGAATTCCTAATCGACTTCGCCTTGCATTTGAAAAAATTAAAAAAAGCCAATATTCCACACGAATATTTAAAAGGGCAAAATATTGCCCTATTATTTGAAAAATCTTCCACTCGGACCCGTGCAGCTTTTACCGTGGCAGTCAACGATCTAGGCGGGCACCCTGAATACCTTGGGGCCAACGACATCCAACTCGGTAAGAAAGAATCTGTTATCGATACTGCAAAAGTCCTTGGCGCAATGTTTGATGGCATCGAATACCGCGGTTTTGACCAGGAAGCAGTTGAATTGTTAGGCGTCCATGCTGGCGTACCAGTTTGGAACGGATTGACCGATACCTGGCATCCAACCCAAATGATCGCGGACTTTATGACGATTAAAGAGATTTTTGGTTCTTTAAAAGGGCACCACTTGGTCTATCTAGGTGACGGGCGTAATAATATGGCCAACTCTTTAATGATTGCAGGTGCCAAGTTGGGCGTTGACATCACCATTGCGACAAGCCCACAATTACACCCTGAACAAGATATTCTTGAAGCCGCTCAAGATATTGCCAAAACAACAAATACCAAAATCACCGTAACAAACGACCCAATTCAAGCTGTGAAAACAGCCAACATTATATACACAGATGTCTGGGTTTCAATGGGTGAGGAGGCGACCTTTGAAGACCGGATCAAGCAATTAATGCCATTCCAAGTCAACAAGCAATTGATAGACCAAGTTGAAACAGCGAATTTTATTTTCCTACATTGCTTACCTGCCTTCCATGATGCAGAAACTGCTTACGGCCAGCAAGTCTTAGACCAATACGGCTACCAAGAAATGGAAGTGACAGATGAAGTCTTTCAGGCCGATTACGCCAAGCAATTCTTACAAGCAGAAAATCGCTTGCACTCAATTAAAGCCATCATGGCGGCAACAAATGGCAACTTATTCTGGCCAAACAATAAAGACAAAGGAGGCGATTAGGTGATTAAAGTAGGGATTATCGGGGCAACTGGCTATACAGGCGAGGAATTAATCCGCTTGTTGGTGACCCGTCCAGATATTGAATTAACCATTTTAACTTCAAGAAATGAAGTGGGAACAAAGGTTCAGGACTATTATCCTCATTTCAAGGGCTTAATCGACCAATCCTTTGTGGCTTATGATCCAAACCAAATTTTCGACAAAGTGGATGTCCTTTTCTTAGGTCTGCCACACGGGGTATCCATGGGAATCGCTAAAGCAGCGCAAGGACATCAGGTTAAAGTGATTGATTTAGGGGCGGACTTTAGACTGAAAGACAAGCAAATCTACCAACAATATTATGGCATCCCACAAACAGAGCCTGAGCTACTTGAACAAGCGGTTTATGGTTTACCTGAACTTTACGCAGATGACATTCAAAAGGCAGATTTAATCGCTAATCCTGGCTGTTTTGTGACCTGCAGTTTGCTCGGCTTATTGCCAGTAATCGACCAAGAGTTCATTCGAACAGATTCAATAATTATTGATGCCAAAACAGGTGTCTCTGGGGCAGGCCGGTCTGCCAAGGTAGCCAACTTACTGACTGAGTTAGGTAATAACTTTTATGCTTACAATCCTATGGCACACCGCCATATACCTGAAATCGAACAGATTTTAAACAATGTCGCCAAAAACCCCGTTACAATACAATTCACTCCGCATTTGTTGCCAACCGAACGGGGCATTCATGCCACTATTTACCTGGACTTAACAGCTGAGATTACTGAAGACCAAGTTCGTCAAATCTACCAAGATTACTACCAAGATAAGTATTTTATTCAAATTTTAGGTCAAGACCAATTGCCACAAATTAAAGCGGTACGGGCTAGCAATTTTGCCCATATCCAAGTCAAAGTCGATCAAAGAACCAACCGATTAGTCATTTTTGCCGTTATAGACAACCTAGTAAAAGGGGCAGCTGGTCAAGCCATCCAAAATATGAACCTAATGTTAGGCCTAGACCAAGCGACTGGGCTTACCCAAGTCCCAATCTTCCCATAACCATTAATGAAAGGAGTTCGATTACATGTCACAAAGTCAATTAACGACCACAATAAGTAATGAAAATGCTGAACCACATCCCTTAGCTAGTCAGGCCATTTCTGGAGGCCTTTGCGCTATTGAAAATGTCTGGGTGTCTGGTGTACATTCTGGTTTCAAACACCGTAATAAAGATTTAGCCCTGATTTATTTTCCAAAAGGGGCCACTATGGCAGGGGTATTTACAAAAAATGCCATCCAATCGCATCATATCAAATATGATAAAAAACGCTTGAATGAACAGGCCACCTTTAAAGCCATTATGATTAACTCAGGAAATGCCAACACCTTTAACGGACCAAAAGGAGATACCGATGTTCAAATCATGGCTAACACACTAGCTAGCAAGCTAAAGATTCAACCAGATGAAGTCCTGATTTGTTCTACGGGTGTTATTGGTGTACCAATGGACCTGGGTAATTTCGACGACCAAGTGGACACATTAGCCCATAATCTGACGGATGGTGATTCGATTCAAGCGGCTGAAGCCATTATGACTACGGATACCAAAATTAAACAAGCTGCTATTGCCTTTGAAATCGAAGGGCAGCCCGTTCACCTAGCAGCCATTGCCAAGGGGTCAGGTATGATCCACCCGAATATGGGCACCATGTTGTCTTATGTGGTAACTGATTTGGACCTTGGCCAAGAGACCTTACAGCAATTACTGAAAGAGTCTGTCAACCAATCTTTCAATAAGATTTCAGTTGATGGGGATACTAGTCCCAACGATACCGTCCTTCTTGCATCTACCAATAAGGTCTCAGTTAAGCCAACTAAACAGCACATACTCATTTTTCAGGAGAAATTAACGGAAATCTGTCAAATGATGGCTCAGGAAATTGTGGCCGACGGAGAAGGGGCAACAAAATTTGTCACTGTAGCTGTTAAAGGGGCGTCAGATCAAGCAGACGCTGAAGGCATTGCCAAACAGGTGGCGACATCATCCCTTGTGAAAACAGCAATTTTCGGGCAAGACGCTAACTGGGGCCGGGTACTTTCAGCCATCGGACAAGCCCAACCTGATTACTTAGATCCGGCGAAAATTCAGATCAGTTTTATTTCTGAAAAGGGAGAGATTTTAACCTGCAAGAATGGTCAGGGGCTAGTATTTGATGAAGATTTAGCCTATGAAATCCTATCTGAAACAGAAATCACAATTGCCATCGACTTGGGTATTGGCAAGAGCCAGACAGCCGTTTGGACCTGCGATATGACTGAAGATTACATCAAAATTAACGCCGACTACCGGAGTTAGGAGGAGCATATGACGACACAAAATCTCAATACGCAAGAATTGATTACATTAGGACAAGAAGTGACCATGCACACCTTTAATCGCCAAGAAACAGTATTGGTGAAAGGCCAAGGTCCCTATGTGGAAGACCTTGATGGGCAAAAGTACATCGATTTCATTTCTGGGATTGCCTGTAATGTATTAGGGCACGCCGACCAAGGATTCGTCGAATACATTTCTAAGCAGGCAGGCAATTTGATTCATGTGTCTAACCTTTTCTGGAATGAAAATGGGATTAAACTAGCCGAAAAATTAAGCCAAGCTTCAAATCTGGATAAGACTTTCTTCGCCAATTCTGGGACTGAAGCCAATGAAGCAGCTATTAAACTGGCCCGTAAATGGGGGACTGAAAGCAAGGGACCCGATGCCTACGAAATTATTTCCATGAACCAATCTTTCCACGGCCGGACCTTAGCCAGCTTAACGGCGACCGGCCAAGAAGACATGCACACCGCCTTTAAACCCTTGCCAGTCGGCTTTAAATATGTGGATTTTAATGACGTTGACGCTATAAAAAAGGCTGTTAACAAGAATACTTGCGCCATTTTGCTTGAGGTCATCCAAGGAGAGGGTGGGGTCAATGCCATTACGCCTGAATTCATGTCTGCCATCAACACACTGCAAAAACAAGAGAATGTCCTAGTGATTGTAGATGAGATTCAAACAGGAATTGGTCGGACAGGAACTATGTTCGCCTTTCAACAAACAACCTTAGATCCGGATATCATCACCCTAGCTAAAGGGTTAGGTGGGGGCTTACCAATCGGTGCTGTAGTGGCAAAGGCCCAGGTGGCCGACCACTTTAAACCAGGAGACCACGGCACTACATTTGGTGGTAATCCATTAGCTACAGCAGCGGGCAATTATATCTTGTCAGCCATTGACAACCAACAACTATTGAAAAATGTGAAGGTGATATCTGCTTATATCAAGGATCAAGTGCAATCCTGGCAGTCACCTATAATTGAAGAAGTTCGTGGTCAAGGGTTTTTGATTGGCTTGAAAGTCACTAAGCCAGTAGCCCAAGTGATTGCGGCAGCAGCAGACCAAGGTTTGCTAGTGACTTCAGCTAAGGATAACGTCATCCGTTTACTACCCCCATTAAATGTCACAAAAGATGTGGTAGATCAAGCTTTAGCTAAGTTGAAAACGGCTCTTGAGAGTGAGTAAGGCTAGCAGTTATCTATAAGAATGTCCTTCTAAATGATATCTTATAGGTTGACATACCCTCAATATCCTGGTAAATTGCTTTTATAACATAACAATTTCAAAGAAAGGTCAGGTATTCAGTCCAATGAAGTTATAATCCTACTTTATTTAAAATAGTGAGCGAGAAAAAACACTGATAATAGTGTTGGTTTAACCTCGGCTATTTTGGTAGGATAAAAAACTTTGGGCGGATACTAGCAACCTTTCTTTTTTGTTTGCATTTTTAACATTGAAAAAGGTTTAACGGAAAGTGCAAGCGGGCCTATATCTAGGGTATACAATAGACCTAGATTGAGTTGGCATCGTCATTTTCCAAGTATCCATGTTCAACATTTGTCCTACTACAGAACAAGCTAGTAGGGCATTTTTTGTGCCCAAAATAATAAAGGAGGCACATCTATGTTACAAATTAAACACTTAACCATGACGCAAGCTAGCACTGTATTCACCATGATTGACGACTTATCATTTGTGGTAAACGCTGGTGATAAGGTCGCAATTATTGGCGAAGAGGGCAACGGGAAATCGTCGATTCTAAAATATATTGTCGGGGATGAAAGTATTCAATCTTATCTTGAAATTACTGGACAAATGATCAATCATTTTACTAAGTTGGCTTATTTACCTCAAGCGATGGCAAATGAGGACCTAGCAGAGTCGTTGGAAGATTATTTCTTCAAGGGTCGGGATTACGCAGATGTGGATTATCAATTGCTCTATCAACTGGGTAACCGGCTAAACTTTGATGTGGAACGGATTTATGACCAACAAATAGTGGGAGACCTGTCTGGGGGCGAGCGAATTAAGTTACAGTTGATTGACTTGCTGATGGATGAGCCGGATTTGTTGTTAATGGATGAACCGTCTAATGATCTAGATGTCGAAACCAGTCTCTGGCTTGAAAAGTTTATTCAGCAAAGTGACTTGGCTATCATTTATATCTCCCATGACGAGTTGTTGCTTAAACGAACCGCCACCCATATCCTCCATGTAGAAAGATTGACCAACAAGTCGACTGCCCGCTCAACATTTGTAAAGGCCAGCTACGAAGATTACCTGACCCACCGTAATCAAGAAATGACCAATCAGGAGAATTTAGCCAACAAGCAGCGGGAAGAAGACCAAAACCGGATGGCCAAGTTTAACCGCGTGCATGATTCAGTAGACCACCAATTGAACAATACCAAGGATTCTACTGCAGGGCGACTTCTTGCCAAAAAGATGAAAGCTGTCCAATCTATGGACAAACGATTTGAACGCGAAAGAGCCAAATTTGTGGACTATCCGATTAAAGAATCGCCTATTCATATTGAATTTTCAAACGTGAACCCTTTATCCAAGAGCCAAGTGGTCGTGCACTTAGACGACGGTCAAATAACCATTGATGACCGCATTTTAGCCGACAATCTGCAACTGACTGTCAAAGGTCAAGATAAAATCGGTATTATTGGCCCTAATGGTACTGGCAAAACGACTTTCCTTCGTCAACTTTGGTGTGATTTAAAAGAGTCAAAGGGTCTTCAAGTGGGTTACATGCCCCAACAATATAGCGAGGAAATTCATGATGCCCAAAGCCCAATCGAATTTATGACGACCACTGGGGACAAGGAAGAAAGAACGCAAATCATGACTTGTTTGGGTAGTCTACGATTTATACCTGAAGAAATGGACCAACCAATTGCTTACTTATCTGGTGGGCAAAAGGGGAAAATTATCCTAGCCAGTTTGGACCTTAAAGGCTACAATGTCTTACTCTTAGATGAACCGACTAGGAATTTCTCAGCTTCTTCTCAACAAGAAATCCGTACGGTTTTCAATGATTATCCTGGTGCTATCATCACCGTTTCCCATGACCGACAGTTTTTAAAATCAGTGTGTGACACAGTCTATGAATTAAGGTCTGACGGTTTTAAAATCGTTGATCTTGTCAATCAATGGTAAAAAATGAAAATGTAGTGAAATCTTTCATGGTATAATGGAAGGGCAACCGGATGCTGGCTGATATAAAAAAGGCAGGTCCGGTATTTTTTGGAGGAAACTACATGCGTTCATTTATTAAACAAACATTATTATTAAAACCCTCGCCAAATGATCATTTAGAACGAGTATTAGTCGCTGGTTTTTGTACCTTGATTGTCAATTTAACCGGTTATTTATTGGATATGCCTGGGATAAATGCCACATCTAGCTTAGGTTTATTTACTTTCTTACATTTTCAATCTTTTGAAGGTAGTCGGACGATTAAACGGATGGTTTTTGTGGCCATGACCTTAATGGTGGCTTATACAGTCGGCTTAATCATCGGGCAAATTCCTTTAATTGCCCCCATAGCAATCGGCCTAGTAGCCTTTTTTGCCAGACTGATCTACCGGATTTACCGGATCGATAAGCCAGGAGATATTTTCGTTATTTTAGTGATGGCTGCAGCTGCTACACGAGATATACCACTCAATCAAATGCCTGTGCAATTGCTTGAATTTAACTACGGGATTGTGGTTTCCCTAATCATGGCCTATATATTAGTGAAATATCTGCATTTACCTAAACAAACCTTTACCTTCACCTTCCATTTAAAAGAGGCTATTCGACAAGATCCACGGATGGTGGTTGATTCTTTCTATTATGCAGCCGTCTTATTCTTCGCGTCTTATATGAATATTGTGCTCGATCTGAGTCCTTATTCATGGATTATCGTGTCCTGTTCAGCCATCCTTCAAGGGAACACACTGGAAATTATTTTAAATAGAAGTTTCCAAAGAGTTTTTGGGACCATAGCCGGTCTGGCAACAGCTGCTTTAATCATTATTATCCCAATCCCGCATATTGTACGGATCGGTGCAGTAGTTATTTTATACTTATTGGCTGAGTACTTTATCCCGCGCAATTATTCAATGGGGATTTTCTTCGTGACCAATATGGTTTTGATTCAATTAACTTTTCAGAATCCAAATCTTGGCTTTGACTATCTCAGCTACCGATTTGAAGGTATTGTCATTGGGACCTTGATTGGTTTATTGGCCGCTTACTTGCAATACCACCTTTATAAGTTTTATAGCCAGTCTATGATTCAAGATAGGACCTATGATTATAAAGAGAAAATGGCCGAAGAGGTTAATCACCACGATTATCACCTATTTGAATAGCCATCTACCCTGAATAGTGTCCTTTTTCGGATAATATTCAGGGTATTTTTTGTATTTAAAATTATTGATTTTTGTACTTTATTCAATTTAAATTAGTGGACTACAGGTCATCCTTGGATTATGGGGGAATTTTGACTTAAAATATATATACAGAAATAACTGCAGGTAGGAAGATCGATGGAAAGAGGTTCACTTTTATGAAATTTTCTAAAAGCATGCTGTTATTTGTCTCAGTCATCGCCTTATCAGGATGTGGCATGTTCGGACAAGACACCGCATCTAGCGATACAGAGACGTCTAACGAGTCAGAAAGTGTCTCATCGGAAACAAGCAGGCAATCATCAGAAAGTACTTCTAGTGAGTCTAGTGATGAAACGGAAAATGAATCCGAGTCTTCAACAGAGGAATCATCGGAAGACACTAATTCAGAAGAAGCATCATCAGACGAAAATCAAACGTCGGATGACAATAGCGTGGCGGCTATCATTGAAGCCATTCAAGCTGACGTGGCCAGTGACTATGTCGACTATATTCCTACTGATATCCCACTGCCAGAAGGGATAACGGTATTCCCAACAGCCTACACAAGTGAAACAGATCAGGGGATTAAAATTGACTTCTATGGCATCGAAGAACAAGTGCCGTACGGGGACGAACGTTTAGCTAACGGAGAATTTGATGATGTCAAAATAGCTTCCATTACGATCGACAACTACGATAGTGGTGAAGCAGCAGCCGAACAGATTTCGCAAAATAACTATGCAGAAATCGGCGGGGAAACAGTAGATTTGGGTTACGGCATCACCGGTTATATGGACGCTGGTGCAGGACAAATCCATACTTCATGGAACGAAGGGCACTGGGATTTTTCTACCCAAGCACAGAACGACGGCAGCGATGATGGGTTAACACTAGCATCAACTGTGGTTCAGTATTTAGAAGAAAACTTATTAACCGCGCCAGAAGACTATGGTATGGGTCGATTCTCAGTATCCAATCCAGAAACCAATTACCTAAGTATCCAAAAAGGGAATAAAGTTATTACTATTAGCGGGAATACCAATCCTTTCGAACTCACAGACTTTGCCACCTATATTAAGTAAGTATTTTTAATAACATCTTATCAATAAGGTCAAAAATTTGAATAAATGTCTATAGGAAAAAGACGCAAGAACTTGCTGGCTGGGAGGCCGACAAAGGTATTGCGTCTTTGTTTATTGTTAGCGATGAATTAATATTCAATGTCTAATTGGTTTAACCAAGATTTCAAAGTGGCTACACTGTCTAAGAATCCTTGTTTTTGGTCTTCGCCAGGTACAAATTGAATGAGGTAATGATGTTTTTTTGGGACTCTTTTTCAATGGTTTGGAAGTATTGTAACCATTCATCATGCCCATCATCTAATGGATAACGGTTGTAGAAGTCTTGTTGTCAATGAAAGACATGAAGGTTGGTAATCCAAGGTGCTAAATTTGATAAGCTTTCGATTTGTTCTTCAATCGTTAGAGATTGTGACGGCTTCCCTGGCTAAATCGACATTGTATTCGATGGAATCCTCTCTAAATTTGACAATACATCATCCAATCATGTAAAAACCGACTATGTAGTTTGCTTCTGCTTGGATCATTGTTTAAAACGAAGAATTTTCTTGGGTCAGGAATTCAGCTTCTTCAGCGGTAGTCTCACGGCCTAGCACCTCATTGCGGTGAGGATACCGACCGAACCTGTCGATGATATTCTTGTGAAGCTTCTCGTAGTGTAAATTATTTTCGTTACCAATTTCTTGAAAAATGGCTAAGGACCATTTGTGGATGACTTTAGATTCAGAATGCATAAATGGCATAACTGCGAAGATTTTTTCCTGCTCATTAAATTGGTCATTAAAAGCTGGCTGGTCATACAATTCTTGCGATAAGGCGAGAGCCATTTTATCTTGGGAAAATGATTTGGCAGATCCACGCCAAAGGTTGCGGGAAAATTGGTCTAGGATGATAATCTCCGCTAAGCGTCCATGAGGATCATCACGCCACCGCCAAAGTTCATTATTAGCGGCCGCCGTCCACGTATCCAGAAATTGGGCACGGATTGCGGCATCAAAGTGGTCGTCTTTTGCGAACAACAAGTCTGCATTTTCAGCTGCAAACCAGAAATCGAGCACTTGTTGAAAATCTACAATTGTCATAAAATACCTCCGTTCACATAATCAATAGTCATACGCGATGTTTGAAATATCACTAAACTGTTGAACATTCAACAATAGTATATAATAAAAAGTATTAAAAATCACAGAAAGCACAATCTATTTAGAGGGAAAAACTTCTAAAATTACAAATAAATAGTATTAACTTCAATGAATGTCTAGATATTGAGTTAAATTAAAGAATAAATAACAAGGGTAGATTCAAAAGTTCTTCGGTGATTTTTATAAGGAGTCGTACAATGACTTTTAAAGTAAAAGTTGACCATGCTTTATTTAAAGTGACCATGAATTATTGGAAGACCAAGTGATGAAATATTGGATGATGATTTCGGTGCAACAGATGATAAACTATACCAACTTTATTTTTCTAATAGCTACAAATGGTTAAGTAAATAGCGAAAAAAATAGTATTGGCAGGGACTGAATTGACGTCCGAACAACACTATATTTAATTTTTATTCATATATCAATATCTATATGCCGAATGCAAGAATCGAACTTGTGACCCCCTCATTACGAATGAGATGCTCTACCAACTGAGCTAATTCGGCGAAAAGTACTAAACTTCCTTTTCTAAAACATTGAATATTTTACGCCTAATGTTTTTTATTGTAAAGTGAAAATTATCTTATTATTTTGCGAAGCAAATCCCTAAAAAATACCTGAATCTTTGTTATAATTGTTCTGTATTGAAAACGAGTGGAGAAGATAAATTATGAATGTAAATCACTTATCAGACCGACTAGCATCGGTCGCATCTTTTGTGAAAGATGGCGCGCGACTGGCAGATATTGGGTCAGACCACGCATACTTACCAACGAATTTGGCCAGTCAAGATAAAATCACTAGTGCGATTGCGGGTGAGGTTGTAGCAGGTCCTTTCCAGTCTGCCCAACAAGAAATTGCCCGTCAGGAATTAGGTCATATGGTTGAAGCGCGACTTGGCGACGGGTTAGCTGTTATTCAACCAGCAGACCAAATTGACACCATTACCATTTGTGGAATGGGTGGGGCTTTAATCGTGGATATTTTAACGCAAGGTTTAATCGACGGCAAATTAGCGACTAATCCACGTCTGATTCTGCAACCAAATGTGGCAGAAGACAAGGTCCGTCAATGGTTAAACAAGCATTCTTATGAGATCGTTGATGAAGCGATGATTGCTGAAAATGGCAAGTTCTATGAAGTGATTGTGGCGGATTATCGTGACAATCTACAACAGGAATTAACGAATGATGATATTTTATTTGGCTTATTCAACAAAGAAAAATATGCAGCCATTTTCCAAGAAAAATGGCAATTAGAATTGAAACGGACAAACTATGTATTAGACCAACTTGAACAAGCCAATAATCGCGATGAAAACAAGATCGCTCGCTATAAAGAATTGAAGGCAGCGATACAAGCACAATTAGCTTAAGGAGGCATTGATTTGTCACTCACAATTAAAGAATTTATCCAGCAATTCCAAAATTTTGCACCAGAATCTTATGCCGTTGAAGGAGACCCAACTGGCTTACATTTTGGCCGTCTCGATCAAGAGATTCACAAGATTTTAGTGACCTTAGATATTCGCCCTGAAGTGGTTGAAGAAGCTAAGGCAATTGGGGCGGATTTTATTTTTGCCCATCATCCACCCATTTTTAAACCGGTGAAACGCCTAACAGAAGATGATCCACAACAAGCGATGTATGCGGAAATTATTCGTTCAGGTATTGGGGTATATGCAGCACATACCAATTTGGACGCTGCGCCAGAGGGGATGAATGACTGGTTATCTGATTTATATGAGATCCAAAATGTAGAATTATTGCGAGCGCATACGACGGATGAAACGACTGGCCAAGCGATTGGTATTGGACGCATTGGTGATTTAGCCGAACCGATGACCCTTGAATTTTTTGGTGAATTTGTGAAAACAAAAACGGGCGTTAATGGCTTAAGAATGGTCGTTGCTGATGGCAATAGACCAGTTAAACGGGTGGCTGTCCTGGGTGGTGATGGGGGATCTTACTTTGAAGACGCACTAGCTAAGGGGGCGGACACCTTTATCACCGGCGATGTTTACTACCATACCGGCCACGACATGATTGCAGCAGGCTTAAATGTGATTGACCCAGGCCACCATTTTGAATCAATCGTGAAATCCAAGATGACAGACAAGTTTATACAATGGAATGATGAAAATAATTGGCAGGTTGATGTAGTTATTAGCCAATTAAACACCGATCCATTTACATTTATATAGGAGGAAAGACTAAATGACTTACCAAATTAAAGACCAAGAATTATTAAACCGTTTTATAACTTATGCAAAAGAAAATACACGTTCAAACGAGGCGAATGCGGACCAAGTACCGTCATCACCAAACCAAGTAGCTTTTGCTAAAAAATTAGCCAAAGAATTAACGACGTTAGGTTTTTCAGATGTTTTCTACAATGAAAAAGACTCTTTCGTTACAGCGACAATTCCTGCAACAGATGACAGCAAAGACTACCCAACAATCGGATTCTTTGCCCATGTAGATACGGCTGATTTTAATGCTGAAAACATCAGCCCACAAATCATTGAAAACTATGATGGTTCAGTAATTCCTTTAGGTGACTCTGGGTACGAATTGAATCCTGCTGAGTTTGATTCTTTAAACAAATATGTCGGTCAAACTTTGATTACTACCGATGGGACAACTTTACTTGGTGCAGATGACAAGGCAGGTATTGCTGAAATCGTTACTGCTGGTAAATACCTAATCGACAATCCATCTATTAAACATGGAGAAGTGAAAGTGGCTTTTGGTCCGGATGAAGAAATTGGTGTTGGGGCTGACCGTTTTGATGTTGACCGTTTTGCGGCCGACTTTGCCTACACTATGGATGGTGGCCCACTAGGTGAATTGGAATTTGAAACATTCAATGCTGCTTCTGCCGTGGTTGAAGTAGCAGGTAAGAACATTCACCCAGGTTCAGCAAAAGATTTAATGATCAATGCCTTACAAGTGGCTATTGATATCCATAACCAATTACCAGAAAATGAACGTCCTGAAAATACAGAAGGGCGTGAAGGTTTCTTTCATTTAATGGGTATGGAAGGGAATGTAGAAGGTGCTAGAGCAACTTACATTATCCGGGACCATGACCGTCAACAGTTCGAAAACCGTAAGGCTTTAATCCAAGAAGCTGCGGCTAAGCTGAACGCCTTCTATGGTAGTGACATTGCCACAGTGACTTTAAATGACCAATACTACAACATGGGTGAAATCATTGAAAAAGATATGCGTCCAGTAACTTTAGCTGAAAATGCATTTGCTGCTGTTGGTATCCAACCTGATATTATTGCAGTTCGTGGTGGTACTGATGGTTCTAAATTGACTTACATGGGACTACCAACACCAAACTTATTTGCGGGTGGGGAAAACATGCACGGTCGTTTTGAATATGTCAGCCTGCAAACGATGGTGAAAGCAACTGAAGTTATTCTTGCCATCATTGAGGACGCTGGCGACTACAACCAGCTATAAATGTCAAACTAAATAAAAGAAGGTAGATATATTTACCGCAAACAAAGAAGTTGGCGTCTGCAAGGTGCCAGCTTCTCCTTTTATATATTTAGCAATTTAAATCATTTGCTTTAACCAAAAGGAGTGCTTATGAATTTACAGTTTATTTTAAAAACACCAACCCAAAATAACTTAAAGGCTGTATATGAAGACATTGATGCCTATCTAAGAGCAGATATCGACAACCAAGTTTTTATCATCACCGATGATAATATGAAATTTGATTTAGAGATGTCTGTCTTACGTCAAATGAAAGCAGTTCAATTGAATGCCGGCCATACTAACGACGAGAAACATGCTGGCATGATGCGACTACAAGTGCAATCGTTTAAACGGTTGGCTTGGTATTTACTGCAGAAACAAGATAGCCAATCAGTAGGAGATATTTCTGATATCGGGAATATTATGGTAATTGGACGCGTTTTAGCTGATATGAAAGATGATCTACTGGTCTACCGCGGTGAATATAACCAGATTGGTTTTGTGGAAGCTTTAGCTGACTTATTTAAGGAGCTGGTGAATGGTCAAATTACTAGTGAGGTTTTTTTAAATTCATTGTCTAGCTATGTTTCAAGCGACCAGCCATTGATTCAAAATCAAGTCAAGAAGATGAAAGAATTAGCTGCGATATACGGAGCGTACGAGAAGTATTTAGTGGGCTTAACCATGGAAGAACAAAACGTTTTTGCCCAGCTGAGACAAGCAATTTCAGACCAAGATTTATCTAAAACAAGAATAATTATCACCGGCTTTGATTATTTCAACGCTCAGGAACTTGAGACTATTGTTTCATTCCTTGAAAATTGTCCCCAAGTGCAAATTGTCTTGAATATAGACAAACCTTATGACTTTAGGACACCTGATTGGTATGAGTTATTTACGGTAACAGGGAAAACCTATAATCAACTGATGCAATTTGCTAGAAAGCAAGGTATTCCATTTGCTAGTCCAATTTTGGCCGAAGAGGGTGCTAGCTATGCAGATGGTTTTAAAATCTTAGACAACTACTTAAGAACGGACAACCGTGTTGAAAGTGGCCAAGTGACGCAAACAGATGAAGCAATAGCCGCTGTCAACCAAGTTATGGAGATTTGGGAGCTGCCCTCTACCCATATGGAAGCTGACCAAGTGGCTAATGAAATTTACCGGCTAGTGGCAGACCCCAATACGGATTACCGCTATAAGGATATTCAAATATTAACCAGAGATGAACCGACATACCAACATGCCTTGCAAGCAGCTCTTGAAGCCAATGAAATCCCTTATTTCGCTAATTTCCAAGAGGATATGGCCTTACATCCCCTGTACCGATTGATGATGAGCTTGTACCGGGTTTACCAAGGGAATTGGCGGTATCAGGATGTTTTTGACCTACTGCGAAGTGAACTATTAATGCCAGTCGACTTAGGTGAAATCAACCAATACGGGGCGCAAGCTTTTAATTTGACCGATGATTTACTAGACGGTTTATCAGCAAATAAGCAAGCACAAATTCAATTTCGTGATGCTATTGATCTAACTGAAAATGTGGTTTTACGCAATGGTTATGAAGGGCAGTTTTGGTGGTCTAAAGACCGGACTTGGTCCTACATTTTAGTGGGCGAAGATGGCGAAAAGATTGGTACTAAACGAGATATTGCCATTGAAGCAACGGCTAACCATATAAAATCCTTTGTTGTGGGGGCCTTGTCGCCCTTATTTACCAACTGGGAAAAGGACCAAACAACTGAAGAAGCCATTACTTTCTTTTATCAATTTCTAGCCAATAGCGGCATTCCAACCAGTTTAATGACATGGCGGGATAACTATTTAGAAACTGGTCAGTTACAAGAAGCGCGACAACACGAACAAGCTTGGCAGACTTTTATCCATATGCTAGATGACTATGTTCAATTATTTGGAGAAGAATCTTTTGACCTAGATTATTTCTTCAAGATTCTAGATCTGGCCTTTCAAAATGCTGGCTATGCTATGGTGCCACCAACAATGGATTCTGTTACAATCGGATCTTTTGATGAAAATAAGGTAGAAGCAAAGAAAATCACATTCCTTATGGGTCTATCAAAGTATGCTTTGCCGGTGGTCTATGAAGAAAAATCTTTATTAACGAATGAGGACCGGCAATTAGTGGTCAGTCAATTAGATGACTTACAAGCCTTAAAACAATCGGCTGATAGTAAAAATAACAATGAGGCCTATAAAGCCTATTTAGCTTTCCTATCTGCCACTGACCATCTATATATTTCTTACCCAATAAACAACGGTGACGCGGATACTGAAGGCTTATCACCAATGGTTGCCCGTATTGCAGATGCTTTTAAAATAAATACCAAGTACCTACGCCAACCGTCTGACCAGGCGTCAGAAGAAACTCTGCTAAAACTCGGAAATGCCCACTCACAGGTCCGCTATTTACTAAAAGCAATGGCCCAAGATGCCCACGGCCAACAAAGTTTAAGCCAGATATGGCGGCCTGTATACCAACAAGTAGTATCCAACCAATCTGCTAAGAACTTCTTCACATGGTTGCAGTCTAGTTTGACTTACCATAATACGGTATTGCCCCTTACGCCAGAATTGTCACGGTCCTTATACGGTGATATTTTGGCTGTATCTGTTTCCCAGCTTGAACTCTATAACCGAGACCCCTTTTCTTATTATTTGAAATATGGGTTGAAATTAAAAGAGCGACCTAGCTTCCAATTAGATTCCTTACAAACAGGGAACTACTTTCATGAAATGCTGGACCATTTTTTCAAAGAGGTCAATCAAAGAAACTTTGATTTAGCTAATCTCTCTGACGGAGAGGTCAAGGAGATTTTAGGCAATGTGACGGATAAATTAAATGATCCGGATGTCTATCCTGAGTATACGGTCTTTAAGGTCAACCACCGCAATAGTTATTTGCAGGAATCGATGACAGGGACCATTCAGTTGCTGGTTGAAAATATAATTAAACAGCGACAAGCGGTTAACGTGGAAACCATTGAAACGGAACAACGGTTTGGCTATACCCAAAATGAGGACGATGCAGAAGAGACGATTACCCATTTCACTTTAGCAAATGGACAAGAAGTTCGTTTACGAGGAAAAATTGACCGAATTGATGCGGTATCACAGGAAGAAAATGACCTTTCACAAAACTTTATTCAAGTGGTTGATTATAAGTCGTCAGCTCATGACGTGAAATTTGACCAAATTTATGTTGGGGCACAATTGCAGTTGTATACCTATTTAAAGGTGGCTTTAGACCAGTTAAATCAAGATGGACAAACAAGCCTGCCACTTGGCGCTTTCTACCAAAGGATCTTCCAACCCCAAGTAAAAATTGAAAAGCAAACAGATTTGACGGACAAGAATATTGCAGACCAGATTTTAGCGGATTTGAAACTGTCGGGTTATGTGCGAGCTGACTATGATTTACTGGAAGGGATGCATAGTGAAGGACTTGAACCGGGCAGTAAATCAAGTGTTTACGCGGTTAGCCGGAAGAAGGATGGCGATTTTGCTAAGGCGGCTAAGGTATTGACTCAAGATGAGTTGGATCAATTATTAGCTTTTGTGGAAGAGAAGATTGTGACCACAGCAGAACAAATTGTGTCAGGTCATATTGCATTAAATCCACTTGAAGACGACCCTTATATTCCCTCTATGACTGAGCCTTACCGGTCTGTTTCTATGTTTGATGCAACGGACTATACCAATAAATATCGCCCAAATCCATCTATGTCGCCGGATGAATTTTTCCAAGCGTTGGCAATTGATGCTGAAGTTGATGAGAATGAAGCAGAGGAGGACCAAACAGCAGATGAAGAATAGACAGAAACAAACGACCATTCCACTGCAAACGGAGGCTAATGCTCGTTATACAGCCGATCAATGGGCAGCCATTCATTTAGAAGGGGATAACTTGCTGGTTTCAGCCTCTGCCGGTTCTGGTAAAACCAGTGTCCTCGTCCAACGTATCTTGCAAAAGGTACGTCGTGGCTATGGGGTTGATGAGTTACTGGTCGTGACTTTTACCGAAAAAGCAGCCAGTGAAATGAAAGAGCGTTTGGAATCAGCTTTACAAGAAATGATCAACGAAGAATCAGATGCCGATAGTCGACAACATTACTTGCAGCAAATTGCTAAATTACCGCAAGCCAATATTTCAACCATTGATGCTTTTTGTAAGCAAGTCATCCAGCGCTATTATTTCTTGATTGATTTAGACCCGGTTTACCGTTTATTAACTGATGAAACGGAAAATATGATGCATTTTGAAAATGTCTGGGCATCCTTAAAAGAGGATTTGCTAGCGACAGAAGATGCAGATTATTTACGCATGGCCAATCATGTTGCTTCTGACCGTAAAGACGACAAGATTGACCAATTGATTTTTGATTTATACAACAAGTCTCGAGTCCACACGCATCCAAATGACTGGCTAGATGGTTTAGTGGCTAAATATCCAGATGAAGATACCCCATATGGAGAATCCGCTTTTTATAAAGACTATGTGGTGCCGGCATTACTGGGTGAAATAGAGGCCCTCGAAAATACTATTCGGTTGTATATCGAAGACCTGCCAGTTACAGAAGCGGTTGGTTTTGAAAAAATGGCTACTTCTGTCAAAGAAAAGTTGGCTTATTTAGACCAGTTAAAAACGAATGTACAAACTTCTTATAAAGAGGCCTACCAGCAAGTGGTTGCAGTTCCCTTTCCAAGCCTTGTCAGAAAAAGTAAAAAAGATTTTGAAGATGGTAACGATGCCCAAAACGAATTGCGAACCCAATTAAAGGATCGCCATGACGCAACAATTAAGGATGTTTTTGATAAGGATATCATGCCTTACTTTACCTTTGATGAACATTATCAAGGGCAATTTATCCAAGATGCTAAAAAACTCGGGCAAGCCATTATCAATGTCGAAAAAATCTTTACTGACCGTATGACTGCCCATAAATTTGACCAACGAATTTTAGATTTTTCGGATATCGAACTCTTTACCTACCAAATTTTAAGTAAGCAACTAGATGATACCGAATCTCGCGACGGTGAAAATTTGATTGAGAACGCCAATACTATGAATGAAGCTAAGGCTTATTACCGGGACAAATTCACTGAAGTAATGGTGGATGAGTACCAAGACGTCAACGCCTTACAGGAAGCGATTCTACAGGCTGTTTCAGGGAATCCGGATGACCCCAACATGTTTATGGTAGGGGACGTGAAGCAGTCAATTTACCGGTTCCGCTTTGCAGAACCTGGCTTATTTATCCATAAGTTCAATCAATTCGCTGATGGTAATGGAGGGCAACGGATAGTCTTAGCGGAAAACTTCCGTTCAAGAGGAGATGTCCTTGATTTTACCAACTTTATCTTCCGTCAGGTCATGGATCCGCAAGTGGGTCAGATTGCTTATGATGAGGATGCAGCCCTTAAATTAGGTTTTACCGCTTATCCAGAAACTGACCGAATGCAGACAGAAATCCTATTATATGATGAGGAAGATAGTAGTAAAGGTAGCGAAACTGACCAAGACGACTTAGATAATGACGTCTCTAATGGCACGAAAATGCAAGCAGAATTGATTGCTCAATCTATTTTGGATAAGATCAATAACCAGCATATGATCTATGACAAGAAGTTGCAGGCGGATCGACCAATCACTTTTGATGATATCGTTATTCTAGTTGCAACTAGACGTAATCATTCAGAATTAGAGGACGTCTTTGCCCAGTATAAAATCCCTTTGTTGTTAGATGATTCGGCCAATTATTTTCAACGGACGGAGATCCGCGTCATGTTGAATGTCTTGAAATTTATTGATAATCCTTACCAAGATATTCCCTTGGCGGCCATTTTGCGGTCCCCAATCATTGGTTTAAATGAACAAGACTTAGCGAAAATCCGGATAGCCAACAAACAGGCAACCTACTATGACGCCATGAAAGCCTATTTGACTTTGGATGAAGGGCAAGATGAGCGTGTGGCAACAAAGTTGCGGACCTTTAACAACTGGCACTTGGCCTGGCGGGATATTGCCCGTGACAAGCCCTTAGCTACTTTAATCTGGCAAATTTATATAGATACCGGATTTTTAGATTATGTAGGTGGGATGCCGAATGGTGAGATCCGCCAAAATAATTTGCACGGCTTTTATAAATTGGCTTCTGATTATGAGGCATCAGCCTTTAAGGGGATTTTCCAATTTATCCGCTTTGTGGAGAAAATTCAAGAAAAAGACAACGACTTGCAGGCACCAAAACATGGGGACGATACCCAATCTGCAGTTCACGTTTATACTATTCACCATTCAAAAGGACTAGAGTTTCCGCTCGTTTACGTCTATAACATTTCCAAGCGATTTAACTCCCAAGACCTTAGAAATTCAGTGATTTATAACGACGCCATCGGTATCGGGGTGAAATTGTCTGATAGAACACGCCACATCACGTATCCAAACATGTTTGAAATCATGGCCAAGCGATTTGAGAAGAAGGATATGTTGGCTGAAGAGATGCGGAAATTGTACGTAGCCCTAACACGTGCTGAACAGCAATTGGTACTAGTGGGTATGGTTAAAAACTTCGATCAAACTATCGGCAAGTGGCAAGGACTTCTGATGAAAGACGAACAGTTGTCGCCTTCAGGTCGGATAAAAGCCAACAGTCTACTTGATTGGATTGGCCCGGCCCTTATGCGCCACCATGATTTTGACCAGGTCAACCAATCAGTCCATATTCCAGATTACCTAGCCAACACTAAGACCAACTTCCGGATTTCGGTGGTTTCCAGTGAAGAGGCGGTAGCTGGTCGCAACAAGTGGGTACAAGCAGTGGATGAATCGATTCAGGTTGACCAAGCAGAAATCTTAGCAGCTATTTTAACAGATGACAAAATGGCGACTAATCCCCAAGCTTACAAGCAAGTCATCCATCTACCAACAGCAGACCTAGATTATGCTTACCAATCTGCTACCAAGACGACATCCTTCCAATCTGTATCGGAATTGAAACGGATGCTACAAGATCCAAGTGATCACGACTTGCAACCATGGTCAGTCAACAATCAAAACAAATTGACCAAGACTTTCCGTTACACCGAAGAAGATTATGACCAACCCAATTTCTTGGCTAAAGAACAAGCGGTGACACCAACAGCCATTGGGTCAGCGGCCCATCTATTGATGCAAAAGGTGGACTTAACGACTAAACCAAGTGAAGGAACTTTTAAAGCGCTGTTTGATGACCTGTGCAAAGCAGGCATCTTGAATCAGCAACTTTGGGCCCATATTCAAGTAGATAAATTAGTTGCTTTCTTCGATTCGGCAGCAGGGCAATTGATTTTGAAACAAGTTGACCGCTTATATAGAGAAGAAACCTTCTCTCTTATGATGGCCGGCTCAGAAATCTTTACGGATATGGCAACAGATGATGACTTGTTAGTCCACGGGACAATTGATGGTTTTATTTTATTTGCGGATGAAATTTATCTATATGACTTTAAAACCGACCGAATTGCATATCTAAATGAAAGCCAACAAGAACAAACCTTGATAGATCGCTACCAAGGACAAATGGATTTATATGCCCAAGCCCTTGAAACCATCTGGGGACGACCGGTTACACAGAAAATGATTATATCTTTAGATGTATTAAAAACTTTTTTTGTCTAAAAACACTTGCAAAAGTAATACAAAAGGTGCTATACTATTTCTTGTATTAGTTTTGCATGCGGGTGTAGTTTAGTGGTAAAACCATAGCCTTCCAAGCTATCGTCGCGAGTTCGATTCTCGTCACCCGCTTAATAAAAGATTAACACCGTTAGTATTTCAAAACTAGTGAAGGGAAGTGGGGCTTAGGTCTCACTTTTTTTATGCTAAAATTTCCTTGGAGAAGGTAGGAGAGAAAATCAGTATAATCAATTCAGATAGATATCAAAATATCATCAATTTACAATAATAGAAAGCGAGTGGTTGACTAACCATGGCAAAATTTTATGCAGTGAAAAAAGGAAAAACACCAGGAATCTATAAGACGTGGTCTGACTGTCAGAAGCAAGTTAAAGGCTTCTCGGGTGCAGTCTATAAGTCATTTACAAGCCTAGAAGAGGCAGAAGCCTTTATGGGTAATGGGTCACAGCCAGTGTCTAATACAAGTCAAGGGGAAGAAATCCGCTGGCTGACTATAGATGGTAAAAACGGCCAGGTTGATGCTGATACCATGTCCGTTTATGTAGACGGTTCTTTCGATAAAAGTTCTGGTTACTTTGGCTACGGGGGGGTAGTCTTATACCAGAATACAATCAAAACTTATAAGGGTGGTCGTAACACAGAAGGATTGGCTAAAATGAGGAATGTAGCCGGTGAAATTATCGCTGCGATGCATGCTGTTAAAATTGCGAAAAAATCAGGTGCTAAAAATGTCGTGATTTACCATGATTATATGGGGATCGCGGAGTGGGCCCTAAAATCTTGGCAGGCAAAAAACGAATATACCAAGGAATATCAGGACTATATGCAAGACCAAGCCAAGGATCTAGCTATCGGCTTCGTGAAAGTCGCAGCCCATACAGGCAACAAATATAACGAGAAAGCTGACCAATTAGCTAAAGACGGGATTCGCCAAGCTAAATTAGCCAATAAATAAGCTAGAAGAATGGTAAAATATATTTAAAGAATATCGGCCGATTGGCTCAGGAGGATTTATGTTACTGAATTATCTATTAATTGCAATTTTAGTTGGTATTGACCAAATCGTGAAGTATTGGACAGTGGCCAATTTTGCTGTCAATGAAGGGCAAGATTTCATACCGGGTATCCTTTCTTTCTTTTATATCCAAAATGATGGGGCTGCTTGGGGGATCTTCTCAGGGCAAATGTGGCTATTTTATATCATTACAGTTGCTGTTGTGGCTGTCCTCGTTTACATGCTTCATAAGGAAGCTAAAGGCGCACCGCTACTGGCTACAGGCCTTTCCTTTATGATTGCAGGAGCCTTGGGTAACTTTATCGACCGCCTGCATTTAAACTACGTGATCGACATGTTTCGATTAGCATTTATGGATTTTCCAATATTTAACGTAGCGGACGTTTGCCTAACCATTGGTGTCATTATGATGATAGTCTACATGATTATTACCCCTGAAAACCAATTGGAAAAAAAGAACCGGTAACTAGTGAGGAGTATCATTTTGACAGAAGAAAAGACAGTATTTAATTATACTTATACGGGTGAAGACGGCTTGCGCTTAGACCAATTCGTCACCAACCAATTGACAGACGAAAGCCGAACTACAATCAAAAAATGGATCAAAGAAAAATTGGTCACAGTAAATGGCAAGGTGGCTAAAGCGTCACAAGCCTTGGTTAATGGAGACATAGTCGGAGTTGAAAAACCGGTGCCTACTGAAGCGGAAGAATTTAAACCAGTAGCCGAAAAGATGGCTTTAGATATCGTATTTGAAGATGACGACATTTTGGTGGTAAATAAACCGGCAAACCTAGTCGTACATCCTTCCGTGAATCACCCAACTAATACCTTAGTGAATGGTTTGTTATACCATGTGCAGGAAAATGGGTCGCAACTAGCGGTTGGTCGCGAGTCTTTTAGACCAGGTATCGTCCATCGATTAGACAAGGACACCACCGGATTACTAGTGATCGCTAAATCACAAGCAGCCCTTGAAAATCTAACTGAACAAGTGGCCAACCACCAAATGACACGAATTTATTCAGGCTTAGTTTATGGGGAAATTTTTGAAGCGGGCGGAACCATTGATGCACCAATCCGCCGTCATGAAAAAGACCGGTTGAAATTTGAAACCAACGAAGCCGGTCGTCACGCAGTTACGCATTTCACGGTAAAACACCGGTACGTTGGGTATACCTTGGTCAACTTCCAATTGGAAACAGGTAGAACCCACCAAATTCGTGTTCATGCTAACTTTATCAACCATCCAATTGTGGATGATCCCTTGTATGCAAGACAATATAAAGAGCGATTCTTTAGTGAAAACGGCCAATTATTACATGCACACCGCTTAGAATTAGAACATCCAGTCACAGGTGAACATATGGTCTTTGATGCGCCACTTCCTAATCATTTCCAGGATGTATTACATCAATTGACATTTAAAGGTGTATAATTTATGAAAAGCTTTGCAAAAGAGGAGATACTTTAGTAAAATTTTATCTTGTAAACAGATGAGAGGAGTGTAGAGACTATGCTAAGTACAGGAGCTTGGATTTTAATCGTAATTATCGCAGCTGTTTTAGGTGCTGTTGGGGGATTCTTTATCGCCCGTAAATATATGGTGAACTATTTTGAAGAAAATCCACCAATTTCTGATGACATGATTCGTTCAATGATGATGTCAATGGGTCAAAAACCTTCAGAAAAACGTGTGCGTCAAATCACACAATCTATGAGGAAGACGAGCAAAAAATCGAAATAATGAGATTAAAGCGCCAACAAGCGCTTAATATCAACAGTAGCCTCCGCAGCTAATAAGGCATGCGGAGGCTGTTTCGTTGTCTAACCAAATTTTTATCTACAAGTGGGTGTTAATTTTCGCAATTGGTCAAGATTTGGTAGATAATAGGTGAGTATTTATTTAGGAGGGAAGAAATGTTTTCAATTTTTAAAAAATTGGGTTGGTTTTTTAAATTGCGGTGGAAGAGCTATGCCTTTGGGATAACGGCATTGGTTACCTGTGCTATTTTATCTGCTATGACCCCTAGAATTGTAGGGAATATGGTAGACCAATTAGCAGCAGGCTCTTTAACTGGGCAATTATTAATCACTCAAACAGGCCTTATTTTATTATTGGCTATTATTATGTATGTACTTCGTTACGGTTGGCGGACGATTATTTTTGGCAATTCGACTTTACTAGAATCGATTATGCGTAATCGTTTGTTTAGTCATTTTACAAAAATGGATGCCACTTTTTACCATAAATATCGGACGGGTGACTTGATGGCCCATGCCACAAACGACTTAGCGGCCTTGCGATTTGTTGCTGGTGGGGGAATTCTGACCTTAACGGATTCTATCTCCATTTCTGTTGTGACCTTGTTCTCTATGTTTGTCTTAATCGACTGGCAATTAACACTAGTGACCATCCTGCCATTCCCTATTCTAATTGTGGTGGCCCGTGTTCTGGGTCGAATCATTAACAAGCGGTTTCGTAAATCGCTTGAAGCCTTCTCTAGTTTAAATGACGAAGTCCAAGAAAATGTTTCTGGGATGAAAGTCATCAAAACGTTCGGTGAAGAAGAAGACTACTACCAAGATTTCGTTGAAAAAACCAACCAAGTGGTCGAAATGAACCGTAAAGTTTACCAAGCGGATGCAGCTTACACGCCAATGATTGAGATTATCACTGGTTTAACTTATGTATTGACTATCTTCTTTGGGACTTACTTTATCCAAAACGGTCGGATCACAGTCGGTGACTTGATTGCCTACATTTCATACTTGTCTATGATGGCTTGGCCTTTAATTGCGGTTGGCCACCTGGTCAATACGCTTGAGCGTGGAAACGCATCGTGGGACCGGGTGTCTGAATTGTTGGACGAGCAGCCAGCTATCGTTGAAGCTGATCAACCTATTACAACGCCGATTCAAGGGGATATCCATTTTGACATTCAGGAATTTGCCTACCCAGATGACGGGCGGACGAAATTATCAGATACGCGTTTCCACTTGGAAGAAGGCAATATGCTTGGTGTCGTTGGTCGGACCGGGTCTAGCAAAACGACAATTTTCAAGTTGCTGATGCGTGATTATGACCAATACGAAGGCCAAATTACCTATGACGGCAAAGATATCAAAGATTTTAGTTTAAATACACTGTCTTCAGCAATCGGTTATGTACCACAAACGAATTTCCTATTTTCAAATACGATTTTAGAAAACATTCGCTTTGGGAATCCAGACCTATCTGAAGAAGAGGTCATTCACTACGCCAAAGTAGCGGATATTCACGAAGACATCATGAAATTCCCCGAAGGTTATCAAACGGAAGTTGGGGAACGTGGGGTGTCCTTATCTGGTGGTCAAAAACAACGGATTGCTATTGCTCGTGCCTTAGCGGTTGACCCAGAATACTTAATTATGGACGACTCCTTATCTGCGGTAGACGCGCAAACGGAAGAAAATATTTTGACCAATTTACGTCAAGAACGAGCCAATAAAACAACAATTATTGCGGCTCAGCGTCTGTCTTCAGTGATGCATGCAGAAGAAATCATTGTCATGGATAAAGGGACGATTATTGAACGCGGTAAACATAGCGAATTAGTCCATGAAGAGGGTTGGTATGCCCATACTTATAACCAACAACAATTACAAAGAAAAATTAGTGAAGGTGGTGATTCTGATGGAGAAATCTAGTCCAACAAAGTTTTCATTAGCTGACCAAGTGCGGATCTTCAAAGGCATTATCGGCTTTGGGAAACCGTATTGGCTACCCTTTGCCTTATCCTTCGTTGCAACTGCGATTGTAGCAGCTATTTCAGCTTACCTACCCATTATCATTCAACGGTATTTGGATGAAGTGTTGGGTACAAATTCAGCAACCCTACAAGTGACGATACAGGTCGCAGCCTTTTATTTTGGCTTAACCCTATTAAAAGTAGCGGTGTATTACTTTAGAGACTTTACCTTCAAATTAACGGCAGAAAAAACAGTAGCCAACATGCGAAATACGATTTATCAAAAAGTAGTGCACTTGGGTATGCGGTATTTTGATCAAACACCAAACGGTTCAGTGGTGTCACGGGTGACAAATGATACCGAAACCATTAAAGAGTTCTGGCAGGTCTTTTTATCCTTCTTTGACGGTTTATTGAATATTGTGGCTATTACTTATGCCATGTTTACCCTAGATGCTGGTTTGGCCCTTGTATTTATGGGCTTTGTACCGGTAATGTTGATTTTGATTTATATCTACCAACGTCAATCGACTTTTATTTATGGCCGAATGCGGGTAGCCTTATCTACTTTGAACGCGAAATTAAGTGAATCGATTTCTGGAATGAATATCATTCAAAACTATGGTCAACAAGACCGTTTGATGCAAGAATTCGATGACGTTAACCAGACTTATGTAAGGGCTCGTGTAGGTATGTTCAAAATGAATGCCTTATTATTACAGCCAGCAATCAACTTACTTGAAGCCATCGCCTTGGTGCTTGTCTTGTATATTTTTGGTTTCCAAGACTTGCAAGGGGTAGCCATTAATGTCGGGGTCGTATATGCCTTTACTTCTTACGCGAAATCCTTTTTCCAACCGATGGGCCAAATGATGGATTCCCTATCAATCTTCCAAGATGGTATGGTATCTGGATCGCGGGTATTGGCCTTACTAGACAATCCGGAAATGGCGCCAGTTTCTAATCCAGGCGCAGATGGTAAAGTCTCTGAAGGGCATATTCAAATTAAAGACTTATCATTTTCTTATGACGAGAAAAAACAAGTGCTACATGATATCAATATCGATATTAAACCTGGACAAACAGTGGCTTTTGTTGGCCAAACTGGTTCAGGTAAATCATCGATTATCAATGTCTTGATGCGGTTCTATGAATTCAGCCAAGGGGACATTTTAATTGATGGTCAATCTATTAAAGATATCCCGATAACGCAACTGAGAGAAGATATCGGCTTAGTCTTACAAGACTCTTTCATGTTCTACGGGGATATCGCTGAAAATATCCGTCTGCACGGAGACTATTCTGCTGATATGGTCAAGGCTGCAGCCCAATTCGTCAAAGCTGATGACTTTATCGAGTCCCTTGATGACGGCTATCACGCCAAAGTAATTGAAGGCGGGGCAGCATTCTCGACAGGGCAAAAACAATTGTTATCATTTGCCCGGTCAATCTTACGGGAACCTAAAATCTTGGTATTAGACGAAGCGACAGCCAATATCGATACCGAAACAGAGCAGAAAATCCAATCTGGTTTAGCTAATATGCGACTAGGTCGGACAACCATTATCATTGCCCATCGTTTATCAACAATTAAAGATGCAGACCAAATTATTGTCCTTAAAAATGGCCACATCATCGAGCACGGAAACCATGACGACTTGATTGCACAAGGTGGCACATATTATAATATGTATCAGTTGCAGACCTATTCGGATGCACATCAAGATATAGATGAAGGGGAAACCGATGATTTATAATATTTTACTGACTTTAATATCCTGGTTTATCCGGTTAATTAATGGTCCAACAAAGATTGATATTGATGAGGCCTTCGACCCAGAAGCCAATTACCTAGTAGTTGGCCCTCACCGTTCAATCCTTGATCCAATCTTTATTGCCATGGCATTACGTCCTAAGCAAATAGCCTTTATGGCGAAGAAAGAATTATTAGCCAATAGATTTTTAGCCTGGTTCTTCACAACCATCAACATCATTCCAGTTGACCGTGAAAATCCTAGCGCCTCAACCATTAAACAAGCTGTTCGAACCATCAAAGAAGGCGAGAAATATGTTGGGCTTTTCCCAACTGGCTCTCGTTATTCAGATGAAATCAAAGACGGTGCTGTTTCAATGGCCAAGATGGGTAAGGCAGAAATCTTACCTGTTACCTACCAGGGGCCCATTGGTATTCGTGATTTATTCACTTGGAAAACAACTAACCGTGCCAAAGTACGTGTTGGTAAACCAATCCAATTGCCGGATGTTAAACGATTAAGTGATGAAGACAACAAGGCGATCAATCAAGCCATCAAAGATGCTTTCATCGAAAATGACCGTATTCTAGATCCAAATTATACTTACGATCTAGCCGGTGCAGTCGCTAAACGCGATGCTAAAGAAGCTAAGAAATAAGTTTAGCGGTCAAAGGATGCGTTCTACATAGGCAGGAAGATTTCTAAGAAAGGATGATAAGATGACAAAAGCCACCTTTTGGAAACAAGTTTTCTTGCATACCATTCAAAACATTAAATTGTACGTGGGCGCAGAAGTTAAGTTGTTATTCTTGACCGTGATTATTTATGGTGTAGGCTTTTGGGCCCTAGATATTCAATTGGCCTGGCTAATGGCTATGGGGATTAGTCTAGTGGCCTTACTACCAGTCATTGGTGCAGGGGTTGTCTTTATTCCTTGGATACTGATTGAATGGTTGCAGGGGGATACCTATGTAGGTTGGTGGCTATTTGCCATTTACTTGGGTGTTGAATTATTGACCGAAATCTTGCAGCCACTACTCATCGGTAAAGATTTAAAACTACCTTTTTGGTTGCCGATAGTCGTAACATTAATGTGTACCGTCGCCTTTAACTTATTTGGGGTCATGGTCGCGGGGCTAATTATCCCTTTGATATCAGCCTATTTCCAAGTAAAAGAAATCGAACGCGCGGAAATCTATGACAACAAATAATCAAAACGAGAGATCTGTATAAAAGCAGGTCTCTTTTTTATTTGTAAAGGGCGTTCAGAAACATGTGAGAATTTTTCTATCATGCCTAAGTGGTGAAAAAAGAATGAGTAGTCAGACACGGAATTAAACCATGGCTAATTCCGTGCCTAATGCCTCGAAGATAATGATAGGAAAAAGCATAGCTGAACGCTTATTCACTAACTATAATAATACCTCTCGCCTTATGCCCTGACTCACATCCTGTGGCTCAGCATATGAATTTCTTAAGAAGTTTGATATAATAAATTAATTAATGAGCGACAGATTCAGAATTTTGGGGTGTATGATATGAAGTGGAGTATTCCAAGTAAGATAATCGAGCAAGGACGCGCTTTGGTAAAGGAAAATCGGGTGCTTAAAGTAGTACCAGATGAAGAAAATACTGTTTGGCGTGCAGAAGTACTCGATGATGACACGTATACCGTGATCTTAGATGGAACTGCTAAAGAAGAAGATGTGTGTCAGTGTCAGGTCTTTCAAAAGAAAGGCTACTGTGAGCATACAGTTGCAGTAGAACTATTCTTAAGAGAAATGGGCATGACGCGTGTTCACCAATTTAATGAGGAATTGAAACGTTATCCAGAAGTAGATGATGAAGTGGAACTACAAGTGAATGAAGTCATTGAAGGTTACTTAAGCCACCGTCAAGTAACCAGTCCTGTGAAACGTTTACCGCGGTCTAGTAGAGTAAAAGTGACTTTAGAAGTTCAATTCGACGAAGTGAGACCTTATATCATTTCCTATGAGGATATTGCCTACTTGCGTATTCGTGTGGGTGTCAACAACTTGTATTATGTAACAGATATGGATAAATTCTTCCAAGCTGTTGTCCAAAATACCTTATACATTCTACCTAATCGGGACCGTGAGGAAATTTGGTTGTCACCGGCAACCCTTGGTCAAGACACTTATGACCTAATGGTCGAACTAGCGAATGCCTACCAATTGCGTAATAAGTGGTTGCTACTAGTGATGAATACACCAGAAAATAAAAAGAACACCCAACGTTTCTATTTGATGAGTGAAGAATTAAATCGCTTGAAGGACCTTTATCTTGCAGATAACCGGGTTTCAATCCGCTTTAAACTTGATGGTAATGCTATTAAACCAACATTCTCTAAGGGAAAAGCTTTGGTATTTAGCTTGCAAAAAGACAATGATTTATACCAATTAACTTGGGATCAATCAGTCAATTGGTTAGCCCAATATGGATTACTCATTCAAGACGAAACCTTGTACGAAACAACCCAAGACAGCAATTTCTATGATGACTTGCGATTTTTACAGGGCTTCTTTGCAGAAAACGAATATCAGATTTCCTTGCCAGCTGAAGAAATGATTTATTTTATCAGCTTATTCGGTGGGACTTTGATGGCGTATAGCGAAATTGATCAATTAGAAGAATTGTTTGACTTATATCAAGAAGACTTGCAAGTTCATGTAACGTTGGATGTTGAGGGATCTGATTTATATGTCACCCCTGAATACCAATACGGGAAATACTTAGTTTCTGATGACGCAGAAAACCAAGTTCTACCAGATGATGATGTGGTTTTAGTCCGTGACTTCTCTGGTGAAGTGACGGTTGAAAATACCTTAAAAGCTTTAGGCTTTAGTTCGGAGAAGGGGGCCTTTGTCCAACATTTCGATAACTTGACCGACGTTATGATCAATATCGAAAACTTCGCACGCTTGTTTATCGACCAATGGGACATCAAATATGGCAAGTTCTTACGCAATGTATACGACAATAAAGTGAATGCTACCGTTAAAATGACCCCGAGTGATGGTAGCCGTTTCCTATCGGTTGATTTTGAATTGTCTGACGTTGAGCCTGTTGAAGTTGACCGTATTTTAAATGCCATTATGGAAAACGAGGCCTATATTCGTTTGCGCGATGGTCGGATTATAGACGTGCAAAATACTATGGATGACGAACAGAAGCGTATGCTTCAACAAATTTCTGCCGCTAATAACGACTGGCAGAACGGTGACGTGGTCCCTATTTTCCAAACCTTACGATTCCAAACATTGGTGGACGGAAATGAGGTATTTGAAGAATTCTACGATGATATTGTACGGGCTAAAGAAAAAGACTACACGCCGTCAGCTAACCTGAAAGCAACCTTATCTGACTATCAAGAAACGTCAGTGAAATGGTTTAGAGGACTAGCTAAATACCAATTGGGTGGCTTATTAGCGGATGAGATGGGGCTAGGGAAAACTGTTCAAACGATTTCCTTTGTGCTTGACTATATTGAAAACAATCCTCATGAAAAGTCATTGGTCTTGGCGCCAGCATCTGTTCTATATAACTGGGCCCATGAGTTTAAGCGGTTTACACCAACCTTAAATGTGGCCGTGGTAGATGGGACGATTGACGAACGGGAAGCGATTCGCCACGATGATACCATTGATGTTTGGTTGACGTCATACCAATCATACCGAAATGACCAAGAAGCCTACCAAAAAGTGAATTTGGATATTTTAGTCTTAGATGAAGCCCAAGCTATCAAAAATGACAACACGATTCTATATAGATCTGTCAAGAAACAAGTAGCGGCTATGCGGATTGGTTTATCGGGTACACCAATGGAGAATAATTTGAATGAATTCTGGGCTTTGATGCAGATTATTGTGCCTGGGTTATTGCCGAATAAGCACGAATTCCAAAAACTGTCAGTAGGAGAAGTAGCTCGTATTGCCAGTCCATTCGTTCTACGTCGTACCAAAAATGACGTAGCCCTACAGTTACCAACAAAAACTGTTACCGATAGATTCAGTATGTTGGACCCTGAGCAGAAGAATATTTACCTAGCTTACCTGAAGAAAATTCAAGACCAGTTAAATAATGATTCATCGAATGCAGGGCAAACGCATATGGAATTATTGGCGGGTATTACACGCTTACGTCAAATTTGTTGCCACCCACGCCTTGTGAAAAATGACTACACTGGTCAATCTGGTAAGTTCGAATACTTCAAGATCATGTTGAAACGCGCCATCGAATCAGGTCGTAAAGTATTGGTATTCTCTCAATTTACTAGCATGTTAGATGTGATGTCTGAGTACCTTGCTGAAGAGGGTATTGACTACTACATGATGACTGGTCAAACCAATAAAAAAGTCCGTCAAGAACAAGTAGACGAATTCAATACCGGCGATAAATCAGTCTTCTTGATTTCATTACGTGCTGGTGGGGTAGGGATCAACTTGACTGGTGCAGATACCATCTTCTTATATGACTTATGGTGGAACCCTGCGGTTGAAGAGCAAGCTATTGGCCGTGCTCACCGGATCGGTCAGAAGAAAGATGTTGAAGTGGTTCGCTTTATTACTGAAGGGACAATCGAGCAACGTATTGCTGAACTTCAAGAAGAGAAGCGCTACCTATTTGAACAATTATTTGAGGACGGTGACCAAGCGAGCAGTCAAAATCTAAGCTTGGACGACCTGAAATTTATCCTTGGTGTCAGCCAAGCCTTATAAGTAAAAATATTGGCCATAAGTTGTCCCTCTTTTTCAAATATGGCTTGAAAAGGGTGGCGGATTATGGTAATATATTCGAGTGTCGAATGACACATATTTCACACCTTATGGATGGAATCGCGTGGTGCTAGTATTTGCTAGTGGCGAGTCTTTGAAATAGGGGCGGAAAAATAAAAACCAAATGGAGGAATTTAACATGCCAGTTATTAGCATGAAACAATTATTAGAAGCTGGTGTTCACTTTGGACATCAAACACGTCGTTGGAACCCTAAAATGGATAAATACATCTTTACTGAGCGTAATGGTATTTACATCATTGACTTACAAAAAACTGTTAAGTTAGTAGACCAAGCTTACAACGCTATGCGTGATTTAGTAGGTAACGATGGTATCGCGTTATTCGTAGGTACTAAAAAACAAGCACAAGATTCAATCGCTGACGAAGCGACTCGTGCAGGTCAATACTATGTAAATCACCGTTGGTTAGGTGGTACTTTAACTAACTGGGAAACTATCCAAAAACGTATCAAACACTTAAAAAACATTAAAGAAATGGAAGTAGACGGTACTTTTGACGTTCTTCCTAAAAAAGAAGTTGTTGGCTTATTGAAAGAAAAAGAACGTCTAGAAAAATTCTTAGGCGGTATCGAAGATATGCCACGTATTCCAGATGTTATGTTTGTTGTTGACCCTCGTAAAGAAAAAATTGCGATCCAAGAAGCACACAAATTAAACATCCCTGTTATCGCTATGGTTGACACTAACTGTGATCCAGATGAAGTAGATTACGTAATCCCTTCAAATGATGACGCTATCCGCGCTATCAAATTGATTACTGGTGGTATGGCTGAAGCAATTCTTGAAGCTAAACAAGGCGCTCAAGAAGAAGCTGAACAAGATGTAACTGTTGAAGACTTCAAAGGTGACGAAGTTTTAGACGAGGTTGCTGAGTAAGCTTTGCTATAGTTGAAGATTACTTCAATTAGTAGTAAAATATAAACAGTAGATGGCTATCTGATTAAGTTTGTCTAAGCTATATTCGGCTTTCCTTCTTAGTTAAGATAGCCTTTTTTTAAAGAATGCATGCAATTAGGAGGAAAATTTTAAATGGCAATTACTGCAAAACAAGTTAAAGAATTACGCGACCGCACTGGTGTAGGTATGATGGATGCTAAGAAAGCCTTAGTTGAAGTTGACGGAGATATGGACAAAGCTATCGACTTCCTACGTGAAAAAGGTATCGCTAAAGCTGCTAAGAAAGCTGACCGTGTTGCTGCTGAAGGTTTAACTAAAGCTGTAGCTAAAGGAAACGACGCTGTAATTGTAGAAGTTAACTCTGAAACTGACTTCGTTGCACGTAACGATCAATTCGTTGAATTATTAGAAACTGTTGCATTAGCTATCTTAGAGCAAAAACCTGCTACTGTAGAAGCTGCTTTAACTGATGTGACTGTTGAAGGTAAAGACTTAGATACATACATTAAAGAAAAAGCTGCTGTAATTGGAGAAAAAATCTCATTACGTCGCTTTGAAACTTTAACAAAAACAGATGACCAAGAATTTGGTCTATACTCTCACCAAGGTGGACGTATTTCTGTTCTTACATTAATTGACGGAAACAACCCTGAATTTGCTAGCATGGTATCTATGCACATCGGTGGTATGAAACCTCAATTCTTAAACGAAGAATCTGTACCTGCTGAAGTTTACGAACACGAAAAAGCAGTTCTTACAGAACAATCATTAAATGAAGGTAAACCAAAAGAAATCGTTGAAAAAATGATTACTGGTCGTTTACGTAAATTCTTCGCAGAAATCTGCTTAGTTGATCAAAAATACTTATTAGACGACAGCAAAACTGTTGCAGAAGTTGCAAAAGAAAACAATGCTGAAATCAAAGGTTTCTTCCGTTTTGAAGTCGGCGAAGGTATTGAAAAACGCCAAGACGATTTCGCTAGCGAAGTTGCTGCTCAAATGGGTAAATAATTTAACAACATCCCGATATAAACTTTTTGAATTTGCTTAAAATAGAGAAGTAATGAAGAGGGAATTTAAAATAGGTTGGGAAAGGTTTCTTTCTCAACCTTTTTAGTAAGGAGAATAGAATGACAGAACCTAAATACAAACGTGTAGTTTTGAAACTTTCAGGTGAGGCTTTATCTGGTAACAACGGTTTCGGTATTGACCCAGAAACAATGAAGGGTATTGCTAAAGAAATCAAAGAAGTTCACCGTTTAGGCGTACAAATCTCAATCGTCGTAGGTGGCGGTAACATTTGGCGGGGTAAAACGGGTGAAGAAATGGGCATGGAACGTGCACAAGCAGACTACATGGGTATGCTAGCGACAATCATGAATGCGCTAGGTTTACAAGATGTTTTGGAAAACATTGGCGTGCCTACTCGCGTACAAACTTCAATTGACATGCGTCAAATCGCGGAACCATATATCCGCCGTCGTGCTGAGCGTCACTTAGAAAAAGGACGGGTCGTTATTTTTGCTGGGGGTACTGGTAATCCTTACTTCTCAACAGATACAACGGCCTCTCTACGTGCTGCAGAAATTGAAGCAGATGTTATCTTAATGGCTAAAAACGGGGTAGACGGTGTGTATTCTGACGATCCTCGTAAGAACGACGCTGCTGTTAAATACGAAAAATTATCGCATTTAGAAGTCATCAGCAATAATCTACAAGTAATGGACACAACAGCTTCATCATTAAGCATGGACAACAATATTCCTTTAGTTGTATTCAACCTAAATGAAGAAGGCAATATCCGCCGTGTTATCCTTGGTGAAGAAATTGGTACTACAATAGAAGGGTAAGGGAGAAATTTCTATGGCTATTGATAATTTACTAAAAGAAACAAAAGACCGCATGGTGAAATCTGAAGAAGCATTTACACGTACGCTTGCACGTATCCGTGCTGGAGTTGCCAATGCTTCTTTATTAGACGGCATTACTGTAGAATACTACGGTGTACCAACTGACTTACGTCAATTGGCAACTATCACTATTCCAGAGCCTCGTATGTTACAAATCTCTCCATACGATAAAAGTTCTTTAAATGATATCGACCGTGCATTACAACAATCCGACTTAGGTATTCCACCTACAAATGATGGTTCTGTAATTCGTTTGATCATCCCAGCTTTAACACAAGAACGTCGTAAAGAGTTGAGTAAAACAGTTGGAAAAGACTTGGAAGACGCTAAAGTAGCTATCCGTAACATCCGTCGTGATGCGATTGATGAAACGAAAAAAGCTGAAAAAGCAAAAGAAATCACTGAAGATGACGTACGCTCATATGAAAGTGACATCCAAGACCTAACAAACGCTGCAATTAAAAACGTTGAGAAAATCGCTTCTGATAAAGAAGACGAAATCATGAACGTTTAATTGTTTTAATATATTCAAACGATAATACAAGGAAAGCCAGCAGGCCTCATTTTGAGATGACCTGCTGGCTTTTTTTGCTCTTCACTGGAAATTTTGGTAATTGCTTCTGTAAGCCTGGTACCCAGTTTACTCTTGCTAATCGTAGTTTTTGCGCAAACGAATGGCAAAAATCACGCCGTGGGGATGACCATCTTCAACAGTAATTGTCCCCTGATGGTCTTCGATAATTTGTTTAGCGATAGCTAAACCTAGCCCGTAACCAGATGTTTCGCTGGCTCTTGAGGTTGAATCTCGATAAAAACGCTCAAAGATCCGGTCCTTATCCTCGTCAGCAATGTTACTGCCAGTATTTTTGACATAAATATACCAGTGCCGTTTACTAGTGTGCGAATCAACGGTGATCGTATCACCTGCTTGAGTATATTTCAGGGCATTATCTAACAAGATGACCAAGACTTGGTGGATTTTCTTCTGGTCGACTTTTACAATCGCTTTGCCATTATTAAAGAGATTAAATTCTTTGCCTGCTAAAGTAGCAAGATCTCTAAATGGGTCGGTTGTTTGCTTAATAAAGGGTTGAATATCCGTTAGGGTTAAATCTAAAGTCTGTTCATTCGCATCCCCGCGGGCAATGGTCAAAAGGTCCGTGGTTAAACCCGTCAGCCGTCGTGTTTCATTTAAGGCTTGAGCGATGCGCTCAGATTCGTCAATAATTTTAGCATGTGGCTTAGTGAATAAATGGTCTAAATTGTTTTGAATAATGGTTAGTGGCGTTCGTAATTCATGCGAGGCATTCTCAACGAACTCTTGTTGCTTTTTCCAAGATTTTAAAATGGGTTTCATATTTACTATAGACAGGTAATAGGCGATGCCGATAGAAATCAACCAGAAGAAAATCAGGGAAATAATTAAAATATTTTGAAAATTGGCAACTGAGTTGTCAATCTGGTCAGTATTTGAAAGCACTGTGATATAGGCAACATTGCCGGTATTTTCAGGTGCATTGCTTGTAATCGTCCGGAAATGGTATCCCTGGTTTTCATCAGTAATTGTCACTTCTTCAACCTCGTCCAAGTTTTCAGTAGACAGGTCTAGGCTAGTGATTTGGCTATAAATGTCTCCCAATCCATCTTGGTTGAGTATTTCCCCATCCGCACTCCAAAGCACCACCTGGCTGTTAAACCGATTTATACCGTGGTCTTCAGGGTGGTTTGCCTCAGTTTGCCTAGGAACAAAGTCGTCAGTCGAACGTTGAATTTCATCTGAAATCATCTGGGTATTGCTGACTAGGTTTCTAAGTGAAATATCTGTTTCCGAATAGGCAGTAGCATGTAAAATTTGTATAGTGATTACGCCAAGCGCTAGAAAGACAGCAGCAAATGCAATGACATTCAAGGAAAAATAATGCCACCTTTGTCGTATAGACCGATTTTCATTGGCACTTTTCTTTTGATAATTGGATGTATTGTGATTATTATTTCGTTTCCACATAGGCTATGCCTCTTCAGCCCCCGCTAACATATAACCTACATTTCGAATAGTAGTTATCGATTTATCTAATTGATGGGCCTTCAAATGTTTCCGTAAATTAGACATATACACTTCAACCACTGTAATGGCTGTTTCTGAATTAAAACCCCAAATACGGTCGAAAATCTGTTCTTTTGTCAGGATAATGCTTTTATTTTGAACCAAATAAATCAGCAGGTCCAATTCTTTTCCGATGATAGGTAGGGTTTCTTGACCAATCATCACCGCATTTTTCTCCAAATTAATGGTTAAATCCTTATATTTAAGTTGATTGTCATCGAATAACCCCAACGACCGTCTGAGTAGGGCACGTATCCGTAGCAGTAATTCTTCCCTATAAAAGGGCTTAGTCAAATAATCATCAGCGCCTACTTGAAAGCCCTCGACCTTGTCTTCTAAACCGTCTTTTGCGGTCAGGATAAGGACGGGGGTTTTGATATGGTCAGCTCTCAATTTCGATAAAATCTGATAACCGTTCATACCAGGGAGCATTAAGTCGAGAATAATCAAATCATAAGTTTCACTACTGGCTTCATATAGAGCATCATCACCGTTATAGACTTGTGTAATCGTTGCTTGGGCTAGCTCCAAGCAAATTTCTTTAATATTATCTGATAAAATTTTGTCGTCTTCTACGATCATCAATTGAATCATGCGGTCACACTCATTTCTTTGCAAGTTTTTATTAGCTTATCATGTTTAGTCCGAAAAATAAAAAAACTTAAGAATTTTTAAAGTAAAAGCCATTTAAGTTAACTTTAAGCTTGAACGTGTAAATTAACATTATTGCAAGAGGCGGTAAGCAATAATCTAGTAAACAAGCTTATCTCAGTGCCTTAATAAATGAGGAGGAAACATCATGAAACTTAAAAATGTTTTTCAACGCAAGGAAACTAAATATGTCCTGAGTCAAGAAGACTTCCATAAATTCTTCCATGACCTACAAAAAGAAATGTCAGTAGATGAGTACGGACAACATACCATCCTATCCCTCTACTTTGATACCGATGATTATAACTTAATCAAAAGATCGATAGATAAACCAGTATATAAAGAAAAATTTCGTATCCGTGCATACGGGGTACCTGGAGAAGACTCATTAATCTTTTTAGAAATTAAGAAAAAGGTTAACGGAATTGTCTATAAACGTCGAATCCCTATGTCATATGATGAATATCTAAAATGGTTAGAATGCGGTGAATTCCCAGAAGAAGCCCGAGAAAACAATCTGCCAATTTCTAGGCAAATTGAGTCAGAGATAACATGGTTATTTAAAAAGAATCAGACCTTAGCACCAAAAGTATTAATCGCTTATGACCGCGTATCTCTCTTTGACCATGAAGATGGCGAATTCAGGGTAACCTTTGATCAAAATATTCGTTACCAAAATGACCAACTAGGCATCATCGAAAATGATGAAGGTGACCTGGTTGCACCAGAATTGGGTGTACTCATGGAAGTGAAGGCCTTAGGTGCCTACCCATTATGGTTTGTCAGCCTGCTAGACAAGTACCAAATTAGAAAATCAAGTTTTTCTAAATACGCAGAAACTTACGAACGTCATTTATACAGAGAGGAAGAATTATTACATGTTAACTAGTATATTTTCAGGAGATACCACAACATTAGTATTTAGCGAAGTATTAATCTGTTTCCTTGTATCCATAGTCTCAGGGATTTTAGTAGCCGGTGTTCACATGGTGAAAAATGCCTATTCTAAAAACTTCATTATTACGTTAGCCGTACTACCTGTTTTAGTCCAATCAGTTATTATGCTGGTTAACGGAAACTTAGGTACAGGGGTTGCCATCCTAGGGGCCTTCTCACTCATTCGTTTCCGTTCAGTACCTGGTGGTTCCCGTGATATTGCCTCAGTATTCTGGGCAATGGGTATCGGTTTAGCGACCGGTATGGGTTACGTCGGTTATGTCATTATTTTCTCCACTATCGTAGCTATTCTACTCCTTATCTTATATAAATTACCATTTGGTGAATCTGGCAATAATGTCAAACGTGAATTAAAAATCACTATTCCAGAAGACTTAGATTACCCGGATTTATTTGAGGATATTTTTGAAAAGTATACGGATACTGCCAGCTTAGAAAGCGTTCGTACAACTACAATGGGTAGCTTATATGAATTGCGTTACCATTTATTGATGAAAGATCCAACAGTAGAAAAAGCCTTAATCGATGAAGTTAGAGTTCGAAATGGTAATCTGCCAGTCGTTTTAGGCAAAGTTGCCACAACGCCAGATACTTTATAGAAGTAAAATGAAAGATTTTTATTTAAAGTGTTTTTATCAAAAAAATCCAATTCACAAAAGTCCATATCATAAAGGAGCATACATATGAAATCTAAAATAAAAAAACGCATGGGGAAAAAGGCCATTATGCCCATACTAGTAGCTGGTTTGCTACTAGGGGCTTGTGATCAAATTGTACAAGGCTCATCTACCAGTGACTCAACTACATCCTCCAGCGAACAAGCAAGTGCAAGCTCTAGCGTTAGCGATGAGTCAAATGATGCCACCACGGACACCTATGGTAGCTATGAAGATGAAGATTTAGAGACTTCTTACGATAGCGAGGAAGCACAAACCATTACATTGTCTGATGACGGGACAGAAGCTGTTGATGGGGTCACTGTAGACGGATCAACAGTGACGATTACTCAAGCGGGTACTTACGTCATCGAAGGCAGTTTAAGTGACGGGCAATTACAAGTTTCAGTAGGGGCTGAAGATAAAGTACACTTAATCTTCGACGGGGTCACCATCAATAATGAAGACGGTCCAGCCGTATATATTACTGAAGGTGAAAAAGTCGTGACCACACTTGCTTCAGGTACGACCAATACCTTAACAGACGGAGCTTCTTATACCCTAGCAACAGATGAAACTGAACCGGATGCTACTTTCTATTCTAAAGCGGACTTAGTCATCAACGGTGACGGTAAACTAGTCGTTGAAGGGAACTATTCAAACGGTATCCGTTCTAAAGACGACCTAATTTTGGTATCAGGTGAGTATGAAGTGACTGCAGTGAATAATGCCCTAAAAGGTAAAGATACAGTAGCTATTTTAGATGGTACTTACAACCTAACCACAACAGAAGGTGATGGTATCCAAGCCAATAATGAAGAAGATGTAGATTCTGGTAATGTCTATATTGATGGGGGGTTCTTTAACATCAATTCAGGACGTGATGGGATTCAAGCAGTCACAAAATTAGCCGTTCAAAACGCTGATATCACGATTCAAACAGCAGATGGATCAACATCAACTGATATTGATACCGCCGAATCTTATAAAGGATTGAAAGCAACCGATACAGTGGAAATTTCTTCTGGTACGATTAATCTAAATACTGCCGATGATTGTATCCACGCAAATAGTGCTATTACCATTCTTGGTGGTGATATGACTATAGCCTCAGGTGATGACGGTATGCACGCGGATGAGACCTTAATCATTTCAGATGGTTTGATTGAAATCCAAGATTCATATGAAGGGATTGAATCGTCAGTCATTCAAATTGATGGTGGTGATATTTCTGTAGTCGCGTCAGATGACGGTTTGAATGCTGGTGGTGGTTCTGATACAGAAACAACAACTGGTACATTTGGCGAAGATAGCTTTGCCGGCGGTCAAATGGGAGGTGGCATGGACGTAGATGAATCCAAACAATTGATCATCACAGGTGGTACATTAGTTATTGATTCAGAAGGTGACGGTCTTGATTCCAACGGTACGGTGGACATGTCTGATGGTGTCGTGATTATAAACGGGACAACAACCGGCGGTAACGGTAGTTTAGACTACGGTAGCACATTTAATATTACCGGTGGTACTTTAATTGCAGCTGGTACTTCAGATATGGCGCAAAATGCCTCTGAAGGTAGTCAAGTTTCCTTAGGTATTACTTACGATACAACACAAGAAGCAAATGAATTAATTAGCCTTTTAGATGAAGAAGGAAATGTGGTGGTTTCCTTCAAACCGACAAAATCGTATAGTCACATAGTGATTTCTAGTCCAGACTTAACTACAGGTACATATACCTTAGTATCTGGTGGTGAAAATGATGGTGAAGAAAACAATGGATTATACGAAGGTGGTATCGTGACAAATGGTACGGAACTTGCAGACCTTTCTGTAACGGATACAATCACAAACCTCACATCATCAGGTGAAACAGCAACAGCTACTGGCATGATGGGGGGTGGTCAACCAGGCCGGCCGGCAGAATAAACAGCTAAGTTATTATTGAAAAAATTACCGGAGAGGTTAGCTTAAGGGCTAGCCTCTTTTAATTTAGCAAATGAATAATTTTGCTTATTATGTTAAAGGCATTAAAAAAAAGGGTGCTTATTTGCTACCTGTCCAAATCGTTAACTTACCAGTGACTATCTATTAGTAAAATTTCCTTTTTTACATCAAGCCATACCTATACTTTAAAGGCGCCTGTGCATATTAAAAGAACTGCTGAGCTAGGGGATAAGTATAGGTTTTTCTCCAAATTTTTGATACAATTGTCTAGAATTACAAATGGAGGTTCAATATGGTGACAGAAGTAAACTATAATCCAGCATTACCAGTACCAAATCACATCGCGGTGATCATGGACGGAAACGGTAGATGGGCACAAGCTCGCGGATTAAAACGAACAGACGGACATTCAGAGGGATTAAAAGCCCTAAAACGTGTGGTCATTGCAGCTCATAAAATGGGCGTGAAGGTACTGACAGCATATGCCTTCTCAACTGAAAATTGGAAGCGACCAATTACCGAAGTAAATTATTTAATGGGTTTACCCAAAGTATTAAACGATGAAATCTTACCTGATTTAATCGACAATAATGTACAAGTTCGCATGAGTGGGAACTTTGATAAAGTACCACTAGGGACAAAGAAATACATTCAAAATGCTATGGATCGTACTAAAGACAACACTGGTTTAATTTTGAATATTGCTTTTAACTATGGCTCACGTGATGAAATCACCAAAGCCGTTCAAAATATTGCCACATCAGTAGCAAATGGTGACTTGAAAGTGAAAGATATTTCTGAACAAACCATTTCAGATAACTTATATACAGCTCAATTAGGTGAATTTGCCGACCCTGAATTATTGATTCGTTCAAGCGGGGAAGTTCGTTTATCAAATTATCTATTATGGCAGTTGGCCTATAGTGAAATGGTGTTTACTGACACTAAATGGCCAGATTTTGATGAAGCTATCATGCAGGAATGTGTTGGCGAATTTCAACATAGAAACCGTCGATTCGGAGCGATAGATACCAAATAGGAAGAGGGGTTCTCATGACACAAAGAGTTATCAGCGCTATTGTTGCTCTTGCCATTTTTATCCCACTTTTGTTTATAGGTGGTCGTCCTTTTGACTTGATGGTAGCGATTATTGCAATGGTTGCTTACTATGAAATTTTACAAATGGCAAAAATTCCATTCCCCTCATGGCGGGGGATTATCGGTTTAATCACCATGATGTTACAACTACTGCCGTCCTATTATCTAGCACTACTGCCACAAGAAATCAACTATATGACGCTTTACTTCGCTGGTGTGGCCATGTTACTCATCATTATGGTATTTAAACCAGAAGACATTAATTTTGAGCAGGTAGGCGTGATTAGTTTAGCCGCACTATACGTAGGTCGCGGTTTCCACCTATTAATCGAAACCAGATTATTGGGTCTTTTGCCAGTTATTTATGTCTTAATCATTATTTGGGGTAACGACACCTTTGCCTATCTAGTAGGACGACAAATTGGTCGCACACCACTAGCACCAAAGGTTTCTCCCAATAAAACCATTGAAGGTTCATTAGGGGGCATTATCGGCGCATTTATTTGTTCAAGTATTGTCCTTTATTTCAACAATATTTTTGGTTTATCCATTATCGACAATTTCATTTTAGCAGTTATCTTAGGCTTTTTAGGACAGATGGGGGACCTAGTAGAATCATCCTTGAAACGGACCTACCAAGTCAAAGATTCAGGTAATATCATGCCTGGTCATGGCGGTTTCCTTGACCGTTTTGACAGTCTATTAATGGTATTACCCACGTTCTATTTCTTGATTCCATTCTTAGGATATTAACCAGACTCATCGCTTTAATAAAGCTTTATTATAGTAAGGAGCGCATTATGACGACCATTATTGCATTTATATTTATCTTTTCAGTTATCGTGATTGTCCATGAATTTGGGCATTACTATTTTGCCAAGAAAGCGGGCATCTTAGTTCGCGAATTCTCTATCGGTATGGGACCGAAAATTTTTCATTTCGAAGCTGAAGAAACGACATACACGCTACGCATGTTGCCAATCGGCGGTTACGTCCGTATGGCTGGGTTAGAAGAAATGTCAGACACCCTAACTAAGGGCATGCAAGTCGTCATTGAACAAGGCGAAGACGGTATTGTAGACACCATTTCTTTGGAAAATGAAGGCCAAAATTTTGCTGGCTTACCCTTAGAAGTATGGGCAGCCGACTTAGAAGAAGACATGTTCATCGAAGGTATTCCTTACGGTAGCGAAGAGAAAGTCCGTTACCAAGTGTCAAAAACAGCAAACATCGTCGAATCTGACGGAACAATCGTGAAAGTCGCGCCAATAGAACGTCAATTCCAATCTGCCAACATCTGGCAACGACTAATCGTTAATCTCGCTGGACCAATGAACAACTTTATCCTAGGTGTTCTAGCTTTCATCCTACTAGCCTTCATGCAAGGCGGTGTTTGGTCAAACGAAGCTGAAATCGGTGCTGTTCAAGAAGATTCTGCAGCTCAAGCAGCAGGACTAGAGGCGGGTGACCAAATCTTGTCAATCGACGATCAACCGGTCGAATCATTTGACGATATGCAAGCTATTGTCCAATCAAACCCAGACCAATCACTTACTTTTACCATCAACCGTGATGGTAAAGAACAAGAAGTTCCGGTGACACCACAAGCAACAGAGACCGAATCAGGTGAAACAATTGGGTTAATTGGGGCACAAAGAGCGCAAGATACGTCATTTATGGCTAAAATTACTTTTGGTTTTACTAGCGCGTGGACCATGATTACAGGTATTTTCTCTATAATTGGTAGTATGTTTAAAACTGGCTTTGACATCAACAATTTTGGTGGACCAGTTTACATGTACCAAACTACCTCGCAAGTCGTTTCCTTTGGGATGACAGGTATTATTTCATGGTTAGCTTCTCTAAGTATTAATTTGGGAATTGTCAATTTACTACCTGTACCAGCTTTAGATGGGGGTAAAATAATTTTGAACCTGATCGAATTGGTCCGAGGTAAACCACTACAAGCTAAAACAGAAGGCATGATCAATATCGTAGGTGCAGTGCTTGTCATTGTGCTAATGATTGCAGTTACCTGGAATGATATTATGCGCATGTTTGGCTAATTAATCTATTGCATCAAACCAATTAAAAACAGTAAGTCAGAAGGCCATAGCGATGGCCTTTTGTTATTAAACAGGAAAGGAAATAAGTCAATGTCAGAATCAAAAGAAGCGCTATTTCAGGCCTTATTAGGACAAATTCATTGGACCGATGAAAACACGGCTATTAAAAATGGTTGGTTAGAAAATGTCGTGGTCCATACCAAATCACGGTTGTGGCAGTTTAAAATTGGCTTGCCAACACGTATAGATGCCGCCACTTTCTTAACCTTTGAAGAACACTTGAAAAAGGGATTTGATCATGTTGGGGCAGTGGACTTTTCAATTGAGGTAGCTGACCAAAGCCAACCAGCAAATCAAGCAGTCCTAGATTATTGGCCAATCATAGTGAACCGGTCTGGTATTTCAAATGGAATTGCTAAAACCACTTTCCAAGGGCAATTACCTTCATTTGAAAATAACCGCTACTATATCCGCGTGGACAACCAACCATTAAAACAACTCATTCAAGAAAACTATCTTGAAGTCATCAAACAAAATTACCAAATGGTTGGATTTCCTAAGGTGCCTTTTGAAATTATTATCGATGAAGAAACGGCCAAAGATCGGCGTGATGTCTTTGTAGAAAGGGCCAATGAACTAGCTGAACAACAACAAGAAATGGCCAAAAAAGCAGCTGAAAAACAAAAAGAAATAGCTGCTACCGGCAATAACGGTCAAGCAATCAAAGTGGATAAAATTCAATTAGGGAAACATATCCCCGTTGACGACAAGTTAAGAGCCATGAATACCTACGTTGAAGAACAACGTTTTGTATCTATGGAAGGGGTTGTTTTCGATGTTGAAGTTAAAATATTAAAAACTGGCCGTCGTATATTAAATGCCAAAATTTCGGATTATACATCAGCTTTCTTAATCCAAATGTTCTCTAGAACGGAGGAAGATATCGCCATTTTTGATGCCATACGCAAAGGCATGTGGTTGCGGGTCCGCGGTGATTTGCAAATGGATGACCGTTTCGCCCGTGACTTGGTTTTAAACGTTCGTGACTTAGAAGAAATTTCTAAGGCCAAACGACAAGATAATGCCGATAAAAAACGGGTGGAATTACATGTCCACACCAATATGTCGATGTTGGATGCAACAAATTCAATTTCAGATTTCACCAACCAAGCCAAAGATTGGGGTCATACTGCTATTGCGGTCACTGACCATGCAACCCTCCAAGCTTACCCAGAGGCTTCAGGCGCTGCTAAATCTACTGGTTTGAAAATGATTTACGGTGTTGAAGCGAATATCGTGGATGATGGCGTCCCCATTGCTTATAACCCTGACCACATTGAATTAAAAGAAGCGACTTACGTCGTATTTGACGTGGAGACCACGGGATTATCCGCGATTTACGACAATATTATTGAATTAGCGGCCGTTAAAATGCAGAACGGGAATGTAATTGATACTTTTGAAGAATTTATTAATCCGGGGCGACCACTTTCAGCTACTATTATTGATTTAACAGGGATTACCGATGCCATGTTAGCCAATACCCGTACCGAAAATGAGGTTATTACGGACTTTAGAGAGTGGGTTGGGGATGCAATTTTCGTTGCCCATAATGCCAGCTTTGATATGGGCTTTATCGATACAGCCTACATCCGACATGGCTTTGAAAAATCACATAATGCCGTGATCGACACACTTGAAATGTCAAGGTTCTTGCATCCAAATTTAAAATCGCATCGTTTGAATACTTTGGCCAAACGCTACAATGTTGCCTTGGAACAACATCACCGGGCCGTGTATGATGCGGAAACCACAGGTGCCTTAGCCTGGATTTTCATCAAAGAAGCAGCCGCCGACCATGAAATTTTCTATCACGACGAATTAAACAAAGATGTTGGTAAGGGGGACGCCTACAAGCAAGGTCGACCATTCCATGCCGTTTTGCTAGCTAAAAACCAAACAGGGTTAAAAGACCTATTCAAATTGGTTTCTGCGTCAAATATCGACTATTACTACCGTGTGCCACGAATTCCTCGGTCACTCTTATCTAGTCACCGAGAAAACTTGTTGGTCGGTTCAGCTTGTGCTGGTGGGGAAGTATTTGAAGCTTTAATGCAAAAAGGGAAAGTAGAAGCTGAGAAAAAGGCTGCCTTCTATGACTACCTAGAGTTGCAACCTAAGGGCGTGTATAAACCTTTGATTTTAGATGAATTGATTCAAGACGAAGCAACACTCGAAAAAATCATGAAAGACATGATAGAAATAGGGGAATCGGTCAACAAACCAGTCGTTGCAACTGGAGATGTACACTACCTAAACGAAGAAGACAAATTGTACCGAGAAATTTTAATTAATTCGATCAAATCTAACCGGACTAAAAACTTCCCTGAAGCCCATTTTCGGTCAACAGAAGAAATGTTGCATGACTTTGCCTTCCTAGGAGAAGAAAAGGCTTTTGAAATTGTCGTGGAAAATTCCAATGCTATTGCTGACAGCATCGAGTTTGTGGAACCCTTAAAAGACAAGTTGTATACACCAACTATTGAAGGGGCGGAACAAGAACTGACAGATATGTCATTTGAAAAAGCACATGAAATCTACGGTAAAGAATTACCAGAAATCGTAGAGGCCCGCTTAGATAAAGAATTGAAATCAATTATCTCCAATGGGTTCTCGGTTATCTACTTGATTTCACAAAAACTGGTGAAGAAATCCAATGACGACGGCTATATCGTTGGTTCCCGTGGGTCAGTTGGGTCTTCATTTGTAGCGACTATGTCAGGGATTACGGAAGTCAACCCGCTGGCACCGCATTATGTGTGCCCGAATTGCCATTACAGTCATTTCTTTACTGATGGCTCAGTGGGTTCAGGGTTCGACTTACCGGATAAACCCTGTCCTGAGTGTGGGACCAACTTGGATAAAGACGGACAAGATATTCCCTTTGAAACTTTCTTAGGTTTTAAAGGGGACAAGGTACCGGATATCGATTTAAACTTCTCCGGTGAATATCAAGCCCGCGCCCATGCATATACCAAAGTCCTTTTCGGTGACGACCACGTTTTCCGGGCCGGGACAATTGGTACGGTCGCAGATAAAACAGCTTTTGGATACGTATTAGGTTACGACCAAGACAAGAATTTAAATTTGCGTAAAACAGAGAAGGAATTCTTAGCCAAGGGTGCAACAGGCGTAAAACGGACAACCGGTCAGCATCCAGGGGGGATCATTGTTATCCCTGAGAATATGGATGTATATGACTTTACGCCAATTCAATTCCCGGCTGACGACGTGGAATCTGAATGGAAGACGACCCACTTCGATTTCCATTCAATCCATGATAACGTCTTGAAATTAGATATCCTTGGGCACGATGACCCGACCATGATCCGTAAATTACAGGATTTATCCGGCATCAATCCAACCGAGATTCCAACTGATGATCCAGAAGTATATGAGTTATTCAATGGGACAGAAGTTTTAGGTGTTACCAAAGAACAAATCTATTCCAACACTGGTACATTAGGGATTCCCGAATTTGGGACCCGGTTCACTAGACAAATGCTTGAAGCAACCAAACCATCAACCTTCGCGGAACTCCTACAAATCTCTGGACTATCGCATGGTACAGACGTTTGGTTAGGCAATGCCGAAGTACTTGTCCGGGAAAAAGGGCTACCGCTAAGTGAAGTTATCGGTTGTCGTGATGATATCATGGTTTACTTAATCCACCGTGGCTTGCCTGAATCAGATGCCTTTCAAATAATGGAGAAGGTCCGTAAAGGTAAGGGATTGTCAGAAGAACACAAGGCCATCATGCGTGAATACGACGTGCCGGAATGGTATATGGATTCATGTGAAAAAATCAAATACATGTTCCCGAAAGCCCATGCTGCTGCCTACGTATTGAACGCCATGCGGGTAGCTTGGTTTAAGGTGAAACACCCAATTTGGTATTATTGTGCCTACTTATCAGTACGGGCGAGTGACTTTGACCTAGTATCTATGTCAAACGGGAAAGAGTCGACTAAGGCTAAAATCAATGAGATTAATGCCAAAGGAATGGAAGCTTCTACTAAAGAGAAACAATTGTTAACAGTCCTTGAGATTGTAAACGAGATGTGGGAACGTGGATTTACCTTAAAAATGGTTGATATCAATAAATCTCATGCAACTGAATTTATTATTGAAGATGACAATACTTTGATTGCACCTTTTAGAGCCATTGACGGTTTGGGTACAAATGTGGCCAAATCCATTGTTGCAGCACGTGAGGAATCACCATTCTTATCAAAAGAAGACCTGCAAATTCGTGGTAAAGTCTCTAAGTCATTGATTGAATATATGACTGAAAACCATGTATTAGATGGTTTGCCAGATCAAAACCAATTATCACTATTTGATTTTTAAAAACGCAAAGCAGGACCGCCACTCAATTTGAAGGGCAGTCCTGCTTTTTTTTTTTTGAGCGTTGTTTTTGATGTGACAATCAGATTATGTTAACATAATCTTGTGTGCATCATTTTTAAGTGAATCCGTTCGCTTAACCGCAATACTCGCAACAAATCATCCGCCGGTGTTTAATTTATTTGTTGCTTTTTTCCATGTAAACTATTTATTAAAAAGGAGGAATTCTATGCAGTTATTGCTGAATAAGTTTAAAGAAGTCATCTCTTCTGTCTTACCTATCGTCATCCTTGTATTTGCACTGGCATTTACCTTGGTTGATGTACCAGGAGATATGATGGCTAGATTCGCCATTGGTTCAATTCTATTGACGCTAGGACTGACCATTTTTCTATTCGGAGTAGATATTGGTATGACGCCTATTGGGAATTATCTAGGTAATTCGATTATTCGTTCAAGTTCCCATTTAATCGTACTATTATTATCATTCTTTATAGGGTTTTCGATTACCGTAGCCGAACCAGACCTATTAATTTTGGGCCAACAAATTTCTGATGCAACAGGTGGCGCTTTAGGGTCACAAACTATTGTTGTCGTTGTATCAATAGGTGTGGGGGTTATGATCGCCCTTGGTGTTTACCGGGTAATGAAAGATGTCGCCTTGAAGTGGTTCTTCTTAGCCGTTTATGCGGTTATTACTTTATTATCAATTTTCGCAGATTCTACCTTCCTAGCGATGTCATTTGACGCCTCAGGTGCAACGACTGGTGCCTTAACGACACCATTTGTATTGGCCTTAAGTACCAGTGTTTCCGCTAAAAAAGGTGGTAGAGGGACAGAAGATGATTCCTTTGGGTTAGTAGGTGCTATGTCAACAGGACCTATTTTAGCCGTGATGATGATGTCACTATTTCAAAGTTCAACTTTCCAAAGCACTGATGAAGCTTACCAATATACTGAAGGGATTATCCGTCCGTTCATCGCAAATATTGGTCATACTGTTCAAGAATCAGTTGTATCCCTAATTCCAGTATTGATCCTATTCGCAATTGCAATTTATTTTTATGGAAGAATCAATAAGGGTGAATTACGCCGTATTGCTGTTGGGGTTGTCTATGTCTTGATTGGTTTAGCCTTCTTCTTAATAGGGGTGAACCAAGGGTTTATGGATATGGGGCGTTACTTAGCGACTGAATTAGCCACTAAACATGAATCCTTACTACCGTGGATTGGTCTTGTGATGGGGCTAGTTGTTGTATTAGCTGAACCTGCAGTACACGTACTTGGTGACCAAGTTGAAGATGTAACCGGTGGACATATTCCTAATAAGTTGTTATTATTCTCCTTGTCTATTGGTGTAGGTTTAGCCGTAATGATGTCAATGCTTCGTATTATGGTACCTGGTGTTGAACTGTGGCACTTCCTATTGCCAGGATTTGGCTTATCCATCTTATTAAGCTTCTACGTTCCGAACCTATTCACGGGTATCGCCTTCGATGCTGGTGGAGTAGCCTCTGGTCCGATGACGGCGACCTTTATTTTGGCCTTCGCCCAAGGTGTAGCCGCAACCTTACCGCAAGCAGATGTGTTAGTAGATGGTTTTGGTATCATCGCAATGGTGGCAATGACTCCAGTGCTGATGGTTCAAATCCTAGGTTTAATTTACAAACTACGCGTTAAAAATAATAAAGCAATTGATAAATAAGGGGGTTAATTGATGACTGTAGAATCAGTGGCGTTTTTCGCTATTGTAAACCATGGTATTGGGCAAAAAGTACTTAAAACTGCCAAAGAGCATGGAACCGGTGGTGGCACCTTAGTTCTTTGTGACGGCACCATTCCAAATAAATTCCTTAACTTAATGGGCCTTGATGAATCGAAGAAAGAATTGTTGATTACATTAGCCCCTAAGGAATTCGAAAGTGATATTCATGAAAAGATTACTGAGAAAATGAAATTAGACAAAAAAGGTTTAGGTATCCTGTTCTCAGCAGATACATCAAGCGTTTGTGGTAGTCGTTTATTGAATCGGGCATTTGAAGAAAAAGGTGAAAATATGAATGAGTATCAATTATTAGTAACAATTGTCGACCGCGAATCAGGTGATGATGTTGTTGCTGCTGCCCGTAAAGAAGGTGCTAAAGGTGCAACCATTCTTCACGGTCGTGGAACAGGGACAACTGAAATCTCTAAACTATTCAATATTGAAATTCAACCAGAAAAAGAAATCGTTCTGTTAGTAGTTGAATCTGAAAAAGTCAATCCGGTATCCGAAAGCATTCGTACCACAATGGACTTAGATCAGCCAGGTAGCGGTGTTGTCTTTTCAATTCCAGTTAACCAAGTTACAGGTCTGGTTCAGAACTTGTAAAAATCGCTTGATAGCAACAATTATTGCGGATCAAGCTCGCATATGTTATACTATGTGAGTAGAAAGAACACAGTGGTGGAGTGAGCGGTGACGCTCACTTTTTTCATGGTAATAAGGTAAAAATAAGAAAAGCGAGGGGAAATATGGCTAAAGTAACAGACCAAATGCAAGAAATCGTTCAACCAATTATTGAAGACTTAGGCTTTATATTGTTTGATATCGAATTCGTTAAAGAAGGGAAATCTTGGTTCCTAAGAATTTACGTGGATAAACCAGGTGGTGGCATCGCAATAGAGGATTGTGTCACAGTCAGTGAACATATTTCTGAAGCTATTGATCAATTAGAAACAGACCCAATCCCGCAAGCTTATTACCTTGAAGTATCTTCTCCCGGTGCAGAACGTCCATTGAAAAATGATGACGATGTCCAAGCTGCAATCGGTGAATGGGTATTCTTGTCATTCTATCAAGCCATTGATGGTCAAAAAAATATTCAAGGCCGTCTACTTTCTGTATCAGATGATGCATATGAAGTTGAAACAAAAGACAAAACACGTAAAGTGGCAGTCACTGTAGAAAAATCAAATGTATCGTTAATCAGATTGGCCATTGAATTTTAAAATTTATCATTTTTGAAAGAGGGAATTTAGATGAGTAAAGAAATGTTAAGAGCCTTCGAAGCGCTTGAAGATGAAAAGGGCATTTCAAAAGAAGTCATTTTGGAAGCTTTAGAAGCGGCTTTAGTTTCAGCTTATAAACGTAACTACCAGCAAGCGCAAAATGTCGAAGTAAACTTTGACGTAAAAAAAGGTAGTATAGAGGTATACGCAGTGAAAGAAGTTGTTGATCTTGTGATGGACTCACAACTTGAAGTATCGCTTGAAGATGCTCACGACTTAAACAGTGCATATGAAATTGGCGACAAGATCAAATTTGAAGTTACGCCTAAGGATTTCGGTCGAATTGCTGCACAAACTGCAAAACAAGTGATTATGCAACGAGTTCGTGAAGCTGAACGTTCAATTATCTACAACGAATACATTGACTACGAAGAAGACATTTTGACTGGTATTGTTGAGCGTCAAGACCGTCGTTATGTATACGTTAGCCTAGGTAAAATCGAAGCTGTTATCCCACCAGAGGGTCAAATTCCAAATGAAACTTTCCAACCACACGAGCGTGTACAAGTTTACGTAGAACGTGTTGAAAATACGACTAAAGGGCCACAAGTCTATGTTTCTCGTAGCCACCCAAGTCTATTGAAGCGTCTATTTGAACAAGAAGTACCTGAGATTTTCGACGGTACCGTTGAAATTAAAGCCATCGCTCGTGAAGCTGGTGACCGGTCTAAAGTAGCAGTTGTTTCTAACGACGCGAATATCGATGCAGTAGGTACTTGTGTTGGCCCTCGTGGTTCACGTGTACAACGTATTGTAGACGAATTAAAAGGCGAAAACATGGATATCGTTCAATGGTCAGACGACATGGCAACCTTCATTTCTAATGCCCTGAACCCAGCTGATGTATTATCTGTACACTTTGTACCAGGTGAAACGTCATGTGTGGTTGTCGTACCAGAAAACCACTTGTCATTAGCTATTGGTAAACGTGGCCAAAATGCGCGTTTAGCGGCCAAATTAACAAACCACAAGATTGATATTAAATCTGAAGCTGACTTTGAAGCGTATGTACAAACAAAAGAGTATGCAGAGCGTTTCGCGGAAAAAGAATTGGTTGACGAAGACGTTGATCCAATTTTAGCTGAAGATATTGAAACTGTTGAAGATTATGAAGCAATGACAGAAGGTTCAACTTCAGTTGATGAAGAAGATTTGTTAGCTATCGATGATCTTGAAGAAGGTAATGTCGGTCCAGAAGCACTTGAAGAGCAAATTGCTGATGTTGAAGGCGAAGATAACGACATTATTGGTGATGAAGCATTAATTGGTGAAGAAGATTTAGACCAACAAGAGCGTTTAAACGAAGAAGGCTAAGATTAGGTGGGATCAAACATGAAACAACGAAAAATTCCTATGCGAAAATGTGTTGTGACAAATGAAATGTTTCCTAAAAAAGAATTAATTAGAATTGTTCGTAATCCTGAAGGCGTCGTGGAAATTGACCCGACAGGTAAGAAAAATGGGCGTGGTGCATATGTATCCCTTGATCCAGAAGTCGTACAAAAGGCTTGGGACAAACACATGCTAGATAGACACTTAAATGTATCCATTCCGGATGATTTTTATAGTGAATTGAAAGCTTATGTTGCCCATCAAAAAGCCAGAAAAGAGCTTTTTGAAAATGAACAATAATAAGTTGAATTTGTTAGGTTTGGCACAAGCAGCTAGTAAACTGGTTTCAGGTACTGAAACTGTCATGAAAACTGTCCAGCAAGAGACGGCTATTTTAGTGGTCATGGCTACTGATGTCAGCGAACAAACCAAGAAAAACATAGAGAATAAATGTGCTTTTTATGAAGTTGAATGCGTTCAGATGTTTACAACTGAAGAAATTTCAATTGCCTTAGGTAAAAAGAGATCGATAGTCGCTTTCTTAGACCGCGGGTTTGTGAAAAGCTTTAAAAAATAATTTAGATTTTTACGTATATTTTTACATCAAATAGGAGAGTAAAAAGTATGAGAGATTAGTAGAATAAGGAAGGTGATGACATGTCAAAAAAACGTGTCTACGAAGTTGCTAAGGAAATTGGCGTATCAAGTAAAGAGTTATTGAAAGCTGCAGAACAAGCAGGTTTTGAATATTCAAGCCATATGGCATCAATGACTGAGGACGAAGTAAATAAGCTGAAAAGTGGCTTTGCAAATAAATCAGCAGTTAAGGAAGACAACGATAAACAGCCAGCGAAAGCAGCTGAAAGTCAACTAGCTAAGAAAGCTGAAAATAAACCTGCAGAAAAAGGCTCTAATAAACCAGCACCTGCTAAAGCAAATGCTAAGCAAGATCAGCAACAAAACAAGTCGCAAAATCGCAATAACCCAGCAAAAGAGAATAAGAATATGAATAATCAAAAAAATAATTTTAAAAACAACACTAATAATAAAAATGGCGGATTTAAAGGTAAAGGCAAAAAAGGGAAAAAAGGTCGTTTTAACAATGACCAAAACCGCCCTCAAGGCAACCCAGTACCACCAAGAAAGAATAAGCCACTTCCAGAAAAAGTGGAATATACTGAAGGTATGACTGTTGCGGATATCGCTAAAAAAATTCATCGTGAGCCAGCGGAGATTATCAAAAAATTATTCTTGATGGGTGTACCAGCTACACAAAACCAAGCATTAGATAAAGATGCTATCGAGTTAATTCTAGAAGAATATGGTGTAAAGGCTGAAGAGAAAGTTATTGTTGACCAAGCAGACTTTGAACATTACTTTGAAGAAGCTAAGAATGCAGATGAGGAAGACTTAGAAACTCGTCCAGCGGTTGTAACCATCATGGGGCACGTTGACCATGGTAAAACAACCTTACTTGACTACTTACGTAACGCTCAAGTTGTTGACGGCGAAGCGGGTGGTATCACACAACATATTGGTGCCTACCAAGTACGTGAAAATGACCGTTTAATCACTTTCCTAGATACACCAGGACATGCGGCCTTCACGACGATGCGTGCGCGTGGTGCTGATGTAACGGATATCGTAATACTTGTAGTAGCAGCTGATGATGGTGTAATGCCACAAACCGTTGAGGCGATTAACCATGCCAAAGCAGCGGGTGTACCGATAATCGTTGCAGTAAATAAAATCGATAAGCCAACAGCTAATCCTGACCGTGTAATGCAAGAGTTAACTGAATATGGCCTAATTTCTGAAGAGTGGGGTGGGGACACAATCTTCGTAAACATCTCAGCTAAATTCGGTCAAAATGTAAGTGACTTACTAGAAATGATTTTATTAGTTGCAGATGTAGAGGAATATAAAGCTGTACCAAACCGTCTAGCTTTAGGTTCTGTAATCGAAGCCCGTCTTGACCCATCTAAAGGTGCTATTGCGACATTATTAGTCCAAGAAGGTACATTACGTGTTGGGGATCCAATCGTTGTTGGTGATACACATGGACGTGTCCGTGTTATGACTAACGATACTGGTCGTCGTATCAAGCAAGCTGGCCCATCAACACCAGTTGAAATCACTGGTTTACAAGAATCACCACAAGCTGGTGACCGCTTTGTAGCCTTTGATGACGAAAAAACAGCCCGTGCCGTCGGTGAAGAACGTGCGAGCCGTGCCTTACAAGAACGTCGTCAAGCAAACCATGCTGTAACCTTAGACAACTTATTCGAAACGCTACAAGAAGGCGAATTGAAATCTGTTAATGTCATTATCAAAGGGGACGTTCAAGGTTCTGTTGAAGCCTTAGCTGGAAGCTTGAAGAAAATCGAAGTTGAAGGTGTTAAAGTAAACATCGTTCACCAAGCTGTTGGTGCGATTAACGAGAGTGATATTACTTTAGGTCAAGCTTCACAAGCCTTAATCATTGGTTTCAACGTGCGTCCTACACCACAAGCTAAATTACAAGCAGATGCTGATGAAGTAGAAGTACGTCTATACAACATTATCTACGATGCAATTAATGACGTAGAATCAGCGATGACGGGTATGTTAGACCCTGAATTCGTTGAAGAAGTAACCGGTACTGTACAAGTTCGTGAAACTTACAATGTATCTAAAGTAGGTACAATTGTTGGTGGTTACGTATTAGATGGTACAATCTACCGTAACTCACAAGTTCGTATCATCCGTGATTCAATTGTCATCTATGATGGTCAATTAGGTTCGTTACGTCGCTTTAAAGATGATGTGAAAGAAGTATCTCGTGGATTCGAACTAGGTCTTACAATTGAAAACTACAACGATATTAAAGTAGATGACGAAATTGAAGCATACCGTATGGTAGAAGTGAAGAAAAAATAGAGGTGATGCACAATGGCAAAATATAGAGCTGAGCGTGTAAGTCAAGAGATCCTTCGCGACGTCAACGATATCTTGAGAAAGACTGTCAAAGACCCCCGCGTTGAAGGTGTTACAATTACTGATGTAGAAGTTACTGGAGATTTACAACAAGCAACTATTTTCTACACTACATTGAGTGAATTAGCCAGTGAACGTGAAAAAGCGCAAAAAGGTTTGGAAAAATCTAGTGGTTTAATTCGTTCTGAAATTGGTAAACGCCTAAATATCTATAAAACACCGGAAATATTCTTTGAACGCGACCGTTCAATTGAATATGGTAACCATATCGACCAATTGCTAGCACAATTAAATAAAAAAGATGATTTTGATAGCATGTCTGATGCTGAATCAGATACGTTAGTCGATTAATATGTAGAAAGACCCCAGGGAGTACAGCAAGTATGCTGTAATTCTTGGGGCCTTTTTATTGTTTGTGAGGTTGATTTTTATATTGAATCTTGAAAATATGGAGGGGAAATGCTGATATATCGACCTTTTGCGTGGTGAAATATACTCATTTTTCAAAAATAATTTGTTACATACAATGTCATAAATATAACTTATTAAAATATGCAAGAATCCATGAAAGTGCTAAGAATGTTGTCAGACTGGGAATGCGGCGAATTGTAATAATTGAGACGTAAATATTAAAAATTACAAAACATTTCAGTCCATTTAAAGCCCCTTAACGAATGGGTTTATAGGGTTTCTTTTTGAATCCACACCGTGTAGTATATTGCATGTAGTCGAAACAGTGGCTAAATAAACAACTTAGCAACAGCTAAACATACAAGGAGTTTTACTTAACATGAAATTTAACAAAACGATTTTAGGAACAACATTTGCATTGTCAGCATTATTTGCGACAGCAGGATTTAACACTGAAGAAGCGAAAGCAGCGGAATGGACAGCGCGTAGCGTTGAAGAAGTTTCAGCGGATATGGAAGCAGTTGATGAATCAACATCTGAATACACTGTCGTATACGGTGACACTTTATCAGTGATCGCTAACGCAGCTGGAGTAGATGTGAACACATTAGTTCAAATCAACGAAATTGAAAATGCTGATTTAATCTTCCCATCTAATTCTATTTCATTCACTAAAAATGCTGAAGGTGAAGTAGACGAAGTTGTAGTAGAAGATGCTAACAAGAAAAAAGACACTTACAAAGTAGCAGAAGAAACAGTTGAAAAAACCGCAACTGAAGAGGTAGCAGAAGAAACAACTGTTGAACCTGTAGCGTATGAAGCTGAAGAAGCAACAGCAACTTCATATGAAGCAGAAGAAGTAACAGAAACAACTTCAACTTCTTCTTATTCAGCAGCAGAAGAAATCCCTTACCAAGTATTACAAGTAGTAGAAACTGAAGCTGGTCCAAGCTACTCTGAAAAAGCAGCAGTATTCTCTGTAATCCTTAACCGTGCAAACTCAGGTAACTGGGGTGGTACTTCATTATCAGCGGTAGTTAACGCATCTGGTCAATTTGAAGTTGTTTCAAATGGTATGGCAGCTAGCGCTACTGTATCAGAAGAAACTTACCAAGCTGTTAACGATGTATTAACTAACGGTGTAACTACATCAGCTGAATCATTCCGTGCCTCAGGTGATGGCGTGACAAACGTATTCTTCTAATTTAAATTCAAATACAATAAACAAAAAAATCGGGAGCTATCCCGATTTTTTGTTTATTATTTTTTTACAAGATCGATATTACAGGGTAGGGGGTTGTTTAGTGAAGTTTCATCGTTCCAATAATAGAAAAACCATCTAAATATTTATTCACATATGACGCAAAAAAATAGACAGTTAAACTAGGGTTCAAATAAGTATTCTATCAAGTATTACGCTGTGCATTCAATTATAGGAAGGTTGAGAATAAAGCTAAAATAGATAGTCCACCTTGTGTCAATATAATTTTTTTACTACTAGTGAAGCTACCATATGTGGCTACTAAAATAATGTAGACAAATATCATACGAACAATTTCAATAGAGGCACTACTAAAAAATAATGCATATAATAGCCCTAGACCGATGAGACCATTATATATACCCTGATTTTTTAATAAGGTATTCAATGATTTTCCCTTCAACTCATTTCTTTCCATATTGAATATTTTACTTGTTTGGACTGATGTGGTAGTAATCGTTTGTATATACATGATATAAAAGAATTCTAAAGCGACTAAAAAAGTTAATACAGTTGTTATAACTGACATGGTCAATCTCTCCTCTTAACTGACAAAGTAATCTTCGTTTTCTAAATATAAAACATTTTTATGATTTTTCAAAGGATTTATATATGCAACGTTAAGCTGCATTAACATGAACACTTGAAAAAAGAAATTAAAGCATTTTCTAGGGTAAGGGAAAAAAGCTGTCACTCATAAATAGCAACAACTTAATAATTTTTTATCTGAATACGCCCGGAGGGAATCGAACCCCCATTATAAGAACCGGAATCTTATGTGATATCCATTACACTACGGGCGCAAATTATTGTATATTTTGGTAAAAAACAATAACAGAATTATTATAGCCTAGTTTTTAGTCAAATTCAAGCTTTTATAGGAATCTGAAAGTATCAATCGTTTTTAAGAAGTGATGATATCTTAGGTATCAACATGGACAGTTGTTACATTTTTCAAGCCCTTGAAGGCCAGCTATTGGGCAGAATAAACCTTCTATGCTAAAATGATGGGGAAAGTCAAAAAGTTATATTTGTTGACCAATTTTGACCATAAAGGTATAATAGCCATATACAAGTTTAAAAGGAGGACATTTAAATGAACTTAGTACCAACAGTTATTGAACAATCTTCTCGCGGTGAACGTGCTTACGATATCTACTCTCGTTTATTAAAAGATCGTATTATTATGTTGAGCGGGGAATTTAATGATGATTTAGCCAACTCAATTATCGCTCAATTATTATTCTTAGACGCTCAAGACCCAGACAAGGATATCTACCTATACATCAATTCACCAGGTGGCTCTATCACTTCTGGTATGGCCATCTACGATACAATGCAATTCGTACATGCAGATGTACAAACAATTGTAATGGGTATGGCAGCATCAATGGGCTCATTTATTGCAGCTGCAGGTACTAAAGGTAAACGTTTTGCCTTACCAAATGCTGAGATCTTAATTCACCAACCATTAGGTGGCGCTCAAGGACAAGCTACTGAAATTGAAATCGCTGCTCGCCACATCTTGAAAACAAAAGAAAAAATGAACCGTTTATACTCTGAAATGACCGGTCAACCTGTAGAAGTGATTGAACGCGATACAGACCGTGATAACTGGTTAACAGCAGAAGAAGCGTTAGAATATGGTTTATTAGATCAAATTATGACTAAAAATGATGAATTAGAAAAATAATGAACGGATTTTAAATCTGGAGAAGTGGGGTAAAACCTACTTCTTTTTATTTAAAGGGTTCGGTATAGACCGTGGATAAACTCTTAAATATATATTCTTTGTAAGGCGTAATACTTTTCATAGCCGTATAGGAGAAAAGTGCCCCTAAAAGCTTGCAAGCGGATAAATTTATTGGTATGATTACTCATGTAAAGAGATGAGATTCGAAGGAATCAAATTTTTTTACCGTAAGGTGGTCAAAAAAAGACATCCTGGACAATAAAAGTCCCAGTCTTTTTTCACTCAACGTTTTTGTACTAGGAAAGTGGGGACTATGGACGAATTATTTAAAAGTATTACTGAAGTAGTGCCGGAAGTTCAGAAGACCTATTTTGAGAGAATCACCGTCTTACAGCGGATTTTCAAAGATGGTCCGATTGGTCGGAAGGGACTAGCTGAAAAGTTAGCAATTACCGAACGACCGCTACGTACAATCACGGATGTTTTGAAACAACAAGGTCTCATTGATTCTTCTCCCACGGGTATGACAATTACGCCAAAAGGAGAACGAGCAATTGCTACAGGTCAAGACTTGTGGCGTGATACAAATAAAATTCACTTACAAGAAAAACATTTGGCTGATGTGCTCAACATAGCAGATGCTCGAATTGTTTCAGGAGATATCGACCAGGATCAACATATTTTATTTGAAATGGGTCTACAAGTTTCAAAATACTTAGACAAGAATTTACCAATGGGGAATCATACGATTGCTGTTACTGGTGGTTCAACTATGCTAGAGGTGAGTGAACATGTTCAACTAGCACCTTCTACTGACAGACACTTTACTGTGGTCGCAGCCAGGGGTGGGATCGGAGATGCTTCAGCAACTCAAGCCAATACAATTAGCGATATTCTAGCGCAAAAGTTACACGGTCACAATATTTCCTTATATGCTCCCGAGAATTTATCTGAGGTGGCAAATATGGCTTTAATGAATGATCCCGTGATTCAATCAACTTTAAAGCGGTTAAAAGAGGCTAACATTTTGCTTTTTAGTGTTGGTAATGCTAAAATTATGGCAAGGCGTAGGGGACTTGATTTAGAAAGTTCATCTAAGATTAAGAGTAACCACGCTGTAGGGGAAGTGTTCGGGTGTTTCTTTGATAAAGAAGGAAACATAGTACATCGAATCCCTAGAATTGGTCTACAACTTGAAGACTTGGCAGATATTGACTTGCCAATTCTGATTGCTGGAGGCAGTGTAAAAGCAGAAGCAATACAGGCTTTTGCAAAACTTGCACCTAAACAGTTAGTCATTATAACTGATCAAGGTGCCTCAAATATGGTTTTAAATGGGGAATCCCATTAAAATAATTTTGTATTCCATTAAGGAGGAATTTTGTAGTATGGCAATTAAATTAGCAATTAACGGTTTTGGTCGTATCGGTCGTTTAACTTTACGTCGTATCTGGGAAGAAAATGAATCAAATGTAGAAATCGTGGCAATCAACGATTTAACAGACAACGAATTCTTAGCTTACCTATTAAAATATGATACAGCTCATGGTACTTTCAACCACGATATCGAAACTACTGAAAATGGTATTTCTATCGATGGTAAAGAAATCACTGTATACTCTGAACGTGACGCAAACGATTTACCTTGGGGTGACTTAGGTGTTGATATCGTTCTAGAATGTACTGGTTTCTACGCTACAAAAGAAAAATCTCAAGCACACATCAATGCTGGTGCTAAAAAAGTTATCATCTCAGCTCCTGCTGATGCTGAAACTAAAACAATTGTTTACGGTGTAAATGAAGATATCATCGATTCTGAAGATACAATTATCTCTGGTGCTTCATGTACTACTAACTGTTTAGCTCCTGTAGTTAACGTGTTAGAAAAAGAATTTGGTATCAAACATGGTTTAATGTCAACAATCCATGCTTACACTTCTACACAATCATTACAAGATGCACCTAACGGTAAAAAAGGTAACTTCCGTAACGGACGTGCAGCTGCAGAAAACGCTATTCCAGCATCTACTGGTGCAGCTAAAGCTGTAGGTCGTGTTATTCCTTCAGTTAACGGTAAAGTTGACGGTACTGCTATCCGTATTCCTATCGTAACTGGTTCGATGACTGAGTTCTACTCAACATTAAACACTAAAGTTACAGTTGAAGAAGTTAACGCTGCTATGGAAAAATACGCTAACCCATCATTCTTATACAACACTGATGAAATCGTATCTTCTGACATCGTTGGTGTTCCAGCTGGTTCAATCTTCGACGCAACTCAAACTAAAGTTATCGAATCTGAAGATGGCCAATTAGTTAAAACTGTTGCTTGGTACGACAACGAAGCTGGTTTCGTTTCTCAATTCGTACGTTTAATCGAATTCTTTGCTGCTAAACAATAATTAATTGTTTAAAAGTAAAATCAGTTGAATTTGGGCGGGAAGCTTCGCGCTTCCTGCCCTTTTTTATTGGTTAACAACTTAAGATAAGGAGTGCTATTTTAATGGCTAAGAAAACTGTAAAAGACATCGATTTGAAAGGTAAAGTTGTTTTAGAACGTGCTGACTTCAACGTTCCAATGGACAAAGACCTTAACATTACTGATGACAACCGTATCGTTCAAGCATTACCAACTATCGAGTATATTCTTGAGCAAGGTGGTCGTTTAGTATTATTCTCTCACCTTGGTAAAGTGAAAACAGAAGAAGATAAAGCTTCTAAATCTTTACGCCCAGTTGCAGAACGTTTATCTGAAAAATTAGGTAAAGAAGTTACTTTTGTAGCGCAAACTCGTGGTCAAGAATTAGAAGATGCTATCGCTAACCTTAAAGATGGCGAAGTATTGATGTTCGAAAATACTCGTTTCGAAGATGTAGACGGTAAGAAAGAAAGCAAGAACGATCCTGAATTAGGTAAATACTGGGCTTCATTAGGCGACGTATTTGTTAATGACGCATTCGGTACTGCTCACCGTGAGCATGCTTCTAATGTTGGTATCTCAAACAATATCGAAGCAGTTGCTGGTTTCTTAATGGAAAAAGAAATCCAATTCTTAGGTGACGCTGTTAACGAACCAAAACGTCCGTTCGTTGCAATCTTAGGTGGTGCAAAAGTATCTGACAAGATTTCAGTTATCGAGTCATTACTAAATAAGGCTGACAAAGTCTTAATCGGTGGTGGTATGGCATATACCTTCATGAAAGCTCAAGGTTACGAAGTTGGTGGCTCTTTACTTGAAGAAGACAAAATTCCATTGGCTAAAGACTTAATGGAACGCGCTGGCGACCGTTTAGTATTACCGGTAGATTTTGTTGTAGCTGACGCGTTTGACAACGACGCTAACACTGATGTTGTTGATGTCGACGGTATCCCAGCTGACTGGCAATCACTTGATGTAGGTCCTAAGACTGTTGAGTACTACGCATCACAAGTTGCAGATGCGAAAACTGTTGTTTGGAATGGCCCAATGGGTGTATTCGAAATGCCAAGTTTCGCAAAAGGTACTAACGGTGTTGGTGAAGCTATCGCTAACTTAACTGATGCTACAACTATCATCGGTGGTGGGGACTCAGCTGCAGCTGCCTACCAATTAGGTTTAGCTGATAAATTCACACACATTTCTACTGGTGGTGGGGCATCATTAGAATTCTTAGAAGGTAAAGAATTGCCTGGTATCGCTGCAATCGCGAACAAATAATTTTCGTAATTAAATCGAATAAAACTTTTCGTAAAGGAGTTTTTTATATATGCGTAAGACATTAATCGCTGGTAACTGGAAAATGAACAAAACAGCTGCTGAAGCTCATGAATTCGTTGCTGCACTTAAAGAAGGTTTCCCACAAACGGATGCTGAATCTTTAATCGCACCACCAGCAATCTACATTGAAAAATTAATCGAAGAAGTAGCAGGTACTGACATCCAAATTGGTGCACAAAATGTCCACTTTGAAGATGAGGGTGCTTTCACAGGTGAAATTTCTCCGCTTGCTTTAGAAGCTTTAGGCGTACCTTACGTTATCATCGGTCACTCAGAACGTCGTGAATTGTTCGGCGAAACGGATGAAGATGTACGTAAAAAAGCGGCAAGCATTTTCAGCCACAACATGACACCAATCATTTGCTGTGGTGAAACTTTAGAAACTCGTGAAGCTGGCCAAGAAAAAGAGTGGGTTAGTGGACAAATCCGTGCTGCTCTTGAAGGTTTAACTGCTGATCAAGTTGCACAAGCCGTAATTGCTTATGAACCAATCTGGGCAATCGGTACTGGTAAAACAGCTTCTGCTGATGATGCACAAGACATGTCAGCACACATCCGCGATTTATTATTTGAAATTGCTGGTAAAGAAGCTGCAGACCAAACACGTATTTTATACGGTGGTTCTGTAAAACCAGCTAACATTGCTGAATTGCTTGAAAAAGAGGACGTTGACGGTGCGCTCGTAGGAGGAGCTAGTCTTGATGTTACTTCTTACATCGCATTATTAAATGGAGGTAAATAACACATGTCTAAATCACCCGTAGCTATTATTATCTTAGATGGATTCGGTTGGAGAGAAGAATCATATGGTAATGCTGTAGCACAAGCAAACAAACCAAACTTTGACCGTTACTGGAATGAATTTCCACATGCTACAATGAAAGCTTCTGGGTTAGACGTTGGGTTACCTGATGGACAAATGGGTAACTCTGAAGTTGGCCATACAAATATTGGTGCTGGCCGTATTGTATACCAAAGCCTAACTCGAATCGATAAAGCTATTGAAGATGGTGAATTTGCTGAGAATGAAGCATTAAACGGTGCTTACACTCATGTAACTGACAACCATTCCGCTTTACACATCTTCGGATTATTATCTGATGGTGGGGTGCACAGCCACTTACGTCATATCGAAGCATTGATTAAAGATGCTAAAGCTAAAGGTGTTGAAAAATTATACCTACATGCTTTCTTAGATGGACGTGACGTTGATCCACATGCAGCACCAGGTTATATTGAATCACTTGAAAAAGTAATGGCCGAAGAAAACTTAGGTCAAATCGCTTCAATTTCTGGACGTTACTATGCAATGGACCGTGATAATCGTTGGGAACGTGTACAAAAAGCTTATGATGTTATGTTTAACGGTAAAGGCGAAACTGGCGAAGATGCAATTGAAGTTGTAAATGCGAACTACGCTAAAGACGTTACTGATGAATTCGTTGAGCCAACGGTTATTGTTGATGCTGACGGCAAGCCAGTAGGCCAAGTAGCCGATAATGATGCTATCATTTTCGCTAACTTCCGTCCTGACCGTGCTATCCAACTTTCAGACGCTGTAACAGCAACTGAATGGGATAACTTCGATCGTGGAAATGTACCAACAAACGTGAAATTTGTATCTATGACTAAATACAAAGATACAATCCCAGCTGACATCGCTTTTAAACCAATCGCATTGAAAAATGTTCTTGGCCAAGTGTTATCAGATAACGGCTTAAACCAATTACGTATCGCTGAAACTGAAAAATACCCTCACGTTACATTCTTCATGAATGGTGGGGCAAATGACGAATTCGAAGGCGAAAAACGTATTCTGATTAACTCACCTAAAGTAGCGACTTACGACTTGAAACCTGAAATGTCTGCTTACGAAGTGACAGATGCATTAGTTGATGAGATTGAAAATGATCGTCAAGATGCGATTATCTTAAACTTTGCCAACCCAGACATGGTAGGTCACTCTGGTATGTTAGAACCCACAATCAAAGCGATTGAAGCTGTTGATGAATGTTTAGGTCGTGTTGTGGATGCCTTATTAGCTAAAGACGGTAAAGCTATCATCTTTGCTGACCACGGAAACGCGGATACAGAATTAAATGAAGATGGTTCACCGAATACAGCGCATACGACAGTACCAGTGCCATTAATTGTCACTGAAAAAGGTATTGAATTACGCACTGATGGTCGTTTAGCTGATGTTGCGCCAACAATGTTAGATCTATTAGACGTTGACCAACCAGCTGAAATGACTGGTGAAAGCTTAATTAAGCATTAAACAAGGAATATCTGTACCTACCAATTGGTGGGTATGGTATAATATGAACGTAACAAATTTAAAAATTATTTTGAATTTAAAGGAGAGAAATTATGTCTGCAATTACTGATATTTACGCACGCGAAGTCTTGGACTCACGCGGTAACCCAACTGTAGAAGCTGAAGTTTACACTGAAGCTGGAGGTTTTGGTCGAGGAATCGTTCCATCTGGTGCTTCAACTGGTGAACACGAAGCCGTTGAATTACGTGACGGTGACAAAGATCGTTACTTAGGTAAAGGTGTTCAAAACGCTGTAAACAACGTGAACAACGCTATCGCTGATGCAATTATCGGACTTGACGTAACTGATCAAATCGGTATTGACGCTGCTATGATCGAATTAGATGGTACAGCTAACAAAGGTAACTTAGGTGCTAACGCTATCTTGGCTGTTTCGATTGCTGCTGCACGTGCTGCTGCGGATGAATTAAACATTCCATTATACAACTACTTAGGTGGTTTCAACGCTAAAGTATTACCAACACCAATGATGAACATTGTAAACGGTGGTTCTCACTCAGATGCACCAATCGCTTTCCAAGAATTCATGATTATTCCAGCTGGTGCTTCTTCATTCAAAGAAGCTTTACGTTGGGGTGCTGAAACTTTCCACGCATTGAAAAAAATCTTATCAGAACGTGGTTTAGAAACTGCTGTTGGTGATGAAGGTGGATTCGCTCCTCGCTTCGACGGTACAGAAGATGCTGTTGAAACTATCATCCAAGCAATCGAAGCTGCTGGTTACAAACCAGGTGAAGACATGTTCTTAGGTTTCGACTGTGCTTCTTCAGAATTCTACGAAGACGGCGTTTACAACTACGCTAAATTCGAAGGTGAAGGCGGAGCTAAACGTGACGCTGCTGAGCAAGTTGCTTTCTTAGAAGAATTAGTTGCTAAATACCCAATCATTACTATCGAAGATGGTATGGACGAAAATGACTGGGACGGTTGGGCATTATTAACTGAAAAATTAGGTGAAAAAGTACAATTAGTTGGTGACGACTTATTCGTAACAAACACTGAAATTTTAGAACGCGGTATTACTAACCACGTAGGTAACTCAATCTTAATTAAAGTTAACCAAATCGGTACTTTAACTGAAACTTTCAACGCTATTGAAATGGCTAAACGCGCTAACTACACAGCTGTAGTATCTCACCGTTCAGGTGAAACAGAAGATTCAACAATCTCTGATATCGCTGTAGCAACTAACGCTGGTCAAATCAAAACTGGTTCATTATCACGTACTGACCGTATGGCGAAATACAACCAATTATTACGTATCGAAGATGAATTAGGCGATTTAGCTGAGTACCAAGGATTAAACGCTTTCTACAACTTAGAAAACAAATAATTTCTCTTAAATTAGGGCAATTTACTGTACCAATTTAAGTCGCAATGACACTTTCGAATATTCAGACAGTTAACATCCTAGCGCAGATATCTCGGTATCTGTGCTTTTTTGCGGTAATCAACTTCTGCTTTTCGGTAAAGTTGCACATACAAAAATGGATTAAATCTAGCAAAGTCGTGCATGATCGTTTTTTCTGAAAAAAATATTAGATTGATACTATTGACATAATAAAATAATGAGATACAATGATATTTATATTAAAAATGTATGAGAAACGGGAGATTTCTATGAAAATAAAGAAAAGTTTTTTGGTTACGCTAGCAACTGCGGCTTTATTAGCTGCTTGTGGTAGTAATGAAGGGAATACTGAGGCTGCAAATGGGGAAGCGAGTGCAGTAGTCAATTATGTAGCACCAACTGAAATTGCTACAATGGACTCAGTATTAGTAACAGATATGAATAGTGCCAACTACATTGGACATGTTCAAGAGGGTTTATATTGGGAAAATGATGTAAATGAAATCCAACCAGCCTTAGCTGAATCATTGCCTGAGGTTTCTGAAGATGGATTAACTTATACGATTAAAATGCGTGAAGATGCAACATGGTCAAACGGCGATCAAATTACAGCGCACGATTTCGTATATGCAATTCAACGTTTAGCTAATCCGGACACGGCAGCGCCATACTCATACTTACTAGCAGGATTTGAAAATGCTGAAGGTGTTTTAAGCGGTGAACAAGCTATTGAAGATTTAGGTGTTGAAGCTTTGGACGATTATACTATAGAAATTCGTTTAGAAACACCAATTCCATATATTGAAAACTTATTAGCTTTCACACCGTTATACCCACAAAACCAAGCTTTTGTTGAAGAAGTAGGGGATGCTTACGGTACTGATTCAGATAATCTTGTTTTCTCTGGTCCATTTACCATGACTGAATGGGACGGTACAGGTTTAACTTGGTCATTAGTGAAGAATGACGACTACTACAATGCTGACGATATTGCCATTGATGAAGTAGATGTTCAAGTTATCAAAGAAGTCTCAACTAATGTTAACTTATTTGAAGCTGGAGATGTTGACAACTCATTATTAACAGGTGAATTAGCTAAGCAGTATCTAAATCATGAAGACGCCGTACAACAAGCAAAAGCGAGAAACTACTGGGTAGCCTTTAACTATAATAACGAAGTATTTCAAAATAAAAATCTTCGTGAAGCGATCGACTACGCCATTAACAACGAAGAGTTAGCAACTAATGTTATCGGTGATGGTTCAAACCCGGTATCTACATTTGTACCGGAAAACTTTATCTTTAACCCAGAAACAGAAGAAGACTTTGTTTCGGAAGTTGCAATTGAAGATAAATACGATCCAGAAGAAGCAGGTAGACTTTGGGCATTAGCACAAGATGAATTAGGTGTTGAAACATTAACACTGAACTTATTAGGCGATGATGACGAGAAAAGTAAAACAACCGCTGAATATATCCAAGGACAAATAGCAAATAACTTACCAGGTGTCACTTTAACATTGCAAAATGTACCTAAGAAAAACCGTCTAAGCCAAGAAGATGCGCGTGATTACGATTTAGTTATCACAGGTTGGGCTGCTGACTTTGCGGATGGTATTAACTTCTTCGAATTATTTGAAACCGATGGACCTTACAACCGTGGGGACTACTCAAACGAAGATTATGATGCAGAAATTATTGCTGCTAAAGGTGAAAATGCCAATGATCCAGTAGCACGTTGGGAAAACTTTGTTGCTGCTCAAGAAGTATTAACTGAAGATTCAGCGTGGATTCCTCTATACCAAGAAGTAGAAACACAATTAAGAAATCCTAACTTAGAAGGCATTACTTTCCGATCTGTTGGTAACGAATTTGACTTACGTACTGCCACTTTAGATAATGCAGAATAAATACAATAATTGAACAAGTGACAAGACAACCGTTGATATAATATCAACGGTTGTCTTTATTTATGAGGGTATTATGAATATTTCATGAAAATAATGAGAAGAAAAGATTGACAACGTATTCAAAATCTAGTAAATTGTCTCCATGTTGTAATAAATATCTAATTAAGCGATTTGCTTAAATATGGAGGATGTTCTTATGGAAAGAAAAAGTTTATTTAAATCACTTGCAGTGATTGGTTTATCAGGTTTAGTGCTAGCGGCCTGTGGTAATGGAAGTGACAATTCGGGTTCAAATGGTTCTGGCGAAAGCGAACAAGTATTGAACTGGACGACAACTTCTGAATTACCAACAATGGATACGACAATGGTTACAGATACAGTTTCATTTGATATGATGAACAACGTGAATGAAGGTTTATACCGTCAAAACGCTGAAGGTAAATATGAAGCTGGTGTATTAGACGGCGAACCGGAAATTTCTGAAGACGGTTCTGTATACACATACAAAATTAAAGAAGATGCTACATGGTCAAATGGGGACTCTGTAACAGCTAATGACTTTGTATATGCATGGCAACGTTTAGTTGATCCTGATACAGCAGCGCCATACTCATACTTAGCGGACGGTATCATCCAAAATGCAACTAAAATCATCGCTGGCGAAATGGAACCTTCAGAGTTAGGTGCTGTTGCTGTAGATGAAAAAACATTAGAAGTAACATATGCGAAACCCGTGCCATATTTGGAAGGTTTACTATCAATGGCACCGTTCTACCCACTTAACCAAGCTTTTGTAGAAGAACAAGGTGATAGCTATGCAACAAACTCAGATACAGTTTTATATAATGGACCATTTGCCTTATCTGGTTGGGATGGTACAAACTTGAACTGGTCATTAGTGAAAAATGATAGCTATTGGGATGCAGATAATGTTCAGTTAGATACAGTTAAATACCAAGTACTTAAAGAAACTTCAACTGCATTAAATCTATTTGATTCTGGTGAGATTGACTATACTACAGTATCTGGTGAATATGTAGCGGCTCGTGAAGGTGATCCAAACATGGATAATGCGCCTGAATCGACAGTATTCTATATCAAGATGAACCAAGAACGTAACGGTGAAGAAACACCATTAGCGAATACAAATATTCGTCGTGGTATCGCACAAGCGATTGATAAACAATCATTTGCAGACCAAGTGTTACAAAATGGCTCGCTACCTGCTGACTACTTAGTACCAGAAGGATTAGCAAGCAATCCGTCAACAGATGGAGACTTCCGTGAAGATTCAACTGAAGGTACAGGATTTGTTGACTATGATGTAGAAGCTGCTCAAGAAGCATTCAATGCTGGTTTAGAGGAGTTAGGTACTGACTCAATTACACTTGAATTATTAGTAGATGATACAGAAAATGCGAAACGTTCAGCTGAATATATCCAAGGACAATTGCAAACAAACTTACCAGGTTTACAAGTTCAAATTGTTTCAGTTCCGTTCAAGAACCGTGTAGCAGCTGATAATAGTCAAGACTACGATTTACAAATCGCAGGTTGGGGCGCTGACTATGCTGACCCTATCAACTACTTAGAGTTATTTGTAACAGATGGTAACAACAACAACTCCGGCTACTCAAACGAAGAGTACGATGCGTTAATCCAAGCTGCATCAGATGAAACTGAAGACTTAGACAAACGTTGGAGCGATTTAGTAGATGCTGAAACTTTAATCTTAGAAGAAGCTGGTATCGCACCATTGTACCAACGTTACGGTGCTTACTTAGAGCAACCAACAGTTGAGGGCGTTGTTCACCACCAAGTTGGTGCATCAACTTCATTCAAATGGGCTTCAAAAACAGCAGCAGAATAATTTCAGCTGACATTTGAAACTTATTGAAACAACCCGCCAAGCCTTGGCGGGTTGTTTTTATTATGATATGTGAGGAATGTTGACGCTAAATGATAATTGTGTTAGAATTTGTACTGCTTTTGGTGAATAATTCTAAGATATTGTCTAGAATATAAAAAATCATAGATATGACACCAAATGGATTTATTTGCGTTTTAGGGCACGGTTAGCCTATGAAGCCCAATCATACTAATTGGGTAATAAAATAGCCCTCAACCGCAGATTAAGACCAAATTGAAGGTGGGTTGATAGGGTTTTGCTTACTAGAAGTTAGGTAAGAAAAATAACATGATTAGGAATATAATGTTTCATGGTAATGATAACTAGTATAACATATCATAAAAAGGGCGGATAATTTGGTCCACCCCGGGTAATTCTATATAATGTAATAGGCGATTAGGAAGATTAAACTTATTGCTAATAAGCTACCACCGATTTTTAGAAAGCCGATATACCAATTCCCAATTGATTGGGACAAAGTTTGTACATTTCTTTCAGAGTCATCGTCATTTTTTGAATTATTTTGTGAGAAAACACTTGGTTTCCACTTGCGCCAACTGTATTGAAACAGGTCAAAAGTCCCGTCTTTAAAGATTAATCCGAATAAACCAAGGATTAAAAAGGGCGCTGACAAGTAAAAGTAGCAATTGCTCAAGTAAAATAAAGTGATACCCTCTTGCAAAAAAATTGATATAATGAACGGTATCGTGGCAAAAAGCAAAAGGATGCTTTTCCAACGTTTATAAATCATTGATAGATCAAATCCTTTCAGATATGTCAATAATTTAACACAATATAGGAGGTGAAGCAATTTGAAATCGTATTACAAATATCTACTTCGAAGAGTATTTTATATGTTTTTAACAATATTTCTAATTGCAACAATTACATTTTTCTTAATGAAACTGCTTCCAGGTACACCTTTCCAAAATGAGGACCGGTTATCTGCGGAACAAATCATTATTATGAACGAACGTTATGGTTTGAATGATCCAGTGATCGTCCAATACGCGCGTTACATGTTAGGTATTTTTACAGGGGATTTAGGTGTATCTTTCCAATTCTCAAATACACCAGTTACTCAATTATTAAGTAGCCGTATTGGACCGTCATTACAATTGGGTGGTCAAGCAATCTTGTTCGGTACATCATTTGGTATCATACTAGGTGTTATCTCAGCTATGTACAAGAATACTTGGATTGACTCTACTGCTACATTCGTGGCTATCTTGGGTCGTTCAATTCCTAACTTCGTTTTCGCGGTATTACTACAACTAGTATTTGCCGTACAATTAGGTTGGTTCCCAATCGCTTTATGGAACGGTTCATTTGCAGCAACAGTCTTACCGACATTAGCATTGGCCATTTCGCCATTAGCCGATTCGAGTCGTTTCATCCGTACTGAAATGGTCGACGTATTGAATTCAGACTATATTGAATTAGCACGTGCGAAAGGTTTAAGCAAAACAGCCGTAGCTTTCAAACATGGTGTACGTAATGCCTTAATTCCATTATTAACATTATTAGGACCATTAACAGTTGCCTTGATGACAGGTTCAATGGTAGTAGAAAACATCTACGCAATTCCTGGTATTGGTGAGCAATTTGTTAAATCAATCCAAACAAATGACTATCCAACAATTATGGGTATCACAATTCTATACTCATTCATGTTAGTGTCAATGTTATTAATTGTAGATGTGTTATACGGAATCGTAGACCCACGTATTCGTGTAAGTAATGAAGGAGGGGAATAAGATGGCTGAGAACAATCAATCATATAAATCAATTGCAGCTGACAAATTCCGCCCAGCTACGCAACATGACCACGTCGCTGAACGTGAGCAAATTGCTGGAGAATCGTTGAACTTCCTTCAAGATTCTTGGCGCCGTTTAAAGAAAAATAAAGTAGCGATTGTATCCTTAGTGGTATTGATCATTGTTGTCATTCTTGCTATCTTGGCGCCAGTGATTGCACCTGCGGATCCAAATGCACAAAACGTAGCTTTTGCCAATCTGCCACCAAAGATTCCTGGATTGGAAAGCTTTGCTTGGTTTGATGGTAAATCAGAAGTGGCCGGATCAGCGATTGACCAATACGCTGCTAATAATGTGCCAGATGGCGTATACTACTACTTAGGTACTGACGCTTTAGGACGTGACTTATTATCACGTATCTTATACGGTACACGTGTATCGCTATTTATCGGTATGATGGCTGCCTTGTTCAACTTAGTTATCGGTGTACCTTACGGTATTATCTCAGGTTGGAATGGTGGTCGTGTTGACAACATCATGATGCGTTTCTTAGAAATCCTATCAGGTGTACCGAACTTGGTTATCGTTATCCTAATGTTATTAGTATTACAACCAGGTATCATGTCAATTATTATCGCATTAGCGATTACAGAGTGGATTTCAATGGCTCGTGTAATCCGTGCACAAACAATGAAAATTAAAAACCAAGAGTACATCTTGGCTGCCCGCTCTTTAGGTGAGTCAGCATGGAAGATTTCTTTCCGTCACATTTTACCTAACTTGTCAGGTATCATTATTATCCAAACAGTATTCTCAATTCCGTCTGCGATTTTCTTCGAAGCGTTCTTGAGTTTCATCGGTTTAGGTATTCCAGCACCAAATGCTTCTCTAGGTACATTAATCAATGATGGGTACAAGACATTTAGATTCTTGCCTCATTTAATGTGGTACCCAGCGGGTGTAATCTGTATCGTCATGATTGCATTCAACATGTTAGCAAATGGCTTGCGTGATGCTCTAGATCCAAAAACGAATGATTAAGGAGTTGAGCAGAGTTGAGTAATAAAACAGGAAACATTTTAGAAGTAAAAGACTTAGAAATAAATTTCAAAACGTATTCTGGAGATGTTCAAGCCATTCGTAAAGTGAACTTTGACTTGAAACATGGGGAAACGTTAGCAATCGTAGGTGAGTCTGGTTCAGGTAAATCTGTAACTGTTCGTACCGTAATGCGTTTATTAGCCAATAACGCGGATGTTAAAGGGGGCCAAATCCTTTTTAACGGTGAAGACTTATTGAAGAAATCTGAAAAAGAGATGCAAGATATTCGTGGTAAGGATATCGCCATGATCTTCCAAGATCCAATGACTTCATTAAACCCAACTATGAAAATTGGTAAGCAAATTGCTGAACCAATTATCTTACACCAAAATAAATCTAAAAAAGAAGCCTACGCAAGAGCGGAAGAACTACTTGAATTAGTTGGTATTCCAAAAGCACACGAGCGTATGGATCACTATCCACATCAATTCTCAGGTGGACAACGACAACGTATCGTTATTGCGATTGCCTTGGCTTGTAACCCACGTGTCTTAATCGCGGATGAGCCAACAACAGCCTTAGACGTAACCATCCAAGCGCAAATTCTTGAATTAATGAAAGAATTACAAGATAAAATTGATACTTCAATCATTTTTATCACGCATGACTTAGGTGTTGTTGCAAACGTTGCTGACCGTGTTGCTGTTATGTACGCTGGTAAAATCGTTGAATACGGTGATGTTGACGAAATCTTCTTCAACCCACAACATCCTTATACATGGGGACTAATCGGTTCAATGCCAACATTAGATACTTCAGGTAAACTGGTTTCAATCCCTGGTACACCACCAGACTTATTGGACCCGCCAAAAGGTGATGCATTTGCCTTACGTTCTGAATACGCGATGGAAATTGATTACGAGGAAGAACCACCATTGTTCCAAATATCGCCAACACACGCGGCTGCAACTTGGTTATTACACCCAGATGCACCAGTAGTAGAAGCACCAGCTGAAATTCAACGTCGTTACAAAATCTACGAAAGCCTATCAAAAGGTATCGTGCCAGAAGGTTACAACGAAGGTGTCCCTCGCGCTGAGTTAGATGAGCATACTGAAGTGGTTACATCAGCTGATACTGAAGGTGTAATTGCTACAGAAGAAGGAGATGACGCAATTGGCTAATGAGCAAGAACCAATTTTAAAAGTTAGAAATTTAAAACAATACTTCAATGAAGGCTCAAAAGGTGAAGTACGCGCCATTGACGATATCTCTTTTGACATTTTCAAAGGTGAAACATTCGGTTTAGTTGGTGAGTCTGGTTCTGGTAAAACAACTACCGGACGCGCAGTTATGCGTTTATACCAACCAACTTCAGGTGAAATCATTTTTGAAGATAAAGACATTGCTTCATTGAAAAACCGTCGTGATATGCTAGACTTCCGTAAAGACATCCAAATGATTTTCCAAGATCCGTACGCATCTTTAAACCCTCGTATGAAGGTTGAAGACATTATTGCTGAAGGTCTAGAAATACACGGATTGGTGAAGACGAAAGCTGAACGTAAAGCGAAAGTCGCTGATTTATTAGAGCAAGTTGGGTTAAACCCACAACATGCTACCCGTTACCCACATGAGTTCTCAGGTGGACAACGTCAACGTATTGGGATTGCACGTGCACTTGCAGTGGCACCAAAAATGATTGTAGCGGATGAGCCAATTTCGGCCCTCGACGTATCGATTCAAGCCCAAGTAGTCAACTTGCTTGAAGAATTACAAGAGGACTTTGGCTTAACATTCCTATTCATTGCCCATGACCTTTCAATGGTGAAATACATTTCTGACCGTATTGCAGTAATGTATATGGGTAAAATAGTGGAACTTGCTGATGCTGACGAATTGTATTATCATGGTTTACATCCTTATACGAAGAGTCTTTTATCTGCCATTCCATTGCCAGATCCAATTTACGAACGCAACCGCCAACGTATTACATACAACCATGAACCTTTCAAAGGGGACGAATCAATGGTTGAAATCGCACCAAACCACTTTGTATACTGTTCACCAAGTGAAGTGGAACTATACAAAGAAATGCGTGCAAACCAAGGCGAATAAACAAATCGAAAAGGTGACTTCGGTCGCCTTTTTGTTTACCCATAATTGTATGTCAACCTTACTTATGGTAGAATAACTAGGACATTAAAACGGAGGGGTATCTTTTGTATAATATATTATTAACCATTCTAATTATTATCGCCTTTCTACTAATTCTAGTAGTTGTTGCACAACCTTCCAAAGGAAATAGTGCAAGTAACTTAACTGGTGGTGGCGATGCGATGTTTGGTAAAAAGAAAAAAGCACGCGGATTTGAAGCTGTCTTAAATCGATTTACAATCATGTTAGGTGTAGCCTTTATGGTGATTGCCTTACTATTAGCAAACTTATCTTCATAACATTTGGGCGGTTCTGCAAGGGGACCGCTATTTTTATACCTTTCGTTTGCTGATTGCAACGCAATTAATTGATTTAAAAGCGAATAAAACTTACAATGGAATAGCGAAGTCATTATGTATAAATGATGTTAATATATTAAGATTGAGAGTGGATATGCATGCAAGCAAAAATTCCAAAACCATTTTTCTTTGAAGGTGATGAAAGGGCAGTAATCCTTTTCCACGCCTTTACAGGTACTTCGAACGACGTGCGAATGTTGGGACGTCGGTTAAATCGTGAAGGTTATACTGTTTATGCACCTCATTTAACAGGACATGCCACTATGGACGTCTTTGATTTAATTAAGGAAGGCAATCCAGCTGCATGGCTACAAGACGGTCAAGATGCCTATGATTTTATGGTTGGAAAAGGCTATAAGCAGATTGCAGTATTTGGTCTGTCTTTAGGTGGGACTGTGGCTACTTCAGTGATTTTAAATAATCCGACAATTGGTGGTGGCGTATTTAATGCACCTATTGTCACAGATCAAGCTATTACTGATTCCAATGTCCCGACATCTTTCATGACCTATGCCCGAAAAGTCCAAGAATTAGCTGGTAAGACCGAAGCAGAAATCAACCAGTCGGACGACAAATTAGCCCAACAATTATATACAACCCTTACCGGTGTACATGCCGTGAACCGTGATTTAAGTGCACGACTTGACGAATTGAAAGTGCCATTCTACATTGCAGCTTCTGGTCAAGATGAATTAGTTGATCCAACCGCTGGTGAGCAGTTTGCAGAAGCCATTACCACTGCACCCGTACATTTAAATGCCTTTAATTCAGCAACGCATGTAATCACAGTCGGTAAATACCACCACGAATTTGAAGACACAGTAATAGAATATTTAACCAACCTAAATTGGGAGTGAAATAGTGAGTAGAAAAATTAATTATATGAAAAAAGAAATCCTTGCCGAGTTGGCAAGTTCAGAAGAGAATTACACAGCACAAACTTTAAGCAAAGCCTTGTCTTATGACCAAGCAGACGATTTTGCCGATTTGGTGAAAACCATCGCTAAATTAGAGCAAGCTGGAGACATTGCCATTACAAGTAAAGGTACTTTAAGTATCAAACAAGATAAAGCCAATTACACAGGAGTATTTACCCAAAATGCACGTGGTTTTGGTTTCGTCAAAACTGATGAACTTGAAAAAGACATTTTCATCGGTAAGGGTAAAACCAATGGTGCCTTGCAAAATGATGAAGTGCGAGTAAAAATCACCAGAGACGCCAATCCTTCAAATGACAAGTCAGCTGAAGGTGAAATCGCTGAAGTATTAGTGCGCCATACGACACGCCTTACAGGTGAGTTTACGCCTTTTAATGATAATGATAAAACGTCAACAGGTTTTATTGGTAGCGTGAAACCGCAAAACCATGGTTTAGACAACTTAACCGCCTTAGTAAAACCAGACGGCTTACATCCAGTAGAGGGTGAAATTGTGGTTGTCGAACTAGTAGATTATCCAGATGACCAACACCCATTTGCAGTTGCGGGTAACGTCATCCAACAAATTGGGCATAAAGATGAGCCGGGTGTAGATATACTTGCCATTTTAAACATGTTTGAAATTCCGCATGAATTCCCAAATGAGGTGTTAGACCATGCCAATGAAGTGCCTGACACCATCTCAAATGATGACTTAAAAGGACGTAAGGACCATCGTGACCTGTTAACTATTACAATTGATGGGGCAGATGCAAAAGACTTGGATGATGCCATCTCATTAAGTAAATTACCAAATGGGAACTATCAATTAGGCGTCCATATTGCTGACGTATCTTATTATGTGACAGAAGATTCAGCAATGGATAAAGAAGCCTATGAACGCGGGACGTCAGTTTATCTAACAGACCGTGTAGTCCCAATGTTACCGCAACGTCTATCTAATGGTATTTGTTCATTACATCCAAATGTGGACCGTTTAACAATGACAGCTATCATGGAAATTGACCATAACGGTGGTATTATTGATTATGATATTCATCCGTCAATTATCCACTCTGATTACCGAATGACTTATTCAGATGTAAATGCCATTATCACAGATAATGATCCAGAATTACGGGAAAAATACAGTGAAATCACTGACATGTTAGAAAATATGGCTGCTTTACATGAGATTTTATACAATAAACGTGTGAGTCGTGGTGCCATTGACTTTGACTCTCGTGAAGCGAAAATTATAGTTGATGATCAAGGTCATCCTAAAGCGATTGAAGTACGTGACCGTGGCGTTGGAGAGCGGATGATTGAATCATTCATGTTATCAGCCAACGAGACAGTTGCTGGCCACTTTACAAAGAAAGTATTGCCTTTCATCTACCGTGTCCATGAGCAACCGGATGAAGACAGAATGCAACGCTTCCTAGAATTTGTGACGGCCTTTGGTATTGTGCCACAAGGGACAAAATCTTCTATCCGGCCAAAAGATATTCAAAATATCTTGCGCGAGGTTGAAGGAGAGACTTTCCAACCGGTCGTATCCATGATGTTACTGCGTTCGATGCAGCAAGCTAAATATGATATTGAACCAATCGGCCATTATGGTTTGGCGGCTGAAGATTACACCCACTTCACATCACCAATCCGTCGTTACCCAGACTTGATTATCCACCGTTCAATTCACTTCTATGAAAGCCATGCGCGTCCAAATGCAGATAAACAAGAGAAGATGAAGATGAAGTTATCTGATATCGCAGAACATTCTTCTAAGATGGAACGTCGTAGTGTGGATGCTGAACGTGAAACGGATAGCTTGAAGAAAACAGAATTTATGTTGGATAAAATCGGCATGGAATTTGAAGGAATCATTTCTTCCGTTACTGGTTTTGGTTTATTTGTTGAATTGCCAAATACTGTTGAAGGTTTAGTCCATATTTCTATGCTAAAAGACGACTACTATAACTTTGTAGCTAGCCACTTAGTGATGATTGGTGAGCATACTGGTAAAACTTACCGTATTGGGGACAAAGTGACTGTAAAAGTGATGGACGTTAACACGGATACACGTGACATTGATTTTGTCATTGTGAAGAGTGAGGATAACGGTGAATCATCTGGTTTACAACGTCAAGGTAACCGTAAAGGTGGTCGCGGCAACAATAAGGGCCGTAAAGGCAATAATAGAAGCCGTAGACGCCAACAAGATAAAGACTCAAATAGTGATAACCGCCGAAATGACAGATCTGGTGCTAGCAAGTCTCATAAAGGGAATAAGAACAAGCTCTCAGGTAAACCAGGTCAGAAGAGTAAAAAGTCTGGTAGCAAGCCACAGAACGGCAAGACTGGCGGTCAAGGACAAAATAATAAGCAAAATAGCAATGGTAAGAGCAAAAAATCAAATCAAAAACGGAGCTTTGTCATTCGTCAAAGTAAACGCAAATAGAAGATTTGAACAGTTAGAAGGTGACTAAATGGCAAAAGGCAAGAAAGTGCAGAAAAATGATGATAACGTCGTTGCACGTAATCGAAAAGCCAATCATGATTTTACGATTTTAGATACAATTGAGTGTGGCGTAGTCTTAACGGGAACAGAAATTAAATCTGTTCGCCAATCACGCTTGAATTTAAAAGATGGTTTCGCAAGAATCGAACGCGGAGAAGTCTGGATGTACAATGTCCATATTTCCGAATTTGAGCAGGGGAACATGTTCAACCACGACCCACTACGCCCGCGTAAACTTTTATTGAAGAAGGCTGAAATTAATAAGTTATTAAAAGAGACTCAAAGGGAAGGTCATACCTTAGTGCCACTAAAAGTTTACATTAAACGCGGTTACGCAAAAGTGTTATTAGGTGTAGCTGAAGGTAAGAAAAAATATGACAAACGTCGTGCTTTAAAAGAGAAAGATATGAAACGAGAAGCGCAACGAGCATTGAAAATGTAATCTTGAAGCATACCTATGTGAAAAACTGTAAAGTTTATGGGTATGCTTTTTTGCTATTTTATCACTAGTTAATGATAGCAAGTTGTTGGATTATCTAATATAATGATAAAGTTAAGGTAAGAATGGCTAAAATAACCAATTTTTTGAAAAAATATCATGAATTTGTTAGAAATAGAAATATTGCAATTTTTATCTTCTGAAAAAATGATATGATGGTTGAAAGAAAGTGAGTGAAGTAGTGATGGACTACAATAAACGTTATTTATTATTACTATCTGAGCAATTTCCCGATATTGCCTCAGTAACAACTGAAATCATTAATCTAGAAGCGATTATGGAATTACCTAAAGCCACAGAACATTTTATTAGCGACCTCCATGGCGAGTACGATGCTGTTTCGCACGTATTACGTAATGGGTCGGGGAATATAAAAGAAAAGATTCGTGAAGTATTCCAAAACCGTTTATCGACGAATGAAATGAACCAGTTGGCAACCCTTATCTACTATCCAGAAGAGAAGCTAGACCGTGTATTAGCGGATATTACAGATATTGAGGAAGAGCATGAATTCTATACGTTAACAATTTCTAGGATGGTGGAGTTAGGGCAATTTGTTGTGTCCAAATACACTCGTTCAAAGGTTCGTAAGGCGATGCCAAAAGACATGTCTTACATCCTTGAGGAGTTGTTATTTAAGGATTCTGTCTTGACCAACAAGGGGTCTTACTACTGGAATATTATTCAAAATGTGATCGAATTAGGGGCAGCAAACCGTTTAATTGAGGCCTTGTCTGAATTGATGCAAGAACTAGTTGTCGATCATTTACACGTTTTAGGGGACATCTATGACCGTGGCCCGTCGCCCGATAAAATTATCGACTTGTTAGTTGCTCAGAAATCCATCGATATTCAATGGGGAAACCATGACGCCATTTGGATGGGGGCTGCTTCCGGGTCACGTGTCTTAATCGCCAATGTATTACGGATTTGTGCCCGTTATGACAACTTAGAAATCATCGAGGATGGCTATGGTATTTCACTGAGACCCTTGGTGGCCTTCGCGGAGGCTACATACCCCGATGATTCTATCGCAGAATTCATGCCTAAGATTGACGATACGGTAGACCATTTTCCAGAAGAAGTGAAACAAATTGCCAAGATGCAGCAGGCAATCACGATTATTCAATTTAAATTAGAAGCGCAAGTCATTAAACGCCACCCTGAATTCCAAACCGATAACCGCCTATTCCTTGATAAACTAGACTTGGAAAAAGGGACTGTACTCGTTGATGGGAAGGAACATAACTTGAAGAATACGACGTTCCCAACGGTAGACCCAACAGATCCGTTCAAGCTCACTGAAGATGAAGAATATGTGATGGCGAAATTACAAGCTGGATTCTTAAATTCAGACCGTCTGCAAAAGCATATTGCCTACCTATATAGTAAGGGGTCATTGTATAAAGTCTACAATGAAAACCTGTTATATCACGGTTGTATTCCGATGAATGAAGATATGTCATTTAAGGCGGTTGAAATTCACGGACGTTCATACGCAGGACGGGAATTGTTGGATCAATTTGAAACGTCTATGCGTCAAGCTTTTGCTGCTAAAGGACCAAATGAGGATGAAAACCCTGATTTGGATTACATGTGGTATATCTGGCAAGGTGAAGGGTCGTCTCTATTTGGAAAGACAAAGATGACGACATTTGAGCGTTACTATATCGACGATGCTGAAACACATCATGAGCCCAAAAATATTTACTATACTTTACGTAATGACAAAAAGTGTGCTGAATTGATTTTAACCGAGTTTGGTATTCGTCCAGATCGAGGGCATATTGTAAACGGGCATACACCGGTTAAAGAGCGTAAGGGTGAAGACCCAGTTAAAGCGGACGGTAAACTCTTAGTGATTGACGGTGGTTTTTCAAAAGCCTATCAGCCAACTACAGGTCTAGCGGGTTATACCTTATTATACAATTCGTTTGGTATGTTATTAGTGAGCCATCAGCCATTTTCAAGTATAGAGGATGCAGTAGAACATGAAACGGATATCGTATCTACACGCCGAATTATCGATAAAGAGCTAGAACGATTACAAGTGCGCCAAACCGATGTAGGGGTTAAACTGGAAGACCAAGTTGCCCAGTTAAAAAAATTACTTCAGGCTTATAGAAATGGTACAATAAGACCCAGAGTAGTGTAATTTGAGGAGGAATTTATTCATGTCAAAAGGTGTGACGATTTACTTCATGCGTCATGGAGAAACGTATCTAAACTATTATGGACGTATGCAGGGGTGGGCTGATGCACCACTAACGCCACGCGGAGAAGAGGATGTACGTAGCAGTGGTCGTGGATTGGCCGATATTGAGTTTTCTGCAGTATATACCAGTGATTTACAACGTACGGTGAAAACAGCAGAACTTATTCTAGATGAAAATAAGGCAACTGCTAAAGGTATTGAAATTGAGAAGCGCCCAGAGTTTAGAGAAGTTTTCTTTGGTTCTTTTGAAGGTTTAGACGCAAGAGGGTTATGGGATGAAGTAACAGAGATTGCTACTGGTAAAGATGGTTCCTATACTGGCGCAACTTCAGATGAAAGTGTTCGTTTAGAATTGAATGCCTTCAAAGAAATGGATCCTTACCACGATGCTGAAAACTTTATGGAATTTTGGATGCGAGTGGAGTTAGGTTTGATTGATGTGATTACAAAACACAGAGAAACTGATCAAACGATTTTAATTGTGAGTCATGGGATGACTATCCGTAATATGATTCATGAATTAATTCCACAATTTGAAATTGATTCAATGCTAGATAATGCGAGTGTGTCCGTGGTTAGATATCAAGACGGTTTATATCACCTAGAAGCTTTTAACCAGACAGATCACTTTGCCCGTAAAGAAATCAATGACCAAGAAACAGATTTGGATCATTCAGATATTTCATAAAACAATAAAAAGCATGACAAAATAGGCGAGTGCGCCTACTTTGGCATGCTTTTATTTTAAGGATTGAGAGGTTACCTATGTGTTTAATTACTTTTTCTATTCAAACGGATGCTGAATACCCTTTCGTTCTGACCGCAAACCGCGATGAAGCTTATTCAAGGGCGAGTTTACCTATTCATGAATGGACGGAATCTACTGACATTATTGGCGGCCGTGACTTGAAACATGGCGGGACTTGGTTAGCCTTCTCTAAGTCGGGGAAATTTGCAGCTTTAACCAATTACCCCTTTGTAGACCGCCATGTAGTTGACCCAATTAGCCGGGGTTTCCTAATTACGGACTATCTTGAGTCGGAAATCAGTGCAATTGACTATGTATCTAATTTACGACAACATAGCAACCAATTTGAAGGGTATCATCTATTATTGGGTCGAATTCATCCTAAAATAGAACTTAAAATGTACAATAATGTAGATGATAGCTTGACTAATTATGCAGCAGGTATTCATTCAATATCTAACACCTACGATGATTTGTCAGCCTACCGGAAAAGTCAGTCGGTGAAAGATTTAACGCATTTAATGCAAGGTGAAATTGATTTAAATTAAATACTAAAAAACTTTCAAAATACCGATTCGAATCCTCATTTAACAGATTTTCCTAGCTTTTTGATCCTAGACTAGGCCAAAAAGGCATCAGGCATTTTTATCGAAGGCCAAGGAGACTTTGGGACAGTTTCTACAACCGCTATCGCCTTGGATAAATCAGGCCAATTGTCCATGAAGGAGGTTCGTTATACGAGAGAACTTAGCCAAGAAGAGATAGAAATAAAATTCAATTTTACTTAATTAAGCCAATATGGAGACATCATTACTATTTTGCCAAAATTCCTCAATAAAATATAATTAAAGAATCATATATGGGGAAATGATATGGAGTCGATAGTTATGAACATGAGCGTTTGTGTTGGAGTAGCAATCGGAGCTGCGTTGGGTATAGCCATAGGTCAAATAGGGCGTTGGGTATCTGTGGGAATTGCTGCTGGACTTGTGGTCTGGTCAAGCGCTGACGTTATGCGGAGAGAAAAGCAAAAGACGATAAGATCAAAAACAGATTTAGGTGATTGAATCAGGCATGATAGAAAAGGGGAGATATAGTGGACCTGAAAACCGCAATTTTATCTGTCGTGTTATTCGGTCTCATATTTGGTCTTGCCATGAATAATATATTCTTAGGTATCTCATTTGGGATAGCTATTGGTGTCGCTATGTGTACTGCTGCTGTTGACAAAAAGAAAAAGCCAAAGTAGATATTGAAGTAGATGATGAAGAAGTTTAAATCAAATAAATATAGAAAAGAAGGCCATTCAGCGAGAATGGATTGATGTATATATTGATCAAAAATAGTATAAATTTGAACAATTAGATTATATAAAAGAAAGAATAAAAAAGATGTAGCCATTAAGCCACACCTTTCAATCTAATAACTAGTAAAATTATTTTTCGTCATCGTTGTTAGTAAAGCCGTCTAAGCGACCATTAACATCATCTTTGGCATCATCAAAAGATTTTCTTGCATCATTAATTTTTTCTTCTACTTCACCACGAGCTTGTTGGGCTTTACCTTTACCTTCTTGCTCTTTATCGCCAGTAACTTTACCGACTGCTTCATTTACTGAACCTTTAATTTTATCGAAAGTACCTTTGTTTTCATTTGACATGATATCATCCTCTTTCTTTAAATTATATAAACATTATAACATATAAGTGTTTACGCTCAAATGAAAGCCCTTATTAATGATAAAATACTCAAAAGCATCTAACCAGATTATACTGACTCATATTTTTTGACATTCTTGTATAATTCGTGATATTATAAAGAGTACATTTACGGGGGTGTTATTGGATTCGACAGGCATAGCCCGGTGTATGACTACTGCTCGGAGGTTACGGCTTCGCAACAACGTTACCAGTTTAAATATAACTGACAAACAAGAAACAAACACTTTAGCTTTCGCTGCCTAATAACAGCTAGCTAAGATTCGCCCGGCGTCACCTATGCGTTGGTTCCGAGTCCTATTATAGTAGGTTACGTTCTAAGCTTCCGTCTGGAGCAAGGAAAAGAGATTAATCAGACTAGCAATCTAAGTGGTTTGTTTATTCACCATTAGTGCGCGAATCCGAGAATGAACTATAGTGGTAAAAGTTGTATAATCGGAGTGTTTGGACAGGGGTTCAAATCCCCTCACCTCCATAATATTCAAAAAAGGCTCCCTAACAGTTGTAAAGGCTGTTAGGGAGTCTTTTTTTAGTTTAATCACTCAACATGTTGAAAGTGAAATTAGAGTAAATTTTTAGTCAAACAGAGATAATTCTATGCAATTAAATAAATTTTACAGTGTTTTCTAATTGGAATATAATTAAAGAATATTATCAGTCTGATGAAGAGATAATACAAAATGGATCAGAGATTGGAAAAGATATAATTAATGTGATGAATAGAGTAAATGAAGGATTTACAAGATATAGCAGTACTGAAATCTCTGAGGATGAGTTTATTCATGTATTATCATCTTTAGAAGAAGATATATAGATTATATACAGAAGCAGGAAATCTGGGATTCTCCGAGGATGCACACATGACAGAGTGGATAAATCAATTGAATGGAATATGCGGAACTGCATATAATTGCACACTGTTTTATAATGAATATTCGTTGGAAAATCGAGATTCTAAGAATAGTAGACTAAACTTTTGAAACATCATAAATGACTATAATGATGATTTAGAGAAATTTAGGATACTCAGTGAAAAAATTCACGATAAAAACAATCTTGGTAAAATGTAATCGAAATAATTATGCTATGAAAAAGGTGGAGTGTGACAATGGATGAATCTCTCAGATTATTGCTTACAGGAATTACTATAACAGATGTTATTCAAGCTTTTGCTGCTACTATTGGGATAATAGCTAGTTTAATTGCATTATGGCAGTCAAAAAAATCTATAAAGTTGACTGAAAAATCTATAAGAGAAGCAAATAGACCAGTTGTAGCAGTGTACCTTGAATATTCTCAAGTAATCAGTACACCGAAGGAGTATTTAGTTATTAAAAACTTTGGGAATACACCTGCAACTATTGATTTAGTAGAATTAGATACAAAAATAAATATAATAAAAGATGGAGAAATTTTTACTCAGTCTGTTCCATTTATTCTAGCTCCTAAACAGAGTTTTTCAACTGTTTTGAGAGTAGATGTATTTGATTCCCAACAAGCTGAACAAAATATTAATGTCAAAATAAATTACCACGATAGTATCCAACAATATAGTGATACATTTAACTTAAATCAAAATCTAGTAAAAGACATGCGGTTTTCTAAAACTAAACCTAGTAAAAATAGTACTGTTCAACAGGTACTATCCCAGACCACTGAAGAAATAATAAGGAAGAATTTTTAAAGTATAACGAGAATGCTATACAAAAAAACGCTTGTCAAATTTCAATTGTTAGGAGTTAAATAAATGGAAGATAAAACCTTACCAGACATTTTTGAACAATATGAAACTGTGTCTTTAGGAAAAGCAATATATACTATAACTTCATGGGGTTCAAACAGACAATACATAGGAGCATCAGACACTTTAAATAAAACATTTATTGAAAATGAAGAAAATAGTGGACCACATAAAATTATTACGTATAAAGATTTCCAAAATTTATTCAAAATCATTGCAAAAAAGTTAAATAAATCTTTTATTGCTCAAGAGAATTTCTATTGCGATACTGGAGAGGTGAAATTTTACTCAGAAGGAAAATTTCATAAAATTATATTAGGTAATGGCTCTGAAGATACGTATGAAGCGTGTTTTTTTATAGAAAGCATTGTTCAAAATGATGAATATCTAAAAGACATATGGCAAGAAATATTATATTATGAAGACTATATTTTATCTAATTTGTATACTATGAGAATTCCTCAAAATAATGAATTTGAATGCCCGCCTGAAGAATATTTTAATTCAGTATTTAAAGAATATGATAGTTTAAAAAATCCAAAGTTAGCTTCGTTCTTTAGAGATTTTAGAAGTTCAAATGAAGAATTATATGAGTTTTTCACACCAATAAACGAACTACCAATATTTTTACCCATGTTAAAAGAAAGTTTTCTAGAAAAAATTGAGCAAAACCTTACTATAGATGATATTCAACATAGTTCTTGGAATGCCATCATCAACCAATTTGTGAATAATTACCAAATAAGTACCAACCGTAGTTTAAAAACTTTCATTTCACTTGCTTTTACCAATAAAGCTGAAGAAAAAGATTTTATTATTGAAAATTCTTTTGCACTATTACATAAAAATGATTTGCTTATTTTCATACCTAATGAATTAGACGCAGAACTCATAGATAAATTAATAACTGATTTTAAACAAGAAAAGAATACCATTGTAGGTGCTACTGTTAATAGAAAAGCTCTAGAAATAACTTTTAACAGTAACCTTAATTTAATTATTCAAAAAGTGGATGATACTGAACTTTCACCTAATATAATGAAACTCATGTTAGTTTCTAAAGATGAAGCACTAATTGATATTAAAGGGATGATGGGAATTATTAACTTCGCATCAGATATAGAAGAAATAATCGAGTTCATCAAATATTTTAAAGATAAAAATATATCTGAAAGAACTATGAATATGTCAGGTATAACATCTTATTTCCAAACATGGCAAGACTTAGATAACGTCATAGTTGAAGGAGTGACAACTGATTTAGTATTTGTTCCACCATATCAATCAGTTGAGCGAACTGTAGAGCTTTATAGTAATGACTTAATAAACTATCCTTTTAATGCAGGACTTGCTTTCTCAAATATTCATCGTTGGAGTGTAATTTCAGATACTACAGCTGATTTATCACTGCTAGGAAAAGATGGAGAAGGTTCTGTTGATATTTTTGTTTCTAACGGAAAAAAAATAATATATAGAGAATTACATTATATTTTAGAAGATATGGATGAAGAAACTATTGAAACGATTGATTCATTTCATGAGATTATTACAAATGCTTTTGATGAATACAAAGAGAGAATACTCTCATTCTTCAAAAAAGATTTCTTAGAGATCAGTTTAATATCGGAAAGAATATTGAACAAATACGCAACTGGCGTACCTATAATGACAAATAAGTATAATAGTACAGTTATAATAAATTCAGAAAAAAGCATACAAAAGTTATTAATTAATCCTTATTGGGAAAAGATAGCTAGTGACAATGTTCTTTCTAAAACGAAATCTTTTGAAAATGACTTATTAGTAAGCTTCATTAACGGAGTGAGTTTTAATAATAAAGAATCGTTGGAATTAGAGATTAGAAAAACTGATGATGATGGAAGAACTTCATCAATTAGTCGAATAGAAGTACCTTACTACATTAATACTCACTTAAGATTTGAATCACCGAAATTGTCTTCTTTTAAACTCGTTAGAAAAATTTTGGCTCAAATAATAAAAGATATTGGATTAGAAGCCAAAAATTACGAAGAAACTGAAATTCTTGGTGTTATAAAACAATTTAGAAATGAAATACGTCGAAACTTCATACAAAGAATTGAAAAAATTGATAAATTTGAATTGCATACAAAATTGCTTAACATTTATTCTTCCATAATTTTTCAAATTGATATACACCAAAAGAGATTAAGTGTTTTTAATTCAACTACTCATCTAGAAGAGGAAACTTTACACCAGTTTCGCGACGATGCAATCGACTTACGCGAAGAGTCTAAAGTATATAAACAAGTCTTAGAATATGTAATTGAAGAAAATTTAATACGTGAAGATCAATCCGATATGTCTATTCCTTCAGATATTGATTTAAATAACATTATAGCCTATGGAAAATGGATAATTGGTTTTCAAAATATGTCTGATTCAGTCAATTATGGAGCTGCGGGTTGGAATCAACTTGGTATTCGAGAAGATTACGTAGTAGAGATTGAAGAAACCAACAAGTATATTAAAGACGCTAATCTGATAAAAACTCTCCGCTACAATTTCGGAGACTATTCTATTAGAGATCAATCTTATGATAAAACAATGTTATCAAATGAAATATCTAGTGCTTTCTTACAAGATACTGGTGTGTCCTTGCAGTCATTATTTGCAACATTATCACAACTTTATTCTCATTCAACAATATCTATTTTAGCTGATTTAGAAGATGTTACAGTTACTAGTAATGTCGTAATGGCTCCAATTGAAACAGTTGCTAATTTATTCTTAGAAGAAACAGATCTTCCACTGGAAGATTTTTATAAAGTTATTGATTTCATTAATTTAAAAGTTGACGAAATCTCTGATGAAAATGGTGTAATACCAATTTGGGAAAAGAAAAAAAGAAAAAATAAGCTTTCTGCTCAACCAGTGTTGGTTAAAAAATGCTTTTTAATTTTTTCCCCAATTACTCTTTACGAATTGGAAAAAACTTGGTATACGGGAATAACAAATTTTATACTTCCTTATAATAATGGCTTGGAAAAGCTAACTAGTTCTATTGATAAATGGAAAACTTATTATGAGCATAAAATAGTAATAGATTTAGCATCATTGTTTGATGATTCAATTTATGATGTTTATACCGACAAAGAGTTGTATAAACTTGATCCAAAAGGAAATCATCCTCGAAATATTGGAGATTATGATTTAATTGCAGTGAATAATGAGGATCAAGAAATATTATTGTTTGAAGTAAAGTATATGCGGTTAAGCCAAACCATGAAAGATTTTTTAGGAGACCAAGGTAAATATTTTTTAAATAAAAAGGCGAAAGCAAAACAATTTGAAAGAAGAGTTACTTACTTTGAAGAAAATGTTGATAAAATAGTAAATAATATTGGCCTGGAAGGAGATTTTAAAATAAAGAAATATTTTTTAACAAATAAAAATATACGTTCTTTCTTTAAAGAGTATCCATTTAAAGTGGTTAGTTTTAATGAATTTAAGGAAACTTACTTTACAAACAATTAATTAGTAATGTAATTTCAAGAAAAATAGGTGTAAAATAATTTATTAAGAATTTTATAAAACATAGGCGTATGCGTGAAAATTTGGTTCAAACCATTACTATATCACTTTAAACGTTGAGGTAAAGGGGTTCAAATCCCCTCACCTCCATAATATTCAACAAAGGCTTCCTAACAGTTGTAAAGGCTGTTAGGGAGTCTTTCTTTTGTATTCAGAAAAAAGTATTGACTTTGGTAAGCAATTTAAAGATATATGGAAGATTTTGAAGCGATAAACTTATAAATTCACTCCTTTAAGATATCTATACTAACCTAAAGTATAATAAAATCTAGAATTTCATCGCTTATTGACGATTCTATCTAAGTAACATGATTTGATTGTATCCAACAAGATAAAGCAGTTTTATTTAAGCAAATAGTTAATGAATATAGACAATGGAAAAATAAGATTAGTAAATATTTATGTTAATATGTATTAAAGTTATCTTAGATAAATTAATTAGAAAGTTCTAAGGGAGTGAAGAGCTATGGAGAAAATACCTAGTCCTATTATTTACGAAATGAATTATACAGAAGATGGATTGAAAGATTTTAGTGACTCTTCAGTAAATTTCAATAAGAAAAATAGGGAATACTTAATCGACTACCCAACGGTATATATCATTAATAAGGAAACTAAGAATGATACATATAATGTATATGTCGGTGAGACATCTAATATAAAAGTACGAACGAATCAACATTTAAACAGAAATCCCATAAACAAAGATACAGAAAGTTTGTCTAATCCCAAGTCGCGTCTAATGTATGTAATAGGACATGAATACTTTAATAAGTCTTTAACTTTGGATATTGAAAATAAATTAATGCATTATTTATCAACCGTTCCTCAAGTTGATGTTGTTCACAATAGACGTACTAATCAACAGAATAAGTATTTTACTTCAAAATACTTTGAAGAAATATTTTCAAAAGTTTGGCAAGAATTAAGGAAAAAGAACAAGTCGCTCTTTCCTTTAAAAAGTATCATTGAAGACTCTGCTTTATTCAAAGCATCACCATTCCATAAACTTACTCCTGAACAGATAGATGCAAAAGAGAAAATTTATAGTAAAGTAGTCAAAACTTTGGAAGAAAATGAAGCAGGAAAACTTATTTTAGTTTCCGGAGAAGCCGGATCAGGTAAAACAGTCTTAATGAGCAGTTTATTTTACGATTTGAAAACAGAATTAGCTGAAGAATTGTCAGATAACAAAGAATTAAAAGTGCATATGATGGTGAACCATGATGCACAACTAATTGTTTATAAGCAAATTGCAGATAAACTAGGGCTTACAACAAATGAAGAACTTGAAACAATTCTGAAACCTACACGATTTATTAATAAAGTTTCACCTGATGAGCCCATTGATGTTTTGATTGTTGATGAGGCACATTTACTATGGACGCAAGGAAAGCAAGCTTATCGAGGAAAAAATCAGCTTCATGATTTATTAGAAAGAGCTAGGGTAGTTATTGCAGTATTTGATGTCAATCAGATTTTAACGACTGAACAGTATTGGGAACAAGATGAACTAGAAAAAATTAAGGCCATGTCAAAAGAAAATGATAACTATATTTTCCTAACAAATCAAATGCGGATTGAAGCTGAAGACCAGACGATTGATTGGATTAGACATTTAATTGATAAACAAACTGTTTTAAATATCCCAAAAGATAAAAAAAGCTATGAAATTAAAGTATTTGAAGATGCGAATCAAATGCATAAAGCCATAAAAGAAAAATCAAAAGATCAAAACAAGGGAATATCAAGGATTGTGGCTACATTTGACTGGGAGTATGTAGATAAGCGGAAACCAGAAAACGAAAACTATTGGATGGTAAAAGACGGAGATTTTAAAATTCCTTGGAATTATCAACTAAAGCCCGACGACAGGAGTGTAAAATATAGAAACTTGTCTTGGGCAGAACAGCCACATACAATTAACGAAGCGGGATCTACATATACGGTTCAAGGGTTTGATTTGAATTATGTAGGAGTAATAATTGGCCCATCTGTTAAACTGAGAAATGGAAAAATAATCTTTGATAAAGATGAAAGTGAGAATAAGAAAGCAAAACAACGTAGAACTTTAAAAAATGGTAGTAAAGAATATTTGGCAGAGTTTTTATTAAAAAATGAATTAAACGTTCTTCTGACTAGAGGGATACACGGCTTATATCTATACGCCGTAGATGCTGAATTGCAGGAAGCATTACTAAAAGCTCAACGAGGAGAGATTGAACTTGGATGAATTAGAAAAAATAATTAACGAATTTAGAGACGAAAGAGATTGGCGACAATTTCATAATGAAAAAGATTTAGCTATTTCTATTTCTCTTGAAGCTTCAGAGTTGTTGGAATTATTCCAATGGAAGTCGAGTGAGGAAACGGTTCAAACGAAGCGAAGTGAGATTGAAGATGAATTGGCAGATGTATTGATTTATTCAATAATGCTGTCTTCAAATCTAAATTTAAATATCGAAGAAATTATTTTAAATAAACTCAAAAAGAACAATGAAAAGTATCCTATAGGAAAGAGTAAAGGGAATAAACAAAAATATACCGAGTTATAAAATATTTGTTCCATTATATCTTTTAATAGTATAAGACTTGTTTAGAGGTATTATTCTTTGAATGAGAACTGTTATTGATAAAGACTAGCCACTTGATTAAGTTGTAATATTCCTACACCATTAATATTAATCTTTCCAAAAATATCATAATTACCACCAAGCCACCCAGATGAGTGGCTTTTTCTATGCCCAAAATCTCCCTGTAAATTACAACCATCACTTTCTTATATCTCCACCTATCAAGATAGGCTATAATGAAAATAAATAAGCTTATTGGAGGATTTAACATGAGACGTGTAATTATTGATTCAGATACAGCTGGAGACGATACAACGGCCATTCTGATGGCGATGAAATACTTTAAGGTAGAAGGAATCACCATTGTTGCAGGGAATGTGGCTTTTGACCAAGAGGTTGATAATGCCTTAACGACAATTGAAACTTACCAACCGGATTATAAGATTCCTGTTTACAAGGGTTATCAAAATCCGATGACGGCCTTGCCAAATGAAACTCACGATACTGTGGAGGAGATTCAAGGTGGCAACGGGATGGGCGATGCTGTATTCCCTAAACCAACGCAAATAGTTGAAGACGGGCATGCCATTGATTTTATTATTGAAACAGTGAAGGCAAATCCAGGAGAGATTGAAATTTTAGCCTTAGCACCTTTAACCAATATTGCAATGGCAATTAAGAAAGCCCCAGAAATTATGAAGGATATCAAGCATATTTGGATTATGGGTGGTGTCAACAACCGTCTCGGGAACATGAACGTATCTGCAGAATATAACTTCTATGTAGATCCAGAAGCAGCCCGTATCGTCCTAAATGCGACTACACCGAAGACTATGGTTACTTGGGATGCTTCTTTAGACTTTGGTGTCATGTATGAAGAAGATATTGAAGAAATTCAAGCTTTAAATACGAAAGGTTCAAAATTCTTCTTAGATATTAATATGTTTGTCCGTGAATTTGAATTGGCAAAACGAGGCATCGACGGGATTACTTGTACAGACTCATTATTGGTTGCAGTTGCTGCGGTACCAGAATTGATGCTTCAAGCGACTGAATATTACGTGGATGTTGAAACTCAAGGTCAATTTGCCCGTGGCTATAACATTGTAGACTGGGAAGAGGAATTCAAACGTGCGCCGAATTGCCGAGTTGCAGAGAGGATTTCTAGCCAAGGATTTAAAGACCAATTGGTGAGCTTGTTAGCGGAAATTCAATAGGGAGAATTCGATGGTGAATTGGCAGTACTTAATTGAAGAAATGTATGATCATGCAAGCTATGATGCTGAACCGATGGCCAAGTACCAACGTAACCAGTTTCCATTTCTTGGTATCAAAAGCCAAACGCGCCGGGATATTTTTAAACCCTACCTAAAGGAAGCGAAAGCAGAAGCAAAGTTGCGCTTCATGGAAAATCCTAATCAAGCAATCATTGACTGGGCTTTTGTTGGCGAATTTTGGTCATTATCCGAAAGAGAATTTCAATATATTGTTTGTGATTATTTGAAAGAAATGAAGAAATATTTGCAGCCGGATGATTTACCTAGATTAAAAACATTGATTGTCCAAAAATCGTGGTGGGATTCGGTGGATGCCTTGGTTAAAACAATCGGTTATGTAGTCCATAAGAATCCTGATTTGAAGTCGGAAATGGCGGCGTGGAGCTCGTCGGATAATATCTGGTTGAAGCGGACTTCAATGATCCATCAACTGGGGATGAAGGGGCAAACAGATACTATTTTATTAGCTGAAACTTGTGAAAATTGCTTGCATACAGATGAATTTTTTATTAATAAGGGGATGGGTTGGATCTTGCGTGATTATGCGAAAACCAACCAAAATTGGGTGGAAAATTTCTTAAAAAACCATGAGAGTGACTTATCTAACTTAACCTGGCGCGAGGCCACAAAATACTTTTACTTAGAAAAAAACCAGATATAATGCGATTTTTCAACGGGGTAAGCCTTTAAATTATTATTAAAATACAAAATATGGTACAATGGTGATTAGAAGGCGCATGGTTAACTAGGAGGCTATATATGAGTATTAAAGTCACAGATGAAATGCAAGAACTAGTTGGAACTGAATTACGTCGTGGTACAAGTAAGTCGAGAATTGCATCATTACTGGATTTACCCTACGATGAGGCAGTAGAAGTTATTAATACTGTAAAAGAGTCTGTACGACCAGATATAGGAGATGAAATACGCTTCACCTTCCGTGAACGCAACATGGTAGGGAGAATTGAAAAATTATTAACAAACTCAGCAGTTGTTAAAATTTATTGGGATTATTCTGATGAAGAGATGCGAGAAATTTGCGAATCAAAAACAATTGTCAATTTTAAAGACATCGATGAGTATGTTAAAGTGCCTTCTAGCTAATACATACACGTATAAATAGTAAGAAAGAGAGTCGGGGTGAAAATCTCGGCTTTTTCTTTTTTTTGTCCAATGACCATCACTAAAATGATGACGCATATGTGATGCAATGGGTATATATAGTTTTCTGTTTACTATCTATATTTCTATAAGTTAGGTGACTTGCTAATAGAAATAGCAATTTAGCAAAATTCTGGGTAAACTTTTACGAGGGAAAAAAATGGAAAGATTGTTGACTACAAAATAAAAATGTATACGTCGCTATTGTTATTGGCATATATCTTGCTTATCATTTTATCAGCTGTATGGGTAACCAATTCACAAGGTCAACCTTTCGCCAGTGAGCATATCACTGCTTTTATATCGTATATCTGTACTGGTCATCTATTCTATCAGCAAGATCTTTTTAGCAAAAAATCCGCAACAAAAATTTGTTGTGATGATTATTCTGGTGCAGCTTTTCCTCCATTTTGCCTTTGAGGCAATAGGTAGTTTGTTTGCCATCTAAATAAGGCCAGTTGATTGCCTTGTAAGCAACCAATAATATACTAGAGAATATTGAAATAACAACAGGGATTTTAAAGGCTCTAAGACAAACATTTTTTTGTCTTAGAGCTTTTTTACGTATTTAGTTCTTTACTAGAAAAGCTAACTAGACTTTTGCGTGAAAGAATCTTCTATCTTCTTGTCCGTTATAGATAACAGTATTTTTAAAGCTGATGATAGCAAGAAAATCCCAGTTTATTTGCCAGGGCAAGCAACCATCCGATTACCATCAAATCATTAGAATAAATAGTCAAAATACAATTTTTGTTTCACAAAAAATCAAGTTTTTAAGCGCCTGTCATAATCTTAAAGGCTTGAATGCAAGTTTTGTAACGCTTACAACGAATTTGTTTCTTAAAAATGAATAAACTAGTTTCGATAACTAGTTGACAAAGTTATATATATAATTTAATATCTCGTTATTGACTTTATTAGATGTCAAACAAAATTAAATTTTATCGTATTCATAAATCGATATCCTTTTTATAGGGATAGGTGACCTAAATATATGATTACGCAAATTATGGAGGAATATAAAATAATGACTACTTTTGAAAAAATCCAAGAATTAATCACTGAACAATTAGACTTAGAGGCTGGCGAAGTAAAAGCTACTACAAATATTCGTGAAGATATTGACGCTGACTCTTTAGACTTATTCCAAATCATCAATGACATCGAAGATGAATTCGATATCGAAATTGAGGATGAAGAAAAAATTAACACTGTTCAAGATTTAGTTGACTACGTAGAAGCAAACAAATAATTTTTGCTTATAAATTAGTCGATTAAGAGAGGAAGTAATCCTTAAGTGAAAACAGATTTTTGGGAACGCATAGGTGTTGAATACCCAATTATCCAAGGTGCTATGGCTTGGGTTGCCGATGCGGATTTAGCATCAGCAGTTTCCAATGCTGGTGGACTTGGTGTAATTGGTACTGGACATGATCCTGTAGACGTAGTACAAGCCAAGGTTGAAAAGATGCAACAATTAACAGATAAACCATTCGCTGTAAATGTCATGTTGTTGAATGAACATGTCGAGGAAGTGGTGGATTACATCTGTCAATCTGGTGTGAAGACAATTACAACTGGTGCTGGATCTCCAGGTAAATATATGGATAGATTCAATGCAGCTGGTATTTCAGTCATTCCAGTGGTCGCTTCTGTCGGACTTGCAAAACGGATGGAACGTGAAGGCGTGCATGCCGTAATTGTTGAGGGGATGGAATCAGGTGGTCACGTGGGTCGACAAACTACTATGGCTTTATTACCACAAGTTACAAAAGCTTTGGATATCCCAGTCATTGCGGCTGGTGGTATTGGTGACGGTCGTGGAATGGCAGCAGCACTTATGTTAGGTGCAGTAGGTATTCAAGTAGGGACACGTTTTGTTGTTGCAGACGAATCAAATGCCCATGATAATTTTAAAGAAAGAATTATTAAGGCGAAGGATATTGATACTGTACTGACAGGTGAATCTACTGGCCATCCAGTCCGTGTATTACGGAACAAATTGACCAAAGAATATCTTAAAGTAGAAAAAGAAGAAGCAAGTAAGGCTAATCCTGATTGGGACAGACTTGAAGCGCTTGGATCAGGGGCTTTACGTCGAGCTGTTGTTGAAGGAAATTTAGACACTGGTTCATTTATGGCCGGCCAAATTGCCGGATTGGTTGATAAACGTGAAACAGTTTCAGAAATTATTCAATCATATATGACGGAATGTAAAGAAACAATTGCTGCTCGAGCAAGTGAATGGCTTTAAAGCTGAGAATTAAATTGACATATGTGAGCAGTGGGATGGTTTGTGCATTTCACTGCTTTTCTATTAAGAGGAGACGAACATGGCAATAGCTTTTTTATACGCTGGTCAAGGCGCACAGTATACAGGGATGGGGCAAGACTTACTCAACCATCATCCTGAGATTGCATCTTACTTTGACAAGGCCTCAGAAGTTTTAGGCTATTCAATGGAAGACCTATGCTTTCAAGAGGATACACAATTAAACCAAACAGAATACACACAACCCGCTATTTTAACCGTATCAACAGCCTTTACATCCCTTTTAAACGAGGCAGGCATTACAGCCGACTACCTAGCTGGACTGAGCTTAGGCGAGTACACTGCCCTTGTTGAAGCGGGCGTATTGTCCTTTGAAGATGCGGTTGATTTGGTGAGCCATCGTGGCCGTTTCATGCAAGCAGCTGCGCCTGCAGGTGCCGGCAAAATGGTCGCCGTGATGAAAGCTGAACGTGCGTTGATAGAGGATGTCTGCCAGCAAGTGCGCGAAGCTTCTGGTCAATACGTTGCACCAGCTAACTATAATACACCAAAACAAATCGTAATCGGTGGTGACGCTGAAGCAGTAGATACTGCAGTCGCTAAGTTAACTCAAGCAGGCGTTAAGAAAATGGTGGAATTAAATGTTTCTGGTCCTTTCCATACTGCATTATTATCACAAGCAAGTGATCAATTAGCTGATTATTTAGACAAATTTGATTTTAAACCACAAAATATGCCAGTGATTTCAAATACGACAGCTATAGCGCATCAGGACGGACAAGTAAAAGACTTGTTAATCCAACAAGTGATGAAGCCAGTTAAATGGTCAGATTCAATTGAATACTTAATTGAACAAGGGGTAGATACGGTCGTTGAAATTGGCCCTGGTAAAACCTTGTCTTCATTTATGAAACAAATTAATAAAGACATCAAGGTTTACCGAGTTGAAGACGAAGAAACCCTGCAAGCAACCATCGCAGGATTGAAAGGATAAGCTATGACTGAGAATACACAAGAATTAAAGAAAACAGCCCTTGTCACAGGCGGTAGCCGTGGTATTGGGGCAAGCATCGCTCACAAGTTTGCCGACCAAGGATACAATATTGTCATTGTTTCCCGTTCGGGTTCAACTGAAGACCATATCCGGGCTTTAGAAAGCAAGGATGTCGCTGTGAAAGATTTCAAGGGTGACGTGACAGATGCCGATTTTGCCAAAGAAATCATGACTTTTATTAAGACAAATTTCCAAACCATCGATGTATTAGTCAATAACGCTGGCATTACCCGTGATACTTTACTAATGCGTATGAAAGAAACGGATTTCGATGCAGTGATCGATATTAACTTAAAAGGGACTTTCAATTTCATTCAAGCAGCTAGCAAACTAATGATGAAGCAACGTCAAGGTGCCATTATCAATATCGCGTCAGTGATTGGTCAAATGGGTAACGTTGGTCAAGCAAACTATGCCGCTTCAAAAGCTGGGATTCTTGGTTTAACGAAGGCTGCTGCGCGTGAATTAGGTATGCGTGGTGTTACAGTTAATGCCATTGCACCAGGCTACATTGAAACAGAAATGACAGATGAAATGCCAGAAAAAGCAAAAGCAGCTATGCTGGAAAATATTCCTTTACAGAAACTTGGACAACCATCGGACATCGCTGAAGCCGTGTACTTCTTAGCTAGCCAAAGCTATATCACAGGTACAACGCTTGATGTCAACGGTGGCTTGTATATGAATTAGGAGGCAATAAATATGACAAACAGAGTAGTCGTAACAGGTATGGGTGCTATTACACCTATCGGAAATGACGCAAAAACATTTTGGACCAATTTAAAAGCTGGAGAGCATGGTTTTGGACCAATCACAAAATTTGATGCCAAAGACTTAAACGCGAAATTAGTTGCTGAAGTAAAAGACTTTAATCCAAAAGATTTCATGGACCGTAAAGAAGCGAAACGTATGGATCTATATAGTCAGTACGCTGTAGCTGCAGCCGTCGAAGCTGTTGCAGACGCAAATCTAGACGTAGAAAATGCTGACGTTGATCGTATCGGGGTTTATCTAGGTACTGGTATCGGTGGTATTCAAGAAATCGAAAAAGGTGTATTAAAAATGCAAGATAAAGGGATCAAACGTGTGAATCCTTTATTCGTACCTGTTTCTATCTCTAATATGGGTGCTGCCAACATCTCAATGCACTTTGGCTTAAAAGGGCCAGCTTTAACAATGGTTACAGCATGTGCATCTGCTAACAATGCAATTGGGGAAGCTTTCCGTTATATCAAACATGGTTATGCAGATATCATGATTGCTGGCGGTGCTGAAGGTGCGATTAACGAAATCGGTTTAGGAGGTTTTGACAACCTGACGGCGACAAGTGATTCAACTGATCCAGACCGCGCTTCAATCCCATTCGATAAAGACCGTAATGGTTTTGTAATGGGTGAAGGTGCTGGTATCTTGGTATTAGAATCTTTAGAATCAGCGCAAGCTCGTGGCGCTAAAATCTATGCTGAAATCGGTGGATATGGTTCTACTTCAGATGCTTACCACTTAACTGCGCCATCGGAAGATGGTTCTGGTGCAGCGAAAGCGATGTTATACGCTTTAGAAGAAGGTAACATCGCTAAAGAAGAAGTTTCATACATCAATGCCCATGGTACAAGTACCCCAGCAAATGATTCTTCTGAAACAGTTGCGATTAAACGTGCCTTTGGTGAAGAATTGGCTTATAAAATTCCAGTTTCTTCTACAAAATCATCAGTTGGGCACTTACTAGGTGCTGCTGGTGCGGTTGAAGCGATCGCAAGTATCATGGCTATCCAAGACTCATTTATTCCAGCTACACTAGGCTACAAGAATCCAGATCCATTATGTGATTTAGATATCGTACCAAATGTTGGACGCGAACAAGAAGTAAATGTTGTTGTCAGCAACACTTTAGGTTTTGGTGGACACAACACAGTTATTGCTTTTAAAAAGGTTGGTGAATAAGGGTTGAAACACGAAGAAATTAAAGATTTAATCAGCCAAATTGATTCTTCTACGATTCAAGAGTTTTCATTCCAAACACAAGCGGATTCTTTATATATTTCAAAAATTAAAGAACGCCAAACACAAACTGAAAACACTAAAAACACAAGCGCTAATCAACAAGCTATCACGAACACAGAAGCTACAACAACTGGAGTAGCCCAAGAGACGACTGGTCAAGAAACCACAGCGCCTGCCACAGAAGAAGCAGCGCCTAGTGCACCGGCCGCGCCAACTGGCAAAACGATAGACAGTCCTTTAGTTGGTGTTGTCTATCTAGCCAAGAACCCTGATCAACCAGCCTTCAAAAAAGTGGGCGACAGCGTTGAAGCAGGCGAAACTGTTTGTATCGTTGAAGCGATGAAAGTAATGAACGAAATTCCAGCTGATATTTCTGGAACAGTCGTGAACGTTTTAGTTGAAGACGGCCAAGTTGTTGAATTCGGCCAACCATTATTTGAAGTTAGCGAATAATTATACTTAAGGAGTATTAAAAAATGACTGAATATGCAGAACGTAAAGAACCTGTTTTAACAGCAATGCAGGTGCAAGAAATTATCCCTAACCGTTTCCCAATTTCATTTGTGGATCGCGTGGATGAAATTATCCCTGGTGAAAAAGTTGTTGCCCGTAAAAACGTGACGATTAACGAAGAATTCTTCGTTGGTCACTTCCCAGGAAACCCTGTTATGCCGGGTGTTTTACAAGTGGAAACAATGGCACAAGTGGGCTCAATTCCATTATTGTCTCAACCAGACTTTAAAAATAAAATCGCTTATTTAGCTGGCTTAAACAACGTGAAATTCCGTAAAAACGTTGTACCTGGTGACGTACTTGAAATCACAGTTGAAATTGTGAAATTGAAGAAACGTATGGGTATCGGTAAAGGGACAATCCGTAATGAATACGGCGAGGTTTGTTCAGAAGCTGAAATGACCTTTATCATTTCTAACGTAGATAAAGTCGATTAGTTTGCTGGTCCAGCCTGAAATAGGGCGAACGGCATAGAATACGAGGTATTTGATGATTAATAAAGTATTAATAGCGAATAGGGGCGAAATTGCCGTCCGCATTATTCGTACATGTATTGAATTGGGAATCGAAACAGTGGCTGTGTATTCAACCGCTGATAAGGACGCCCTACATGTGAAATTGGCTGATGAAGCAGTCTGCATCGGAGGGCCAAAATCAGTCGATTCTTATTTGAATATGCAAGCTATCCTTTCTGCAGCTGTTGTGACGAACGTGCAAGCTATCCATCCGGGTTTTGGTTTCTTAGCAGAAAATAGCAAATTTGCTAAATTATGTGCGGAAATGAATATCGAGTTTATCGGGCCAAGCCCAGAGGTAATTGACTTGATGGGTGACAAGCAAAATGCTAGAGATACCATGAATGCAGCCAAAGTACAAACTGTACCAGGTTCTGATGGTATCCTGGAAAGTCCAGAAGCTGGCGTGGAGATTGCCAAAAAAGTTGGTTACCCTGTATTACTGAAAGCTACTTCTGGTGGTGGTGGTAAAGGGATGCGAATGGTACATGAGGAAAGCCACTTCCAAGATGCTTACTATGAAGCATCACGGGAAGCGAAAAATGCTTTTGGTGATGACCGTTTATACATGGAGAAAGTTATTTTCCCGGCCCACCATATCGAGGTTCAAATCTTAGGGGATAAATTCGGTAATGTCATCCATTTAGGTGAACGTGAGTGTTCAATGCAACGAAACCATCAAAAGGTGATTGAAGAAACGCCAAGCCCCTTTATTACTGAAAAGACGCGGGCCCAAGTTACCCAAGCAGCGATTCGTGCGGCTGAGCAATTAAATTATGAATCTGCTGGTACTATTGAGTTTTTAGTGGATGCAAACCAAAATTACTATTTCATGGAGATGAATACGCGTATTCAGGTTGAACATCCAATAACGGAGATGGTCACGGGCGTTGATATTGTGGCTCAACAGCTACGCATTGCTTCTGGCTTACCTTTAGCCTACGAACAAAAAGATATTACCTTTACTGGTCATGCCTTGGAGTGCCGGATCAATGCGGAAATGCCAGAGAAAAACTTTATGCCATCTTCAGGAACATTTGATTTTGCACATTTTCCAGCGGGTGGTTTAGGTATTCGTGTGGATTCTGGTATTTATGCCGGCTACAAGTTGCCACCTTACTATGATTCTATGGTAGCGAAACTGATTACGCATGGCGATAATCGACCGCAAGCCATCAACCGTATGTTACGTGCGGTATCAGAAATGACCATTAAGGGTGTTGCGACAAACCAACAATTCCAGTACGACCTATTATTTGATGAGGCCTTTGTAAAAGGGAATTATACAAATGATTACTTAGAGGCTACCTTCTTACCTGAATGGGCTAAGAGTCATCAAGCATAAATGAGCACGAAAGAAAGTAGATGAATTATGGCATTAAAACGCAGAAAAGCATATATTCCTATGCCAGAGGAAGATCAAGCGAAATCGAGCTTGCCTACAGATCCCAATAACCAAGCCTTTGTGCCAGATGGCATGTGGCAAAAGTGCCCGCAATGTCACCAAACAATTTTAACGGATGACTTGGGTGCTGAAAAAATCTGTCCGCATTGTCAATACCACTTTAGGATTTCATCTAGTGAGCGGTTAGCAAACGTTGTGGATAAAGGGACTTTTGTTGAGATGTTCCAACTAAAAGATAATCGTAATGAAAATCCTCTTGATTTTCCAAAGTATTTAGAAAAGAAAGAACAAGCCCGTGCTACAACTGGTTTAGACGAAGCTGTCGTAACTGGTGTGGGCGAGATATTTGGCTACCGTACTGCCATCGGCGTGATGGACTCATTTTTCATGATGGGGTCTATGGGAACTGGTTTAGGTGAAAAAATTAAAAACTTGTTCAATTATGCAACTGAACACCAGTTGCCAGTCGTCTTGTTTACGGCTTCTGGTGGTGCCCGGATGCAAGAAGGTACACTGTCTTTAATGCAAATGGCTAAGATTTCCATCGCTGTTCAAAATCATTCTAAGGCCGGTTTATTATATATTCCAGTATTAACTGACCCAACAACGGGTGGTGTAACGGCATCATTTGCTATGGAAGGGGATATTACCATTGCTGAACCAGGGGCCTTAATTGGTTTCGCTGGTAAACGGGTAATTGAACAGACGATTAGGCAACAATTGCCTGAAGGATTCCAAACGGCAGAACACCAACTGCAACACGGTTTTATCGATATGATCGTTGAACGTTGGCGGCAAAAAATCGTGATTGCTGAACTATTACAAATGCACGGTGCCGCTAAAGGAGGTGCTCGATTTGAGCGTTAGTATGAAACAATTATTAAAAACCGTTGAGCAACCTAATGCGAAAATTACCCAAAAGATTCCTGCAGACGTGGTAACAGCTTCTCGTGATATCAACCGATTAACAACGTCTGAATTGGCTAAGAAAATCTGTGACGTCTTTTTTGAGATGCATGGTGACCGTCGTTATGGTGACGACGGCGCGATTGTTGGTGGTGTTGGACAAATTAATGGCCACGCAGTTACAATTGTTGGTACTGAAAAAGGTCACACAGTTCAAGAAAATATCAAGCGTAACTTTGGATCGCCTCATGCTGAGGGTTATCGTAAAGCCATTCGTTTGTTTGAACAAGCAGAAAAGTTCAACCGTCCAGTAATTACCATTGTCAATACTTCAGGCGCCTTCTGTGACGTTGAAGCAGAAGACCGGGGGATTGGACAAGCAATCGCTGAATCCATGCAAACAATGGCTGGTTTAACTGTACCAACTATCACGATTTTAATGGGTGAAGGTGGGTCTGGTGGGGCGTTAGCCTTGGCTGTCTCAAATAAGGTGTGGATGATGGAGAATGCCATGTATTCAGTCTTATCGCCAGAAGGGTTTGCAACGATTTTATGGAAAGACCCCAGTCGTGTACCAGAAGCTGCTGAATATATGAAATTCACGGCGCCTGACTTGTTGGATTTTAAGGTCATTGATCAAATTATCCCAGAGCATTACGGGAAAAAGGCCTTAGATCACGATGTTCAAGCACAATTGATTAAAGAAATGGTCTTGAAAGAAATTGACCAGCAATTGGCTATGTCAAAAGCAGATTTAATCGCTGCCAAAGAAGCACGCTTTAATCAATTCTAATCAACTGACAGTTTGAAAATAATGACCACTTTTGAAGGAAGGTGTGGCCTAAGGTCGCACCTTCTTTTTTTAAATTATTGGATAAAAATATTCATGGATATGATATTGTGATAAGATAAGCTTAGAAGGAAGGGCGTTTACAGCCTGCATTTCCAACGGAAAATAAGATTTAAGAGGACGTATAATGAGAAACCAAGACAATGATTTTGAACGATCATTTAAATTAGATATTGAAGAAGCGGTTCAGCTTATTAAAGCGGGCGAAATGAGTGGATCGCTGAAATTATTGCTGATTGCCCGTAAGAAAAGAAAGAGTGTCGTTGATTTTAGAAATTATATCATCGGCGTTTTATATGAAGAAGAATTAGAAAATGATTTAGTGGATATTTTCTCATTATTGATTGAATTTTATGGGGAAGGTGTAATGGCTAATCCTGATTTAATTGATGTCGAGGCAGAAATTGACTGGAAGTCTTTCTACCAGTTTGTGCAAAAAGCTATTCAAGGACAAGTTAAATTGAATCTCCCTCAACATGGTCAAATGTCACCCATTATGCAAATTATCATTGTGCCAGAAATGATGGAAAAGTTGGCCCAATTTGAGGCGACTTCAGATGATGATGCTAGTAATGTGGAGGTTTTACAAGGCCTACAAAAGTTATTCGACCAGTTAGTGGCTAGAGATAAACCCTTGACTATCCTTGAGAAGGCCCAGGTCAACCATCTGCTGGAATTGAGCGACAAGGTATCCATCGATAAATTGTTAAATCTATTAAATCGGGACCGGGATTTTGTCTTCCAATCGGATATTTTGCTTTATATTTTCCACCATCCACACGAGGACCAAGAAATTACCTTAACCAATATCTACGATGAGACGACGACCATTTCACTCAGTGATTTATTTGAGATTGAAACCAATAGCCACTTCTTAGATTTGGTTTCCTATGTGGAGGAAGTTTATATCCACGAACCCTATCGCGTGGCCTATCTGATGGAGAATATTTATGATATATACACCGTCATGTACCCATTTGTCGATGATTTAAACCAGATTGATCCAGAGGATATGGTAGAAGCCATTGGGCAATTAATGGAAAATGGCGACCCACTTGCAATTGACAATCAAGTCGTACAAGATATTTACCAATATTGGTTTTATGAATATATGCAGAACTTTGCGAGTTTTGAATAAGAAGATCTAATGGATGATTAAAGGGTGATCGGATGTTAAAAATAGCCATAGATGGGTCAGTGGACGGGCAATTTGGGCCGGCAGGCGTTGGTATGGTCATTGTCCATGACGGGCAACAGCAACAAGAGAAATACCCTTTAAGTGGGGAAATGGACAATCATGAGGCCGAATTTCGTGCCTTGCTATTATTATTAGAAAAATTGCAGGCTGAAGGACTAGAAAGTGAGTGGATCCTGTGTCAAACAGACTCTAAGATCGTCTTTGATGCGGTTAATAAGAGATTTCATAAACGCGACCCCTATAAAAGTTTGTTAAAGATCATTTTAAATAAACTAGACCATTTTCCCATGTTTAATTTAAAATGGGTGCCGGATCAGGACAATAGAGGGGCGGATAACTTAGCCCGCCAAGCCATGCACCAGGCCAAGAACTTAAGCAAACAGTAGGCTAATTAAGGGATCAATTCAGACCGTCAATCGCACAAATCTGGATACAAATTAAAATAGCAGACACGAAAAAACCAGGTAGCGGGCGGTTAAAGCCGTTTACCTGGTTTATTTATTATGATTGTAATTAACTTATTCTGTGTCTACTTTTTTCGGGCGAGGTTTGCGCGCGCCCCAGTATTGGAATAGGTCAGTACGGATAGCACCATTGTATAATTTACGTTTCTTAGTCGCTTTCTCACCGTAGTATTCTTCAAAAGCTAAGTCAGAGGTCAGGATGTATTTACTCCAAGTTTTCATTGGACGGTAAAGGTCACCCATTTGTCGGTATAACTTATGCACATAATCTTCGTCATTCAAACGCTCACCGTATGGTGGGTTGGCTACGATTACCCCGTATTCTTTATTCGTTGTAAAGTCGGATAATTGCATTTGCTTGAATTCAATTTGATCGCCGACACCAGCTGCTTCTGCATTGGCTTTTGCGATTTCAATCATCCGGTGGTCAATATCTGATCCCATGATATCTAATTGAGTATCATGGCGGATAGCCGCCTTAGCCGCTTCACGGGCTTTTGAATATTCCCGGTTATTGAAGATATCCCATTCTTCAGAAATGAAGGCACGGTTAATCCCTGGGGCGATATTTTTCCCGATTAATGCAGCTTCAATGGCTAGGGTACCTGAACCACATGTTGGATCGTAAAATGGCTTGTCAGGAAACCAGTTAGTTAATTTAACTAGGGCTGCAGCCATGTTTTCTTTAAGTGGTGCGCCACCTTTTTCAGTACGGTAACCGCGTTTAAATAGGGAAGAGCCAGACGTATCAATAGTAATCAAGGCTTCGTCCTTGTGGATGCTCACTTCGATAGGGTATTTAGCGCCTGTTTCAGGTAGCATACCGCGACGGTGGTAGTGGTCGCTTAGACGGTTAACGATCGCTTTTTTCACGATTTTTTGCACGTTAGGAACAGAATGCAATTTTGAATTGACTGATTTACCTGATACTGGGAATTCTGCGTCCATTGGTAGAATATCTTCCCAAGGGATGGCCTTAGTTGATTCAAATAATTGGTCGAAGGTGATGGCTTTGAAATCGCCCATGACGATTTTGATACGGTCCGCAGTCCGTAAGTTGATATTTGTGCGGGCTACGTCATCAAGACTGCCTTCAAAGCGGGCACGGCCGTTTTCTACTTGGACCTCGTAACCCATGTCACGTAATTCTTTACCGACTAGGGCTTCAATCCCTGCGGCAGCTGTTGCGATAAGTGGATATGTTGTCATATTGTACTCCTTTTGGGTGGTAAAGCTTCGTCTTATATTTAAGTCTATTTTACCATGATTTCATCTCAATAAAAAAAGGTTGGAAAAGAATCCAACCTTTTGCCTGTTTGTAAATTTCGATAAGCCATGTTCTGTTCCCCGATATTACAGGTTTAATACCGGTTCGGTAATCATCTGTCTACTAAATAATTAGTCTCTTATTCCGTTTGTTTCCAGTCAAAGAGCGCCCCTACCAATGTTTGGGTTGCTCGCTCGAGGGGTTTACCGCGTTCCATTCAACTACTTTCATAGTTGACTCGTCTCTGTGGCACTTTCAAACTTACTAGCACATAGTCCAAAGACCTTAGTGGGTTCTGTTGCCGTCAAATTAATGCTTTAGCTTATTTTTTCGCTAAACACGAACACTACAAGCGTTTCAGCTTGTGCGAGCATGGACTTTCCTCAGGTATAAGTATATACCCGCGATTACCTGAAATTTACAACTCCTAATGATAACACGAAAGTGATCAAATGACTAGTTATTTTCAAAAATAATAGTATGATCTTTCGTATCGCCTTTGTTCTCTTCACTAGCATCTACTGTATTTTCGGCTTTGGCGTTTTGGCCACCGAATACAGCTTTTTCTAACTTAGACAAGCGACGTAGAATGTCATAGTTGGTTGTCCCTTTTGATTGAGGTACTGTTGTAGATTTTGAGCGTTGGTTAGCAGCTTGGCGGCCACTTTCACTTAGACCGGTTGAGTGTTTTGCACGCTCTAACTCATTTTTAAGTGAGGCAATTTCTTTTTCATATGACTCATAGTCACGAATGATTAAGTCTAAGAATTCGTCTACTTCCTCTGTGTTGAATCCACGAAGAGCAGGTTTAAATTCTTTCTGTAAAATATCTTTTGTCGTCAAATTACGATCGGCCATTTAAATAACACCTCATCATTTATATTTCTAACTTCTATTATAGCACAGCTTTCATTATTTGTAATAAATGTAATATAATAATAGTTTAAGATTCTATCAAATTCAGCAAAAAGCAATAGCTTAATTGAATCCGTCAGAACATTGGCGCGGTAGTTATTTTCGTGTGGGTATATTATAATAATTAAAAAAGACGAAAGTGAGGAATCAACACATGCACACCGTATACACTTTTCTTGAAGAAACGTTAGAGAATAGCCACATTGATATTCCTTGGCGCTTATCCTATGTATCAGTAGCCAAACAGGTGGTATTACAAACTTATCTGCCAGTGGTTGCCAGTGATGAAATCACTTTTTTAGACAAAAATAACCAACCTTTAGAAGGCATCGATTACTTAGAATTGAAGTTTATTTTTACAGCTGACCACCGTGTTAATGAAACAGAGAACGGGATTTTTATCATTCAACCAAAAGACACTGAACACTTTCAAAAAGGGCACTTAGATATTTTAGCCCAAGAAATTAGCCATCTTTTATATGAAGCCCGCTTGCAAATTAAAGAATTAATTAAAGGGGAAAGAATGGCGGTTGATTTGAAATGGCCAGCAGAAGAAGTCGACCAAATGATCACAACAAGAAGAGCCATTAAGCGCTATGATGACAGTTTATTATATTTAGGAGATGATACGAATGACTTGGTATGAGTTAACCATTGAAACAGACAATAAAAGTGAAAATCTATTAACCGAAATTTTGTGGGGCTTAGACTCTGCTGGCGTGTCCATCAAAGACGAGCAAGACTACATCGACTGGTCAGATGACGGCTTTGGTTCAGTAAAGAACGACCAACCAGCACCAGGAACTTATGAAGTTAACCCGGTTGTTTTAGGTTACTTTTCAGCTGATAAAGATATTGAAGATATCATCTCTGAAATCAAAACTTACCAAACAAACTACAATAAGGAATTATCAGCGGACCAACAAATTGTCATCCATGATATCCGCTATAGTCCCTTAGAAGATAAGGACTGGGAAACAGCTTGGCAGTCCTACTACGAGCCAATCCACGTGTCACGCTTTATGGATATCGTCCCAATTTGGGAGAAAGATGACCAAGTAGCTGATCCGAAGAAAACCACTTTATTCTTAGATCCAGGTATGGCCTTTGGAACCGGGTCGCATGAAACCACCAAACTGGCATTACGTCTACTGGAAATTGCTATGACAGGCGGTGAAGATGTCATTGATGTGGGGACTGGTTCTGGTGTCTTAGCCATTGCTGCGAAGAAATTAGGCGCTAATGACGTTGCTGCTTATGATTATGACGGGTCAATTTTAGATATTACTCGCAATAATTTCGCTTTAAATGATGTAGAAAACGTTATTTCTGTAGCTCAAAACAATATTCTAAATGACATCGATACCCAAGTGGATATCATCACAGCCAATATTCTATTTGAAATCCTAGAGCCTCTTATTCCGCAAGCATACAGCAACCTTAAGCCAGACGGACAATTAGTCTTATCAGGGATTTTCCATGACAAGAAAGACGATATGTTGGCTTTATTAGCGGCCAATGATTTTACCGTTGAGATCGTCATGAACATGGGTGAGTGGTATGGTATTTTAGCCCACAAAGGACAAGATTAAGATGCAAAGATATTTTATCGAAGAGGAAACCGCTCAATTAAATGATCAAATTGAGATGGACAAGGACGCCGGCCATCATATGCTCAACGTTATGCGGATGCAGATTGGCGACCAGGTCATTGTTGTCACCCAAACTGAACAGGTATTTATCGGCGAACTTATTTCTGATGAAGGGAAAAAGGCAGTCCTTCGCCTAGTTGAATTGCGGGAAGAAATTAAAGAAATCCCTGTCGATGCCACACTATTTGTCGGCCTACCTAAAGGCGACAAGCTAGATCTAATCGTACAAAAGGCCACCGAATTAGGGGCCCGTCATATTGTGCCAGTTGCCATGCGGTATTCCGTTACGAAATGGGATCAAAAGAAAGCGGGCAAGAAAATTGATCGTTTGAAAAAGATTGCCAAGGAGGCTGCTGAGCAATCACATAGAACCTTTGTCCCAACTATCGCAGACTTGCATAGTGTCAGCATGGTGAAAAAAAGACTAAGCGAATTTGACCAAGTTTGTGTGGCTTATGAAGAGGTTGCCAAGTCGGGTGAAGCGTCCCTTCTGGCAAAGACATATGGATTACTAAAAGCAAAAGACCGAATTGCCTTCATTACGGGACCTGAAGGGGGCATTCATCCAGATGAAATTGCCGCCTTTAGCGATGGGTTGGACCATGTGCACTTGTGCGGGTTAGGGCCACGGATTTTACGGACTGAAACAGCACCCTTATATTTATTATCAAGTCTATCATTTGCAACAGAATTATTAGGTGACTAAGAAAGGTTTGATAGGGTTTCTAGTCCATTTATATGGTAAAATAGGAGAAATATACAATCTAAATATTTATGATAACCATATAAATTATTTCAAGGAAAGTAGGTGGTAACATGCCAAATAAAAAGAATTATACAAAAGCAGAAGTTTTAGCCCTATGTGCTAGCTACATGTCTGAAGCAAAGGTGGACTATGTCCAAAAGGCGGCAGACTTTGCTGAACGCGCGCATATAGAGCAGATCAGAAAATCAGGCGAGCCTTACTTTGTCCATCCAGTTCAAGTAGCAAGTATTTTAGCTGAATTGAAAATGGACCCGGATACAGTTATTACTGGGTTCTTGCATGATGTTGTGGAGGATACCGGTATCTCATTAGACGATATCGCCTACTTCTTCTCACCAACAATTGCCACCCTAGTAGATGGTGTCACTAAATTAGGGAAATTTAAATATAAATCACATGAAGAGCAATTAGCTGAGAACCACCGTAAAATGTTGTTAGCCATGGCCAACGATTTACGGGTCATCATGGTGAAATTAGCCGACCGTTTGCATAATATGCGGACCCTAAAATGGCATAAGCCAGAGAAGCAAGTGATTATTTCTACAGAAACCTTAGAAATATATGCTCCTCTAGCTGATCGTTTAGGTATGAACCAGATTAAATGGGAACTAGAAGATACAGCGCTTCGCTATATAGATCCAGAATCGTATTATTCAATTGTTCAGTTGGTAGATTCAAAACGCGATGAGCGGGCTGAATTTATACAAACGACTATTGATGAATTAGAATCACAAGTAAAGGGCGCTATTACTGGTAAATTTGAAATTTACGGCCGGCCTAAACACATCTATTCTATTTACCGGAAGATGAAAGACCAAGGTAAGGAGTTCGACCAGATTTTTGATTTACAAGCTATTCGGGTTTTAGTGGAATCTGTTCGTGACTGTTATGCGGTACTTGGGATTGTTCATACCAACTGGAAGCCATTACCAGGCCGGTTTAAAGACTACATTGCCATGCCAAAAGCCAACATGTACCAGTCAATCCATACGACCGTAGTTGGTAACCAGCCAAGTCCAGTAGAAGTGCAAATTAGAACCTACGAAATGCACGAGGTTGCTGAGTACGGGGTTGCTGCGCATTGGGCTTATAAAATGGGTAACCATGAAAAGGTCGAGGCGTCGCCATTAGATGCCCAGCTAGATTGGTTTAACCAAATTGCGGAGTTGCAGGACGACTCTAAAGATGCAACAGATTTCATGGAAAGCGTGAAAGAAGACATTTTCCAGGACAATGTATACGTATTCACCCCAACTGGCGATGTGACCGAATTACCAGCGGGTTCCTACCCATTAGACTTCGCCTACTCAATTCACTCAGAAGTGGGGAATAAGACGATTGGTGCTAAGGTCAACGGCAAGATTGAGCCTCTGAACTACCAATTGAAAAATGGGGACATCGTGGAAATTCTGACATCACCAAATTCGGCAGGACCATCGCGTGACTGGGTAAACTTGGTGAAAACCTCGCGGGCCCGCAACCGAATCAAGCGATTCTTTAAATTGCAAGACCGTGACCAAGCGGTAGAACAAGGTCGTCATGCCCTTGAAGAAACCCTTGAAAATCTAGGTTTCAAATTAAAAGATGTTTACAAAAAAGAAGATATCAGTAAAACCCTAGATCGGTTCAACTTTTCGACTGAAGAAGACTTGTTCGCGGCGATTGGCTTTGGTGAACTATCATCAACTGCAGTCGCTAACCGGTTAACTGAACGAGAACGCCGATTACGCGCTGCTGAGAAGAACCGAGAATCTGTTGAAGAGACCCTGAAAGAATCAGGCGAACAGAAGAAACTCAGCAAGACACAAAAACAATCTAGTCATGTACGACGGAAAGCGTCTAAATCTAGTTCGGGTGTGATTGTTGAAGGTTTGGATTCACTCCTAGTCCGTCTAGCGCATTGTTGTAATCCTGTACCAGGAGACGATATTGTGGGTTATATCACTAAAGGGAGAGGGGTTTCCGTCCACCGCAGAGACTGTAAGAATGTGCAAGTCCCTGAGAACGAACAAGACCGCTTGATTCCAGTTGAGTGGGAAGATGCCAGCAAGAATGTGGATAACCAATATGAAGTGGAAATTGTGGTTGAAGGTGAAGACCGGTCTGGCTTCTTGAATGAGGTGTTACAGATCATCACGCCGATTGCTGGATCAGTTACCAATATTAATGGTAACGTCAACCATGACGATAATTCTGTCAAAGTGAGACTTCGTTTTGTCATTCAAAACGTCAATCAACTGGATAAGATTATCGACCGGGTGAAGAATATTCCGGATGTTTATACGGTTGCCCGTGCTAAGGAATAAAGTAAGAATTGATCGTAATGAAAAATTTATTGGAGGGTTTGAATGCGAATTATCGTGCAAAGAGTTAGTCAAGCTAACGTTGCCATTGATGAAAAAGTTGTCGGTGAGATTAGTAAAGGGTTTGTACTTTTAGTCGGCGTTCATGATGATGACACGGCGGAAACTGTGGCATATATGGCTAGAAAGATTGCAAATATGCGGATTTTCGCTGACGAGGATGATAAGTTGAACCTGAACATCGACCAGGTGTCTGGTGCAATATTATCTATTTCGCAATTTACCCTTTATGCTAGAACTAAAAAAGGCAACCGACCATCATTTATCGATGCTGCCAAACCAAACCACGGCGATAAAATGTATCAATTATTAAATGAAACATTACGTAATGAATATGGGTTAAAGGTTGCAGAGGGTGAATTTGGTGCCGATATGCAGGTATCACTCATCAATGACGGTCCAGTTATCATCATATTAGACTCGGATGAAGGTTAGCATGAAGATTAAGATAGACCAAACATAAAAAAATACCGATTGCTAGAGAATTTCCGGCAATCGGTATTTTTCTTGTTTTGGCAGCAGTGACTAAAAATCAATTATTGATAGTAAATCACTAATGCGTTGTAAATGGCGTCGGCAACTTGGTTCCAGTATTCTTCTTGACTGAATATGGCCACGTCACTTGGTGTTGACATGTATCCAAGTTCTAGTAGGACACCTTCGCCAGCTAATTCTCGGATAACCTGGAAGTCACCGAATTTAACGCCGTTAGATTCTAATGGTAATTGTTCCATTAATTGGGCTTGAATCTCATGGGCTACTGGGATGGAATCGTCGCCGTAGTAGTAAGCTGTTGTGCCGGATGCACCTGTTGATTCAATTGCATCATAGTGGAAGGAAATCAATAGGTCAGCGTCTGCTTGGTTGGCTGTATATGGAATATCAGCTAAAGCAACATCTGAATCATCATCTCGGGTTAAAATCACATTTACGCCTGCTGCTTCAAGTTTTTCCTTAACGGTTAGGGCAGTTTGTAAGGTGACTTCTTTTTCATATAAACCGTCTGTTATAGCACCTGGATCGATACCACCGTGACCTGGGTCTAATACAATGGTACGGCCAGCTAATGTACTGGTTGCTTCCGCTGCTTTTGCTTTATCCGCCATGGCAGTTGAATCACTTTCTGATAACCAGTTAACGATATACCCCTCAGTACCATCGACTGAACGTACATGGTAGTATTCATTTTCTTGACCAAGGTAGGCAAACTGTTCGTTTAAGGTACCCTTAGCTAAGATTTCAGAGTCTTTATTGGCTTCGCTACGAATATTTACCCCATCAGCAGTTGCCTTGACAGTAAAGTTGTAATCAGATAGAAATTCATCGAAAGTTGATTGTTCTTCTTCTGTGATTTCGGTATCTTCCTCGTAGGCAATTGTTCCTGGTGTTACATCGATTGCTGTTTGTTTCACCCAACCAATTTCACCAGAAAGTTGAATTTGAGCCCAACCATCCGCTTGGTGTAAGATTTGGTATTTTGAATTCTTTTCTGCAGATGTTAAGACTGTTGCGTCCTCTGTATTTTCTTCGTAGATTTGAATATCATCCACTAAGGTTGTGGCAATGAAATCAGAGGAATCGATATCTTGGTTATCAGCTAACCAAGTGGGTATCCAACCTATTTCATTGTTATCTAGTAAGACATAGTACCAATTATTTTCTTGTCTAAGTATTCGATAAGGATTACTGCCGTCAAGTTGGTCTTTAATATCATAAGTGATCCCAGGTCCTTCACGAAGGTTGACAACATTGGTAGATAGTTCTTTATAGGATGCTTTGTTGTATTGATATAATTGTAATGAGGAGAAACCAACGATCCCTGTTACAAAAATAAGGTAGAGTAGATAGACTACTTTATTTTCTCGGAAGTGGTTCTCAGAATGATCTGTCAATTCGCGTACACCTCAGTAGTTCACCGGAAATTCCGGTAGAAAAAGTTAATATTTTTGCTAAAATTTGGCATTGATATAAATCAGTTTACCTTTCTTGTGATAAATGAACAACTAGAAAATATACTATCTTGACACTTTTTTTGTTTTGATATAATATAAGGAACGAATAATCCAATGAAAGAGCAAGAATAATTGTCGACATTTCTAGAGAGAGCTAACGGGTGAGAATGCTCAATGTCATTTATTTGCAAACACTCTGGAGGAGAATAGTGCAAAGCTATTCCGTCACGCACGTTACGCGGCAAGCAACAGCCATAGCTGTTGAAATTAAGGTGGTACCACGAAGTTAACTCGTCCTTATATTCCTATTGTTGGAATGTAAGGGCGATTTTTTTTATTTTTATTTTTATTTTTAAAGGAGGGGTATTGTGATTCAACGACCAAAAGGGACTGCAGACATCTTACCTGAAGATATGAATCTATGGCATTATATAGAAGAAACTGCCAGAAGAATTCTAAACCAATATCGTTATTTTGAGATTCGTACACCCATGTTTGAAAGTTATGAATTATTTTCCCGCGGTGTAGGAGAAACAACAGATGTAGTATCTAAAGAAATGTATGATTTTTATGACAAGGGTGACCGTCATATTGCCTTGAAACCTGAGGGGACGGCACCAATCGTCCGGGCATATGTGGAAAATAAATTATACGCACCTGAACAGGTGAAGCCTTATAAAGTCTATTATATGGGACCAATGTTCCGTTATGAAAGACCACAAAGCGGCCGTTTACGCCAATTCCACCAAATCGGTGTTGAAGTGTTTGGTGAAGCAAATGCTGCCAAAGATGTAGAAACGATTGCTTTAGCTATGGACTTATTTAAAGCGCTAAATGTCCAACATATCAAACTAGTGATCAATTCATTAGGGGACACAAGTTCACGTCTTGCATACCGTCAAGCCCTAATTGACTACCTAACACCGTTTACGGATGAATTATCTGAAGATTCAAAAACACGTTTACATAAAAATCCGTTACGTGTATTGGATTCAAAAGATAAAAAAGATATCGAAATCGTGGCCAACGCGCCATCAATCTTGGATTACCTTTCTGAAGAATCAACTAAACGATTTAATGAAGTGCAATCTTTATTGACAGCCTTTGGTATTGATTTTGAAATCGATCCAAATATGGTGCGTGGTTTAGACTACTATAAAGACACAATCTTTGAAATCATGTCTGAAGATAAAGTTTTTGGTGCCCAAACAACAATTTGTGGTGGGGGTAACTATGATGGTCTCGTTCAAGAAATTTCAGATGGTAAAGAGTCTGTTCCAGGCTTTGGTTTCGGTTTAGGAATCGAGCGTTTAATCTTATTGATGAAGGCGCAAGAAGTCCAAGTACCGGACATGCATGAACTTGACGTCTATGTGGTGAATATAGGAGACGGTACGGATGAAGCAGCAATGAAAGTCTTGCAACACGTGCGTCACGCTGGTTTTTCAGCTGACCGAAACTTCTCTGGTGCCAAACCTAAAAAACAATTTAAAGATGCCAATAAACTAGGTGCAGACTTGGTTGTTACTATTGGGGAGTCTGAATTGCAAAATAACCAAATTACTATCAAACATATGGCCTCTGGTAAAGAAGCAGCCTACCCGCTAGAAAAATTTGCGGATGATTTTGCAAGCATTTACCAGGAATTAAACCAATAGTAATTATTTTTATAATAGAGAAATGAAATAAAAGAGATTTAAAATAAAAGGAGCTGCATATAATGCAACGTAGTGTGTATTGTGGAAATGTGTCTAACGAATTTGTTGGACAAACTGTAACATTAAAAGGATGGGTTCAAAAACGTCGCGATCTAGGTGGGGTAATCTTTGTTGACTTACGCGACCGCGAAGGTATCGTTCAAGCTGTATTCAACGTTGAAAACTTAGGGGACCAATTTGCTGAAGCTGAACGTTTACGTTCTGAATACGTGATTGAAGTAACTGGTGAAGTTGTGTTACGTGGTGAAGGATTAGCGAACCCGAAAATTAAAACTGGTGACATTGAAGTCATGGTTTCTGATTTAACAATCTTAAATATTTCAAAAACACCACCATTCCCGGTTGAAGATGACATTGATGTAAACGATGAAATTCGTATGAAGTACCGTTACGTAGATTTACGTCGTCCAAAAATGGCGAACAACATGAAATTACGTCATCAAGTAGTATCAACAATCCATCGTTACTTAGATGATCAAGAATTTATCGAAGTAGAAACACCTTACTTAACAAAATCTACGCCAGAGGGTGCGCGTGACTACTTAGTACCATCTCGTGTACATCCAGGTGAATTCTATGCATTACCACAATCACCACAATTATTCAAACAATTGTTGATGTCTGCTGGTATGGATCGTTACTACCAAGTTGTTCGTTGTTTCCGTGATGAAGATTTACGTGGAGACCGTCAACCAGAATTTACGCAAATCGACTTAGAAACAACTTTCTTAACACAAGAAGAAATTCGTGATTTAGTAGAAGGTATGTTGAAAACAGTCGTGAAACGTACTAAAAATATTGATATCACTGAAAACTTCCCAATCATTACTTATGACGATGCAATGGCACGTTACGGTAACGACAAACCAGATACTCGTTTTGGTTTAGAATTAGTGGAAATATCTGATATCGTTGACCAATACGAATTCAAAGTATTCAACCAAGCAATTGAAAAAGGTGGCATCGTTAAAGCCATCAATATCAAAGGTGCTGGTGACAACTACTCTCGTAAAGACTTGGACAACTTAACACCATTTGCATCTACATACGGTGCTAAAGGAGTGGCTTGGATCAAAGTGACTGACGAAGGTTTATCAGGTCCTATTGGTAAATTCTTTAAAGACAATCCTGCACCATTGATGGACCGTTTACAAGCTGAAACGGGTGATGTCTTAGTATTCGTTGCAGACAAAGAATCTGTAGTTAACCAATCATTATCTGAAATCCGCTTGAAATTCGGTCGCGAATTAGACTTAATGGACAAAAACCAATTCAACTTCCTATGGGTAACAAACTGGCCATTGCTTGAGTATGATGAAGATACAAAACGATTCAATGCAATGCACCACCCATTCACTATGCCTAACGAGGAAGACGTGGATAAATTAGCTGAAAACCCAGAAGACGTATACGCACAAGCTTACGATATCGTTTTAAATGGTTACGAAATCGGGGGTGGATCATTACGTATCTACCAAAAAGACATGCAAATGCAAATGTTCAAAGCTTTAGGCTTTACAGAAGAATCTGCAACTTCTCAATTTGGCTTTTTATTAAATGCTTTAGACTATGGTTTCCCACCACACGGCGGATTAGCTTTAGGTCTAGACCGTTTAGTCATGTTATTAGCTGGTGAAGAAAACATCCGTGAAGTGATTGCCTTCCCTAAAAATGGTCGTGCATTTGACCCACTAACAGAAGCCCCAAGCCAAGTATCAGAACAACAATTAGAAGAATTATCATTATCAATCACTACAATTGATTTTGATTAAGTTAAAAAAATGGCCTCAGGGCCATTTTTTTATATTCACAGGAAACTTGAAGTGTATATATATGTCATATGGTAGAATATACTTAGACATATATTTACTTTTTATTTGGAGGAGGATTAAGTTAATGAGTAAAAAATCATGGATATTAGCAATTGTTGCTGTTATTATCCTCGCACTGGGTGCATTTGGTAGTCAATTGACTAGCCAAACTAATGTCAATAATTTGCTTTCTGAAGGATCAAATGCTTTTTCAAGCGCGCAAAATATAATTGAAGCAGGGGATGCAAACCGTCAGGTGGCGGTGTTAGCAGTCGATGGAACGATTGCGGACAACTCTGGGTCGGGTGCTTTTTCTGAAGGGATGGATTACCAAGGTATCCTAGATGCTATTGAAGAAATTAAAGAAAATGATGACGTTCAAGCACTCTTGTTAACCGTCAATTCACCAGGTGGTGGGGTATATGAAAGTACAGAATTATATAATGCCTTACTTGACTTAAAAGAAAGCCGTGAAATCCCAATTTATGTTTCTATGGGGCAAATGGCTGCTTCTGGTGGTTATATGATTTCAATGGTCGGTGACCAAATCTATACGGATAGTGAAACAACTACCGGTTCAATTGGTGTCATCATGCAAGTGCCGAACTTCTCAGGCTTTATGGAAGAGCATGGGTTATCTATGGATACTTATAAATCAGGCGCATTGAAAGATATGGGTTCATCATTTAGAGGCGCTTCTAATGAAGAAAAAGACGTCTTAAATGCTTTCATTCAAGAGAAATACAACCGTTTTGTTGAAATCGTAGCGAATGGGCGCGGTATGTCGACTGATGACGTGAAAAAGTTAGCTGATGGTCGTATTTATTCAGGAAGTCAAGCCGTGGAAAATGGCTTAGCTGATCAAATTGGCTATGAGGAAGATGCTTTAGCAGCCTTAAGAGCTGATAAAAATCTGGAAACAGCTACTGTTGTGAACTATACACCTACATCTGCTACTTCATGGATGACTGATTTTATGTCATTATTAGCTGAGAAAAATTTATTCACTGGTCAATCAGACACCAATACGGCGGAAGAAATGACGCAAATTTTAGAGGTGTTAGAAGATACCTCAACACCTCAATTTTATTACATGTACGGAGGTGAATAAGATGTTTAAACGCCGTAAAAAAGCTAAGGATAATCAAAAAAGTGTTGAATTACCAAAGCTAAATGAACGTCTTTATGAAGGGTCAGTAGAAACAGAATTTAAAGAAAAACGTCATGAACGCAAAATTAAATCTTTGCAAGCTTCACCGCAAGAAATCTTTTCAAATTATCGCCGTAACCTAGAAGCAGATATTGCTTCAGGCTATGCTCGTAATTTATATGGTGGTTTCTGGATTCGTTTAATTGCCTTCTTAATTGATTTACTGATGGTATATGCCTTACGTTTACTAGTTACTGGTGTCTTAAATGCAGTGACACAAGGCGCTTATAGCACCTTGCCTGCTGCAGTGACTTTCCTAGTCGATCAATTCGTCTTAATTGCCTACTTTACCTTGTCAACATTCTGGACCAATGGCCAGACGCTTGGAAAAGGGTTACTAGGCCTTCAAGTTGTAACCAACAAACAATACAAATTATCCTTTATGACATGTTTATTTCGTGAAGGTTTAGGAAAAGTGGTTTTAACGACGCTGCCATTTTTAGGTTTGATGGTTGTCTTTTCAAACAAACGTCAAAATTTCATGGATTACTTTACAGATACAAATGTCATTTCATTAGGACAATTTGCCATGTTATTTGAAGAAAATGCGATCTAATAATTGACAAAAGGTGTAGCTGAAACGCTACACCTTTTGTGGCACTTTGGTTAGTGAAAACCACGTCGCTCTCGCACCCATCGAATAACGCTTGATTTTTTTGTTAGTTGCGTTATAATAATGAAAAATAAATAAGATCCTTTAACTTGCGTCCAGAGAGGCGAAGAAGGCATGACACGTCTAGTTTTTAACCGAACGGGGAAAGACTACTTCTTTTTGCGCACGCAAGTAGGGAAGTAGTCTTTTTTCTTACTTAAGCAAATAATGGAGGTCATACCATGGTAAAAGTGATTATGAATGAAAAAGAGATTAGCCGCGCTTTAACACGTTTATCGCATGAAATTATCGAAAGGTATAAAGGAATCGATAATTTAGTACTCGTTGGGATTGAAACGAGAGGAGTTCCTTTAGCTGAACGTCTTGCTGCTAAAATTGAAGAAATTGAAGGTGTTATTCCTGTCGAAAAAATCAATATCGATGGTTACCGTGATGACGCAGAAGAAGCTATTCAAGTGGCAAAAAATGGGACAGATTTAACGGGTAAAAAGGTCATCTTGGTGGATGATGTTTTATACACTGGTCGAACAACGCGTGCTGCTTTAGATGCTTGTGTTGACCTAGGTCGTCCAGCTGAGATTGCCTTAGCAGTTTTAGTTGACCGTGGACATAGAGAATTCCCAATCCGTGCAGATTTCGTCGGTAAAAATATCCCAACTGCTCGCGAAGAAGATGTGGTTGTGGCTTTAAATGAAGTAGATGATAAAGACGAGGTTTTAATTAAATAGACGTAGTGTATTACTTTAAGTGGGTCCGAGAGGCTACAAGTGATTTTTCTATGTGAACTGGTTTTTGTGGAACCAGTGTATTCACCTAGCGAAGTGCTTGTAGACTTAAATCTGCAAGCACTTTTTTCGATGAAAGTAGGTATATGAATGCGACATTTCTTATCTGTAGAACAATTTACCAACGAAGAATTTATGGTGTTAGTGAGGCGAGCGTCTGACTTTAAACATGGACGGGATAGTTTTAAGAGTGACCGGACAATCGTCAATATGTTCTTTGAAAATTCAACGCGAACCAAAATGAGTTTTGAGATGGCTGAACACAAAATTGGCATGCATCAGATGAACTTTGACGTGACGACTTCTTCAATCAATAAAGGGGAGTCTTTATACGACTCAGTCTTAACCATGCAAGCAATTGGGGCCGACGTTGTGGTTATCCGCCATCCTGACGCTGACTATCCGGACCAACTGGTCAACCTTGATGTCCAAGTTGTAAACGCGGGTTCAGGTGCTGGTCAGCATCCATCCCAATCTTTACTAGATATCATGACCATTTATGAAGAATTTGGTGACTTTAGAGACTTAAATATCGCTATTATTGGTGATATCCTGTACTCAAGGGTAGCAGTTTCCAATATGATGATGTTGAATAAACTAGGGGCCAATGTCATTTTCGCCGGTCCAGACCAATACTTTGATAAACGTTATGAAAAATATGGTGAGTGGATGACAGTTGACGATGCTGTAAAAACGGCAGATGTCGTGATGATGCTAAGGGTTCAATTGGAACGCCATCCAAACGGGGACAAGCCTTTTGAAAAGGCCGACTATCATGAACAATTCGGTTTAACGCGTGAACGATTCCAAACCATGAAAGACCATGCCATTATCATGCACCCGGCGCCAGTTAACCGGGATGTTGAGATTGCGGATGAATTGATCGAATGCGAGAAGAGTCGGATTGTGTCACAAATGTCAAACGGGGTTTATGCACGTATTGCAATTTTGGAATGGGTATTGAAAGGAAGATATGATGAGCTTAATAATCACAAATGGTAAACAGGTTACAAAAGATAACCAACTAGTAGATGTTCATTTAAAAATTGACGGCCAAAAGATTGTCGCAGTTAGCGCACAATTAGATTTCGACGTTGCGGATACGGACCAAGTGATTGATGTGGCTGGGAAATTAGTCACACCAGGATTGACAGATGTGCACGTCCACTTCCGCCAACCAGGTTTTGAAGATAAAGAAACCATTTTAACTGGTAGTCAGGCAGCAGCACGCGGTGGATTTACTCGCGTTGCGGCCATGCCTAACTTGAATCCAGCACCTGATACACCAGAAAAATTAACAGCAATCCAAGAATTGATTGACCAAGATGCAGTTGTTGAGGTCTTACAATATGCACCAATTACAGGTAACCTAAAATCAGATGACTTAGTTGACATGGAGCATATGCCAGAAGCCTTTGCCTTTACCAATGATGGGTTTGGGGTTCAAACAGCAGGTACTATGTATCTAGCTATGAAAGAAGCGGCCCGAGTAGGTAAGCCAATCGTTGCCCATACGGAAGACGAAAGTCTATTGTTCGGTGGCGTGATGCATGAAGGGATTAAAAACAAGGAGTTAGGGTTACCTGGTATCTTGAATGCAACTGAATCCAGCCAAATCGCTCGTGATATCCATTTAGCAGAAGAAACTGGCGTTCATTACCACGTTTGTCATGTGTCAACAAAGGCATCTGTTGCTGCCATTCGCGACGGTAAAGCGCGCGGTGTACATGTGACAGCCGAAGTGGCGCCTCATCACTTAATCTTAAATGAATTAGATATTCCTTCAGATGACGCAACTTACAAGATGAACCCACCTTTACGCGGTGAAGAAGATCAAGCAGCATTATTAGAAGGGTTATTAGATGGGACTTTAGACATGGTCGCAACTGACCACGCCCCCCATACCTTAGAAGAGAAGGCCAACGGCTTTATGCATTCACCATTTGGGATTGTGGGTATTGAAACGGCCTTCGCAGTCATGTACACAAATTTTGTGAAAACTGGTGTAATGTCGCTAGCATTTTTATTAGAAAAAATGGCAACTGCCCCGACAGCAGTTTTCGGGTTAACACCAGCTGTACTCGCAGTTGGCAGTCCAGCAGATATTGCCGTTTTCGACTTAGACCAAGCTTATACAATTGATCCTGCTGACTACTTGTCAAAATCACAAGTGACACCATTCAACGGTGAAGAAGTGTACGGTATGTGTGCCTTGACCGTTTTCCAAGGGGAAGTTGTTTACGAGCAAAAATAATCAAAGTAAAGCTTATTGAAGGAGGCTATTATGTCACGTTTAAGTGTAAAATTACCAGGTTTAGAATTGAAGAATCCAATTATGCCGGCATCAGGCTGTTTCGGCTACGGTGAAGGGTTCGCGGACAAATATGACTTAAGTATCTTAGGGGCTCTAGTGGATAAATCGACAACGGTTGAAGTGCGAAAAGGGAATCCAGATCCACGCTACTTCCACTCTGGCGAACGAATTTTAAATTCAGTTGGCTTAAAGAACCCAGGTGTTGAAGGCGTCTTAGCGGAAAAGTTACCCTATTTAGCCCAATTTGATGTGCCTATCATCCAAAGTGTGGCAGGTTCAACTGTAGAAGACTATGTGGAAGCTGCAAGAGCATTATCACAGCCTGAAAATGTTAAAGCTATCGAATTAAATATCTCTTGCCCGAATGTTAAATTAGGTGGTCTACAATTCGGGACTAATCCAGAAGTAGCTGCAGATTTAACCAGACAAGTGAAAGCGGCAACCGACTTACCTGTATACGTAAAATTAACACCAAATGTAACGGACATTACGGAGATTGCCAAAGCAGTAGAAGCTGCAGGTGCAGATGCTATCGTCATGATTAATACGATTACTGGTCAAACATTTGATTTGGAAACAAGACAACCTATTTTAGGTGGCGTAACAGGCGGTTTATCTGGTGCTTCAGTGAAATATGTAGCTCTACGGATGGTTCGTCAAGTTGCTCAAGTAGTAGATATTCCAATTATTGGGGTAGGTGGGATTGAAACTATCGACGATGTTTTAGAAATGATTATCGCTGGTGCAACAGCCGTCCAAGTTGGTTCAGCTAACTACGCCAACCCCATGGTCTGCAAGGAAATCATCGAAGGTTTACCAGCACGCATGGATGAATTAAATATTGAATCTATTGAAAAATTAGTACAAGAAATGAAAATGATGATCAAACAATAAATAGATTGAAAAACAGCGCTCATGAGGAACTGTAGAGGCCCCCAAAAGTTAGACCAAAAATCTAAGGCTCTACAATATATAGGACTGATGACTTCAAAAAAGTCATTGGTTCTATATTTTTTTTACAAAAAAAGAGGAATCTCCATTATCATAAAGTTAA
>NZ_JBHYKZ010000004.1:0-186621 GCF_042741995.1 Aerococcus sp. NPDC058936 | reverse complement strand
ATAAAAAATGAATAATGGAAAAGAGTATAAAAAAACCAGGTAATCTAATGATTACCTGGCAGATATTACTCATCAGTCCTATTTGACGAAGAGCCAAAATAAGTAGGCATTATAAAAGGTCGCGAATTCATTTTCGCGACCTTTTTACCTAATCCAACAATAATCTTAATATCGGGCTTCCAAAGTCAAACTCTTCTGATACTTGCCAAAATACGTCAATTACTTCCAGTAATTATTCGACTTCTAAGGTGTAAGTGCGGACGTCATACTATGTTACGGCACTATTTTTCTAGCAATTCCTGTCTGACCGCCATACATCACATCCTGATTTTAAGACAGTGATAGGTCAAGTATAGGGCCAAAGGTCTATGTGTACTGTAAATTCTGAATGATTTGAATCAAATTGTAATCAAGAGTAAAATAGGAAAGAATAATGATAGCGAAAACAGAACAAGAGGAGAGGGTTTTAAATGAAATATAATGACACTTGGGATTTAGACGCCATGTATCAAGGCGGGGTTACAGGGGACGCCTTTCAAAAGGCACTAGAAACCCTAGTCCAAAAACGAGATGCCTTAATCAATGACATGCAGGCATTTGATATCCATGCACCAGGTGCACCAGCAACTTTTGCGGATATTATTGATCAAGCTGACCAATACTTAAACCACTTCACCACTTTAATCACCTACGCCCAAATGGCATCTGATGCAGACATGCGTGATGAGGCCGCTTCGGCAGCGATTAATAAGGTGGCGACTTTAAACCAGGCTTATGAAATTGCCCGCAAAGGGTTAGATAAACAATTGGCTACCTTAAGCGATGCCGAATTTCAGGACTTTTTAGCGGAACCACGCTTGGCTGAAATTGCCTTCACCCTTGAGGAAGACCGTCGTGATGCGAAACGCCTGCTAGATGATCAAGCGGAAGCCCTTTTGTCAGAATTACAAATCGACGGCTTATCTGGTTGGTCAAATACGTATTCTACGACGGCTTCAGTGATGACGATTTCGGTTGATTTAGACGACGGCCACCACGATTATTCAGTGGGACAGGCTATGAACAATATGTACGCTGACCCAAATCCTGAAAACCGGGCAAAAATTTTCGCTGCTTGGGAAGAAACTTTTGCCCAATATGGACCAGTCTTTGCTGATATCTTAAACCATTTGTCTGGCTACCGGTTAACCACTCAAAAAGCTCATGGATACAATGATTTCATGGAGGAACCACTAGAATATAACCGTATTAAAGCGGAAACCGTAGAAGCTATGTGGCAGGCAGTTGCGGACAATAAAGATACCTTTGTCCAATTTTTAAACCGGAAAAAGGCTTTACTTGGTTTAGAAGCTTTGAACTGGCAAGATGTGGATGCACCATTAGATTTCGAAGACACCAAACCAACGACCTTCACTTATGATGAGGCGGCGGACTTTGTGGTGGAAAACTTCAGAACATTTGGGGACAAGCTAGCAGACTTTGCCCAATCAGCTCTGGATAACCGTTGGATTGAGGCGGAAGACCGTCCAGGCAAGCGCCCAGGTGGTTACTGTACAGAAACCATCAACGAAGATGAAACCCGTATCTTTATGACCTTTACAGGTTCAAGAAACGATACATCAACTTTAGCTCACGAATTGGGTCACGCCTTCCACTCTGACGTTTTAACTAGTGAAGCGCCGTCTAACCAAGCTTATGCGATGAATGTTGCGGAAACAGCATCTACTTTTGCAGAGACGATTGTGGCCAACGCCAATTTAAAACAAGCCAAAAGTAAGTCTGAACGTCTACAATTATTAAACGCGAAAATGGAAAATGCCATCGCGATGTTTATGAATATTCGTTCACGTTTCTTATTTGAAACAGCCTTTTATACTGAGCGCCAAGATGGTTTTGTATCTGAAAGTCGCTTGAACGAATTGATGACCCAAGCACAAGAAGAAGCATTTGGTGGGGCAATCAATGATTTACACCCACATTTCTGGGCAAGTAAATTACACTTCTTCATCGATGATGTGCCATTCTACAACTTCCCATATACATTTGGTTATATGTTTAGTTTAGGAATTTATGCGGAATACTTGAAGTCTCCAGAAGGATTTGAAGAACGCTACATTGCCTTATTGAAGGATACCGGACGTATGACCACTGAAGAGTTGGCTATGAAACATTTAGGGGCTGACCTAACTAAGCCAGATTTCTGGCAAGCAGCTATCGATTTAGCGGCATCAGACGTAAAAGAGTTCTTAGCTGAATCGGAAGATTTAGTTTAATTAAATATATAAATAAGTTTCTAAAAGCAGGTAAGAATACATTTCCTTTACCTGCTTTTTACAATATGCACAAACGTTGCGTGCTATAATTGACCTAATAATAAATTCAATTATAATCTTTGTGAAATTTATGGAGGTGGGAAAATGATTACTGCAGTGATTGGCACCCAGGCAATGGCAGGCGTGATTGTCACAGCTAAGACCCAGTCAGATAAAGACTTGGTTGCTAGCAAAATGACGAGCTATTATCCACTTGATTTGACCTTGGATGAAGCCAGGGCCACCTATCAATCTGACGTTCCTTGTGCAGGGTCAATCCCAGTCGCCTTCCAAGCCTTTTTAGAAGGGAATTCTTTTGAAGACGTCATCCGTAATGCCATATCAGTGGGTGGAGATTCAGATACAATCGCGTCTATGGCTGGGGCCATTGCCTCCGTTTATTACAAAGATATTCCGGATGATCCAGTGGTCAAAACATTGACCTATCTGCTGGATGATCTTAGGGCGATTTTCACTAGATGGCAATCATTTGTTGGCTAGAGAAAGGAGTATGTGATTTTTATGACGCATTCAACCATTTTTGACGAAATCAAACAAGAAATTATTGACGATCCTTATAACAAGGACTATACCGACCGCGGGATTGAACCCGTTTTCTATGCTTCAAAAAATGCCCGGATTGCCATTATCGGCCAAGCACCTGGTAAGAAAGTAGAGGAGACACAACTTTTCTGGAATGACCAGTCAGGAGACCGGCTAAGAGATTGGATGGGGATGTCTAGGGATCTATTCTATGAAACTGATTTGATTGCCCAGTTACCTATGGATTTCTATTATCCAGGTAAGGCCAAAACCGGGGACAAACCACCAAGAAAGGGATTCGCAGACAAGTTTCACCCGCAAATTCTAAAGGAAATGCCTAATCTAGAAACCATTATCTTGATTGGTAATTATTCACAGAAACACTACCTGGGAAAAGACCGGCAGCGAAATCTGACCGAAACGGTTAGACATTATAAGGACTATTTACCGGATTATTTTCCTCTGGTCCATCCGTCCCCTTTAAACCAGCGGTGGATGAAGAAGAATCCTTGGTTTGAAACAGATGTACTACCTGATTTTAAAGAGATGATACAGACGTATATCAAGGAAGGCTAGGTTATGGACTAGGTAGCAGCGATCGATGACTATATTGTAGACCAAGCAGATGATGACCAAGCCATTTTAAGGAAGTTGCGACATGAGCTAGCGTCGGTATTACCAGCTTGACAGGAGAAAATTTCCTATGGCATGCCAACCATTTTTGACAAGAAGGTGGCAGATTTTGGGTCGGTCAAAAGGACTTTAAAATTTCCCTAGGATTCAGAGAGATGCGATATGACTTTATTGTTGAATGAGCGGTTTACAACTACCAGCAACAAAAATAAAAATACGGAGGCAAGTCATGGCAGAAATAGGTAAAAAATTCTGGGGTTATACCAAAGAAGAGTGGTCGTGGGTTTTACAGGATACAGGAAATTCAGCTTATTCCTTAGTTATCACAGCAACATTATTTCCCTTGTTTTATAAGGCAATCGCAGAAGGTTCGGGGGTTGCGGACGCAGATTCAACGGCCTACTTGTCTTATGCCAATTCTATCGGAACAGCTTTAGTAGGCTTGATGGCACCAATTTTAGGGTCTATTGCTGAATACCGGGGTTTTAGAAAACCCTTGTTTACAATCGGGACGTTATTAGGGATTATTTCCGTATTGTTGATGGCCTTCACACCAGGTGGGACTTGGGGGATGGCTTGGTTAATCTTATTAATTTTATATGTGTTATCTAATATCGGCTTTTCATCGTCAAATGTCTTTTATGATGCTTCACTGCTTGATGTAACGGGGAAAACCCGTATGTCTCGTGTTTCGTCAATGGGTTACGGTATGGGCTATATCGGGTCTTGCGTGCCATTCTTATTGTATTTAGTTTTTATGTTAAATATCGATGCTATGCCGTTTACCCTAGATTGGTTAACCAGATCAGCCTTTGTATTAACCGCTGTTTGGTGGTTTGCCTTTACTATTCCATATTGGCAAAATGTCCAACAAAAATCGTGGATCAATCCAAGTTCAAGACCCATCCGGGATTCTTTTAAGCGGGTGAAAAATACACTCAGAGACATGGCCCAATACCGTCAGTTATTTATTTTCCTTCTGGCTTATTTCTTATATATCGACGGGGTAGGGACGATTATTTCGATGGCAACAGCTGTAGCAACTGACTTAGGGATTGAAGCGACAGTCCTTGTTGTGGTCTTATTGATTGTTCAAATTGTGGCCTTTCCATTCACTGTATTATACGGGCAGTTGGCCAAACGATTCGGGGACAAGAAAATGATCTATGTAGGGATCGTGACTTATATCATCATTTGTATCTATGCCTTGAGTATGGAAACAGCGACTGATTTCTTTATACTAGCTTGTATGGTCGGGACGGCTCAAGGTGGCTTACAAGCCTTGTCACGTTCTATGTTTGGAAAATTAATACCAGAAGGCAAAACGAATGAATTCTTCGGCATCTACAATGTCTTTGGGAAATTCTCTTCTATTATCGGGACAACCTTACTAGGGATTATCACCCAAATGACGGGCAACTCCTTGAATGGGGTCTTTGGTTTAATTATCCTCTTTATTATCGGGGGTGCATTGTTACTTGGCGTCAAAGAAGATGGGGTGAAAGGATAAGGAAATTGCTCATCACAAAAGAAAAAACTGGTGTCACGTTTAATAATGACCACCAGTTTTTTCGTATTGACGTATTTAATTGTTTGCAATCATCTTAGATATCTAAAGAGATTGCTGGACCTGCTGGGATAATACCGTTCGGGTTGATTGTCGGATGGCTACCATAGTAGTGGTGTTGGATGTGATAGAAATCAACTGTGTCAGAAATACCTGCCATGTTGTAGATTTCACGGGTATAACGCCATACATTTTCAAAGTCTGTTAAGTGCTTGATATTGCACTTGAAGTGACCGTAGTAGACATGCTCAAAACGGATTAAGGTTGGGAACAAACGGATGTCAGAGGTTGTTAATTTGTCACCTAATAAGAATTTTTTGTCAGCTAGGATACTGTCTAATTTTTCTAGGGCTTCAAATACATGACCAACTTCGTCTTCATAAACAGCTTGGTCTGTTGCAAAACCAGCTTTGTAAACACCGTTGTTGATGTTTGGATAGACAAAATCATCCATTTCTTTGATTTGGTCGCGCAATTCTTCTGGGTAGTAATCACCTTCAATGGCACCAATTTCGTCAAAGGCTGAGTTTAACATCAACATAATTTCAGATGATTCGTTGTTAACGATGGTATCTTTTTCTTTGTCGTATAAAACAGGTACAGTTACACGTCCAGTATAGGTAGGGTCTGCATGTGTGTAAACTTGGTGCAAGAAGTCAGCGTTTAAAATTGGGTCAGCAATTACACCTTGGTCTGGTGCAAATGTCCAGCCGTTTTCCAACATGATTGGATTTACGATAGAAATAGAAATCATGTCTTCCAAGCCTTTTAATTTACGCATCATCAAGGTACGACTAGCCCACGGACACGCTAGTGATACATATAAGTGGTAACGTCCAGCTTCAGCTTTAAACCCACCTTCGCCTGTTGGACCTGCTGAACCGTCAGTGGTGATCCAGTTTCTGAATTGTGAATCTTTACGGACAAAGCGACCACCTGTTGATTTTGTGTCATACCATTGGTCTTTCCAAACGCCGTCTACTAATAATCCCATAATACATCTCCTTTTAGAAGTGATAATTCGATTTCAAAATAATATACCACTATTGTAATATAGACGACTGTATTTCTCAAATGATAGGGGTTGATGGAGAAATAAATTAACCTCTTCTGTTACCACTGCAAGTCGAATTCTACAGGGCAGACCGGTGTCTGCTTCAGAATAATTTGCATCACACTTTGTGTGATACGGCACTATTCTTCCAGCATTACCTATCCGGGCGCCCTGAATCATATCCTATTTTAAGGCAATGATAGGTAGTTAAGAGACCCAGGGTATATTATTTTTTACTTATTATCGTTCTTGAATAATTAAATTCACTTTCCTTGGATGACTATCAATTGAAAGTTAGCTATACTTAATTAAACTAGTTTTTGGTAAACTGAAAATAGACAATTTTCAAAAAATCATGAAAAGAGGCTTAACCATTGCGATACGAATCACTTCAAGCAAAGTTGCCCCTAGCACCCGCGGGCGAAATGGTGTTAGGACTAGCGTCAATGAAACAGTTAATGGCGCACTTTAACCATCCAGAAAATCAACTCCCAACCATTCATATCGCAGGCACTAACGGCAAAGGGTCTACGGCAAAAATGTTGGCGACAATCTTACAGGAAGCAGGCTACAAAGTTGGCTTGTTCAGCTCACCGTCATTAGTAGACTTTAACGAGCGCATTCAAATCAACGGTCAGCCTATAAGTGACGACCAATTGATGGCGCAAGTTGACCGGATGACGAAAGCACTAGGGCCGGATGAATATTACACCGAGTTTGAAGTCTTTACCGGACTTGCTTGGTTGACCTTTGAGGCAAATCAAGTAGATTTTGTCGTCTTAGAAGTTGGTTTAGGGGGTAGATTGGACGCGACTAATATCATCGAGCGACCACTTCTGACAGCCATCACCAAAATTGCCTTGGATCATCAGAAAATTCTTGGCGACACCCTGGGCGAAATTGCAGGTGAAAAGGCAGGGATTCTGAAAGATGGCATACCTCTCGTCTTATACCCACAAGTTGATGAAGTTAAAAGGGCAATCCTTCAAAAAGCTGACCAGCTGAAAGTGCCGGTACATGAAGTCAACCCAAATGATATTGGCCAAATAGTAGTCAACCAACAAGGGCATCAATCATTTGATTACAAAGGGCAAAGGTATATCCTTAATCTACAAGCCCCTTATCAGGTCAATAATGCAGCCTTGGTCCTTGAAATAATAGATGTATTAAAAGGTTTGGGTGTTGTTATTTCTGGACAGGCAATTAAGCAAGGTCTAGCAACCGTCACTTGGCCAGCTCGATTTGAAAAGATTGCGTCTGAACCCGATATTATTATCGACGGGTCGCATAATATGGATGGGATATTGTCCTTGAAAGAAGCGATTTTAACCCATTACCCAGCTTCAAAAGTGGGCAAAAGGATAGCGATTATGGGCATGTTGGCAGATAAAGATGTGGCCCATGTGGTGAAAGAAATTACGCCCATTTTTCAAGAAATCATTACCGTAACACCGCATTCAAATCGGGCTTTACCGGCTGACCAGTTGGCTGATATGATTGCAGAAAGTGGAACGAAAGTACAAGTGGCTGAATCAGATCCAGTAGCCTTACAAATGGCCTTAGAACAATTAGATAAAGAGGACATCTTATGTATATTTGGGTCCTTCTACTTTGTGGGCTATTTACGGGACATCATCAAAAAATCGGCTATAAGCATTATAAAGAGTGTTCAATATTAAATAAGAAAAGGTGACAATAATGGATATGGAAAGAATTGAAAAGGCAGTACGGGAGATACTGCTTGCAGTTGGCGAAAACCCGGACCGCGAAGGACTTGTTGAAACGCCAGAACGGGTAGCCAAAATGTATGCGGAAATATTTGACGGGCTAAATCGAGACCCTAGAATTCACACAGAAAAAACCTTTTCTGAATCAGCATCAGAATTTGTCTTGGTGAAGGATATTCCCTTCCACTCAACATGTGAACACCATCTATTACCAGTGATTGGGCAAGCGCATGTAGCCTATATTCCAAAAGACGGACAGGTTATCGGCCTATCTAAATTGGCACGGATTGTCGAAGATTTTGCCTTGAGACCGCAATTACAAGAACGGTTAACCAACCAAGTGGCGGACGTTTTAGCGGAAGAATTAGGGGCAGAAGGCGTATTTGTTGTGTTGGAAGCGGAACACATGTGCATGACTTTACGAGGCATCAAGAAACCAGGTGCTAAGACGGTTACGTATGCAACCCGTGGCACTTACACTGACCGCGGTCGCCGGCAAGAAGTTTTAGATATGATGAATTTATAGTGGATGCAGTGACCATAGAAAGTTTGTGACGAGATGTATATTAAACGATTAAATAAAACCTTCAATTTCCCGAGCGACCACACTTGGATCATGGGCATTTTAAATGTGACCCCTGATTCATTTTCAGATGGCGGGGCCTATGTTACCACTGACGACATGATTGCCCAAGTAGAAAGAATGGTCGCTGAAGGGGTGGATATTATTGATGTAGGCGGTGAATCTACCCGTCCTGGCCATGTCCCAGTGACTCTTGAAGAAGAAATTAGCCGGGTTGTTCCAGCAGTTCAAGCTATTCGTCAAGTTTCGGATGTCTTGATTTCAGTGGATACCTGGAAGGCTGAGGTGGCCCGTCAAGCCCTTGAAGCAGGTGCAGATATCATTAACGACCAGTGGGCTGCAACCTGTGAACCAGCAATTGCCAAGGTTTGCGCTGACTTTGATGCTCCTTTAATTTTGATGCACAACCGGGAAGAATACCAGGAATATAGAGATATCATGAAAGAGATGAAAGCTGACCTACAAACCTCTATTGATATTGCCCGCGCCCAAGGGATGCGTGACGACCAGCTGATTCTTGACCCTGGTGTTGGTTTCGCCAAAACGGCGGACGACAACTTGTTGGCAATCCAAGGCTTACAAGAATTGACTAGCTTTAATTTGCCTGTCCTTTTGGCTACTTCAAGAAAAGGATTCTTAGGTAAATTAGTGGATGTGCCGGCTAATGAACGCGACGTAGCGACCGCAGCCACAACGGTTTCAGGAATCTTATCGGGGGCTGACATGGTCCGGGTCCACAATGTGAAAGTCAACAAGGAAGCTGCAGCGGTGGCAGATGCGATTAAACGTGGACAAATTGACCCAGTGAGTATTTAAGGAGGGATTCTGATGGCTACAAGGGATAAAATTTATTTGAATAACCTGCAATTTTACGCCAACCACGGCTTGTTAGCTGAAGAAACAACGCTTGGACAAAGGTTTAATGTGGATGCGGTTTTAGCGGTGGACTTGGCGCCAGCTGGCCAATCAGATAATATGTATGATTCAGTTTCCTACGCCGATGTCTATACGGTGATTGAAGATGTTGTTGTACATGAAGCACCCACTAAATTATTAGAACGGTTAGCCCACAAGTTAGCCATGCGGATTTTAGGGGACTTTCCACACGTTGAAGAAGTGACCATCAAAGTGGTGAAACCTGACCCGCCTATTCGCGGAATTTACGACAGTGTAGCCATTGAAATTCAACGAGATCGGGCCTGGCTAGATCAGATAAAACAGATGAACGAGGTGAAATAAAGATGCAATCAAACGTATTAATCGCTTTAGGCTCTAACATTGAGTCACGACTTGACCACTTAAAAAATGCAGTGGCAGCCTTTAAGGGAAATGAAGCGACTAACGTAGTGGCAACTTCACCAATCTATGAAACGGTCCCCAAAGGCTATCTTGACCAAGAGGACTTTTTGAATATGGTTGTCCATATTCAAACGGACTTATCAGCAGCTGATTTATTATCTTTCTGTCAAAGCATTGAACAAAACCAAAAGCGGGTCCGGACTATTAAAAACGGGCCACGTACCATCGACGTGGATATCTTGCTGATAGATGAAAAAGTCATCGATACGACAGACTTACAAGTACCACATCCCCGTATGCATGAACGGGCTTTTGTTTTGTGCCCAGCGGCCGATATTGTTGGTCAATGGCAAGTACCAGGCTTAAACAAAACAATTTCTGCATTACTAGATGCATTACCACAAGCGGAAAAAGATGATGTCCGCGTTGCTGGATTAACTTTGGAAGACTTGTAAATATATAATTCAATAATCCTTCGGTTTACGCTTTTTTCTAGCATAGCCTTGATTGCAGTGGGACCAGAATTAGCCAAGGTCTAATTCTTTGTCTGACTATTCAATCTGTAAGGTGTACCGTCTACATCTTGATATACGTCAGACCATCCTGGTTCACTGCTAAGGCATGCTAAAATCGCTCCAGCCTCGGCTATTATTAGTAACAATAGTTCCTTATTTTCTCGTTAATCAAGCAATACCTACTTGTTTACAAAGTAAGTTTTAGGTGATTCGCTTGTAACCAAGAAATGACACCATTGATTAATCATTGATATATTATTCTGTCTATAATTCAAGCCGTTTAGAAAGGGGATTTCATGGGTAAGATTGCCTTAAGTATTGTCCAAAGTGTGGATGGTTATATTGCGGATTTGGATGATCAATTTGATTTTATTGAAGGGGTTGCGGGTCCGAATTTAACGGATATATCAACCAGTGATTCACCGTATTCACTAAAAGCCTTTTTCGAGGCTTATGACATTATTGTCATGGGACACCAGTCTTATAAAATTGGCTTTGCAGCAGATTTTCCATCAAAAACCATATATGTCGTGACAAATGAAAAACGGCCAAACAAAGGTAATATCCATTTTGTCAAACCTGGGTAAATTGTGAAATTAATGCTGGCGAAGAAGAAGCAAGACCACAATATTTACTTGTATGGTGGTGGCATTATGCTGAAGCCCTTTATGGCGACCAATGCGATCGATGAATATATCATCGGAACCGTGCCAATAATTATGGGTAAAGGGAAGCCTTTATTCTATGAATTGGACGAATCTATTCCCTTGCAACTGGACCAAGTGGATGTGATGGGTGGGTTGACCATTCATATTTATCACAGACGTTAGAACAAAATGCGAATTGTGATAATAGACCTGTAAATTAAGAATCTTTATTTTGGAAGAAGTGAGGTAATTGGTGGATACCCCATTAGTTTTACACGATGAATCATCAAACGCTGATAGTGAAATTGCCGAAGCAGTTGAAATGGGCATTCAAAAATCAACTATTATTCAGCCATGTCAAATAAAGTCTTAACACAAATAATGAAAGACTTAGAGGGTAACAGTCGTCAAGAAAGCATCTACTTGCAAGACTTTATTGACCTAGAGTTAGACTATTTTGCTGAAGAAATGCAAGCTGTGATTGAAAAATTTAGACCTTAAAAAAATAAGCTAGCTTATCAAGACCATTCCTTGTTAGAGACAGGGAACAGGGCGTGTAGCTAGCTTTTTTATTTGTGATTATCTTTCGAAGGCTGTCTGACTAAGCTTGGTTAAATTCTTCTAGTTCGTAGGCACCTTTGCTATAAACGACATGGGCATAATGACCGTAATCTAAGTCTTCTTTAAGGTCAAATTCTGGCAATACTTCATGGAGGAAGAAGCGAATTGGCATGTCATGGCTGACGATTAAGACGTGGATGTCTTTCTTTTGGGTTTCCATACGGACTTCTAGGGCGTCGTCATGGATATCCAACATCGCTTCTTCAATACGGTTCCAAAATGTGATAAAGTCTTCTGAATGGCCTTCTTCATCTCGTTCGACAATATTTTCAATAATTAGTGGTACATATTGGGTTGAAGGAATTTGGTTGATTCGCATCTCGTCCACTAATTGACTGATGGATTTTGGCCATACCTTCTCGATATCTTGATCTTCTAATCCACCGAAGTTGTACTCTCTAAAGCCTTCAACGGGGAATAGTTGGATATCATTTGCTTGTTTCATTAAGATGCGCTCACCTGTTTCAATACACCGGTCTAAATCACTGGTATAGGCTAGGTCAAAGGGCACGTCTGCTAGGGTTTCGGCTACTTGGTCGACTACACCCATGCCGGCGCGTGTAACTGGTGAATCTGCCCATCCCTGGACACGTTGGTCTGCATTGGCCGTCGTTTCACCATGACGGACAAAATAATAATGGATAGCTGCCATAATATTCACTCCTCTCGTGTTTTGGTATTTGATGTTAACTTCATTCTAGCATAAGAAATGATTTATGAAAACGATTTCCATGATAAATCATATTTTTGATGGCGTCGTGTGAAATGTTGGTTAATTTTGCTTAGAAAAGTATTCTCATAGATAATTCAGTAAAAGCGAACACCACTGATTGAAATCTCGTGGGCAATTTGTTATTCGTGGGCAAAAATTCGTGCTAGAATGGAGAATATATGATGAATGCCAGAGGAAATGGCAGAAAATGAGGAGTGTTCTTTTTGACAAAAACAGCTAAAGTATTTACTGATGAAGAGAAAATTAAAATTTTAAGCGATATTGTGGCCATCGAGACGGTGGACCGCAATGAGGAAGATGTGGCTAATTATCTTGCAGCCTTACTAGGCGAGTATGGAATCGATTCTAAGGTGATTCCAACAGGGATTCCTGGTCGTGCCAACTTGGTAGCTGAAATCGGATCTGGTTCACCAGTATTAGCGATTTCTGGTCATATGGATGTAGTTTCTGCAGGGAATGCGGAGGCTTGGACGTCTGATCCATACACATTGACTGAGCGCGACGGGAAACTATTCGGCCGTGGATCTACAGATATGAAAGGTGGATTGGCTGCCTTAGTGATCGCCATGATCGAAATTAAAGAACAAGGATTATTAGAGCGCGGAACTTTACGCCTGTTAGCGACTTACAACGAGGAGAATGGGGCTGTCGGTTCTATCCAACTAGAGGAAGCAGGTTATGTATCTGACGTTGACGCGATCGTAATTGGTGAACCAACAACAGGGATGATTCACCCATCTCATAAGGGTTCAATGAACTTTGTGGTGTCATCACGCGGTAAATCTGTTCATTCATCTAGACCACGTGGCGGCATCAACGCCATTGACCCATTGATGGACTTTGCATTAGCCTTCAAAGAGGCGTTCAAAGAAGCGACAAAAGATATCAGCTTCGGTCAATTAGACTTTTCACCAGTATTGAATTTATATGGGGCAGTTGAAGGTGACGACGCTGGTAACCAAGAATTAGACCAATTATTGAAACAGCCAACCTTTAACGTGACGGTATTCCGTGGTGGTGACCAAGTGAATACGATTCCTGATCACGCAGAAGTAGTCTTTAACATCCGAACAGTTCCTGAATTCGACAACGAAGCGGTTAAAGGCGTATTTTCTGAAGTTTACCAAGAATTCTTGGATAAAGGGGCAGACTTCGATTTACAATTAACCCTAGACTTAAAACCATTGAATGGTGGGGTTGATTCAGACCTAGTACAATTAACCAAAACATTAGGCGCTACATACCTAAACCAAGACTTGGAAGTTGTGCCAATGACTGGTGGTACGGATGGGGCAAACTTTGTTGCCAACAAACCAGCTGGCTACCCAATCATTATCTTTGGTCCAGGATCAACAACATCCCACCAAATTGATGAATACGTGGACAAGGACGAGTATCTAACATTCGTCAACTTATACATTGACTTGTTAGCCACTTATATAGAGAACAAATAAAATTGGTTAAAAAAGCTATGACATTCTGGTCGTAGCTTTTTTTATGCAGCCGGTACAATGGTATCTACCACCATACTATTGTATTTGTCGCATATATCCAGTTTATTTGATAAAATATGAGAGAGACTGTTGCTTTTTCGCAACAAATAACCGTTGGAAATGACATGATCATAAAATAAGCGTAGGGGTGTATGGAATATGGTAGAACATAATTTAGAAGAGACGCAAGAACAAGCTGCAATGGGTAAAACCCTACAAGCAATCAAAGTTGGCGATACTTTCCGTGTAACTGAATCGATTAGAGAGCGAGATGTCTTGTTATACATGGGGGTTACCTCAGACTCGAACCCGGCATACCTACAACAAACGTCCCATAAAGCAGGCCTGACGCCAGGCGAAGTTGTTGTACCACCAATCGCTTTAATGGGGATTATTACGCGTACAGTATCGATGAACTTCCCTGGTCCAGGTTCTCGTTTAGTTGAAATGAACATCAATATCATCCACTCTATTCCACATAACTCAATCATCACCTTTGAATTTGAGGTTATCCGTGTAGAAGAATTGAAACAATTCGTGACGATTCACTGTATTGGGAAATTTACCAACTCAACTGGTGACGACCGTGTCTTAGATGCTATGTTGACTGTTTTACCACCACTAGAGCACCTACAAAATGACGCTGAAACGATTGATGCAGGTGTATTCCAACGAATTTCAGGAGGCGACTCAATTGAGTACTAATAAAGAAAAGAAGAAGCTCGTCCTATTTGACGGGTCATCTCTGGCTTTTCGTTCTTTCTTTGCCATCCATAATATCGATTCATTCGTAAACAAAAATGGTATGCATACCAATGCCTTGTTTGCTTTTCATGAAATGATGAATAATATCTTGGAAAAAGAACAGCCGACGCATGCCTTGGTGGCGTGGGACGCAGGTAAAACAACTTTTAGAAACGAATTCTTTGATGAATATAAAGGTGGTCGTCAATCAACACCGTCTGAGTTTAGAGAGCAGATGCCATTTTTCAATGTGCTCCTAGATGCCTTTGGGGTTGCGCATTATGACTTGACCAACTATGAGGCGGACGACATTATCGGGACTTTTGCGACTAAAGTAGACCCTGAAGAATTTGATGTTGTCGTGATTTCCGGGGACAAAGATTTAACGCAATTAGCGCGTGACAATGTCCGGGTAGATATCACCAAAAAAGGGGTATCTGAATTAGTGTCTTATACGCCAACTTCGATTATGGAAGATATGGGGATTACGCCTAAACAAATCATTGATATGAAGGGGTTAATGGGGGATTCTTCAGATAACTATCCTGGTGTATCAGGGATTGGTGAAAAGACCGCCTTAAAATTATTACATGAATATGGGTCAATGGAAGCGATGTACGAGCAAATCGACGACATGAAGAAATCGAAGCGGAAAGAAAATCTGATCAACGAAAAAGACAATGCGATTCTGTCTAAAAAATTGGCGCGGATTGAACTAGACGCACCCGTGAAGATTGAATTAGCTGAGTTACCTTATAAAGGCAAACAGCTTGAACCGTTGATGTCATTTTACAAGGATATGAATTTTAATGGTTTTATGTCACGTTTACTGGAAAATTCAGACCAGGCGGACTTGTTGACAGAAGATTGGGAAGAGGTTACCTATACGCATGTGGCGTCTGCTGATGATTTAACTGTGGACCATTTCCCAAGTGAGGCTGCAGCGGATGGGTATGCGATTTACCTTGAAAACTTGAGTAAAAACTACCATGATTCAGAGGTTGTGGCTGTTGCATGGACGAACGGTAGTGAAATCTTTACTGGAGATGCTAGCTTACTACAGGCTGATTTATTTAAGGCGTGGTTATCGGATGAGCAAGTCACAAAAGTGGTCTTTGATGCCAAGCGGACGAAAGTGATGCTGGACTATGTAGACGTTGACTTTGCAGGGGTTGTAGATGATGTCTTAATTGGATCATATTTACTCCATGCCCGTGATAATTCTAACGACTTGGCTGAGGTGGCACGCGAATTTGATATGGATGACTTGTCTTATGATGAGTCTATTTATGGCAAAGGGGCTAAACGGGGCGTACCTGAAGAAATTGAAACCATGTACGAACACATTGCTCGTAAAGTGCATATTATCGCACGACTGCAAGAAACCATTCGCCCGCAATTAGAAGCCAACCAAATGGATGACTTGTACCAAAAAATAGAGTTACCATTGGCTTTAGTATTAGCAAACCTTGAAATTTTAGGGATTTCAGTGGATAAACAACAATTAGTCACTATGCAGGCTGAATTCCAAGAAATTATCGACGGCCTTGAAGCCAATATCTGGAAGGAAGCTGGTCACGAATTCAATGTGAATTCACCTAAACAATTAGGCGTTATCTTGTTTGAAGAAATGGGCTTACCAGTGATTAAGAAAACGAAGACTGGTTATTCTACAGCACAAGATGTTTTGGAAAAATTGGCTGGCCAAGCACCAATCATCGACTTGATTTTAAATTACCGTCAATTGAATAAATTGCAATCAACTTATGTTGAAGGGTTACAAGAGTTTATCCACGAGGATGGTAAAATTCATTCTCGTTTCCAACAGACCTTAACTTCAACAGGTCGTTTATCATCAGCTGATCCAAACTTACAAAATATCCCAATCCGTTCTGAAGAAGGTCGGAGTATCCGTAAAGCCTTTGTGCCAAGTCACGAAGACTGGGTTATCTTTTCAAGTGACTATTCACAAATTGAATTACGAGTTTTAGCCCATATTTCTGGTGACAAGCACATGCAAGAAGCCTTCAACAACCACGAAGATATCCATACTTCAACAGCTATGAAAGTCTATAATGTGGCTAAAGAAGAAGTGACCTCTAATATGAGACGGAACGCCAAGGCGGTAAACTTTGGGATTGTCTATGGGATTTCTGACTATGGTTTGAGCCAAAATTTGAATATCTCTCGTCCAGAAGCTAAGAACTTTATTGATACTTACTTGGAAAACTATCCAGGTGTTCAAGCTTACATGAAGGATGTTGTAGAGAAGGCCAAAGAAGATGGTTATGTAGAAACCCTATTTAACCGTCGTCGCTACTTACCTGATTTGAAGTCGAAGAACTTCAACGTTCGTTCATTTGCTGAACGTAATGCCATGAATACGCCAATTCAAGGTACCGCAGCGGATATCATTAAGATAGCAATGGTAAAAATGGATGAAGCGTTAAAAGAACATAAGTTACAAGCTAATCTGTTATTACAAATCCACGATGAGTTGGTTTTTGAAGTGCCAAAAGATGAAATTGAGACACTAGAGAAATTAGTAACTGAAATCATGGGGTCAGCAGCCCAACTAGATGTGCCATTAGAAATTGAATCTAATTACGGTGCAACTTGGTATGAAGCTAAATAATGAATAAAAAGAGGTGCAGTGAAAACAAACTGGCACCTCTTTTCTAGCCTATGGAATAAAATGAACAAGTATGTCAGATATCTTGCAAACTTGCATCCTGCTTGTCTTTTCAATAGGCAGGTTTTGCATTAGAATAGAATAAAGAAGAGATAGTAGAAAGTGGTGTAATGATGCCAGAGATGCCAGAAGTGGAGACGGTTAGACGTGGTCTAGAAGAAATTGTTATTGGCAAGAAAGTATCGTCTGTGACAGTGACTTGGCCAAGAATTATTCAGGCAGAAGGTGGCGTGGAGGCTTTTGAGAAACGGATGCCCGGCCAGCAATTAGAGAAAGTAGGTCGAGTAGGGAAATTTTTACTTTTCTATTGGACAGATGTGACATGGATTGCCCATTTACGAATGGAAGGCAAATACCTATATGAGCCAACCGATAGCCCGGTAGACCAATATACCCATGTTATTTGTCATCTGACTGACGGTCATGACCTTCGTTACCGAGATGTTCGGAAGTTTGGCCGGATTCATATGGTTGAAAAGGCGGATACTGAAGCAGAGATTGCCAAGTTGAAATTAGGTCCTGAGCCAAACGATTTAACCTTTACTTATCTGCAAAAACGATTTGATAAGACAACAAGATCCATCAAGACAGTACTCTTAGATCAAGGGGTTATTGCGGGAATTGGCAATATTTATGCGGATGAAATTTTATTTGCAGCGAAAATCCACCCTGAACAAAGCGCTAGATCATTATATGATGAGGAAATCCAAACCATTATCACTGAGAGTCGTCGGATTATGGCGTCAGCCATTGAAGTTGGTGGGACAACGATTCGAACCTATACCAATACCTTTGGTGAGAATGGTCAATTTGCCGATTATTTAAAGGCCTACGGGAAAAAGGGGCAACCCTGTCCACGTTGTGGCACTGAGATTGAGAAAATTAGCGTGGCTAAAAGAGGGACGCATTTCTGTCCACATTGCCAGCGCATTCACCTTGCAGTGAAAAATATTACATCATCTATTTAAATTAAAACGGAGGCACTATGAGTCATATTTTAGGACTAACCGGCAGTATTGCCACAGGTAAATCAACAGCAAGCAAATTTTTTAAGAAAGCCGGTTTTCCAGTCATCGATGCGGATTACGGGGCACGGGTGGTTGTTGAACCCGGACAACCAGGTTTAGAAGCGGTTAAAGCACATTTTGGAGAGGATATTGTCTTTCCTAATGGGGTTTTAGACCGCAAAAAACTAGGCCAAATTATATTCTCAGATGATAAGGAACGAGAGAAACTGAATGAACTGTTACGTCAACCTATTCGCGACTGGTTAAACAGTCAAAAAGACAAGTATGAAGCGGAAGGCCATGAACTAATTGTTATGGATATCCCTTTATTATTTGAAGGGAATTTCGCGGATGCATGTGACCAGGTGATGGTTATTTATGTGTCAGAAACCATTCAATTAGACCGGTTAATACAGCGGGATAACTTAACTTCAGTTGAAGCTTTTCAACGAATGACTTGTCAAATGTCCATTGAACGAAAAGCCATGATGGCGGATGTGGTAATTGATAATTCGGGTTCTATTGCAAATACTGAACAACAATTGGATGCATGGGTTGGCATCTCTGGTTTTCAACCGCTAAAATAGTGGTTGAATAGCCTTTGTGCTATAATAAATCAAGCAATTATTCAAGTATATTAAAATTGAAAGCAGAGGTGTCAAATATATGCAATGTCCAAATTGTGCTTCAACCAATTTAAAAGTAATTGATAGTCGACCAGCGGAGAATAATACCTCTATTCGTCGACGTCGAGAGTGCTTAGACTGTGGCGCTCGTTTTACCACTTTCGAGCGCATCGAACGAACACCCTTATTAGTCGTTAAACGTGACGGAACCAGAGAAGAATTTTCTCATGAGAAAGTTTTACGTGGCCTGATCCGTTCTGCTGAAAAGCGTCCTGTATCAGCTGACCAACTTGAACAGTTAGCCAATGATGTTGAATCTGAATTGCGGTCTCGTAGCCAAAATGAGGTACCAGCTTCAGAAATTGGGGAGTTGTTGATGGCAGCTTTACCAGATATTGATGAAGTGGCTTATATTCGTTATGCTAGCGTATACCGACAATTTGAGGATCCGACTGTTTTCCTAAGAGAAATCGAGCGATTAAGAGGGCGGAATGACCAGGCTGAAAGTGACGTGAATCCTGAAGAGTCAAACCAAGGTCATGTAGCAGACTAAATATTTCATAGAAGGGAGGGTAATGCCAGTGACATACCCATGGCAAAATTTAGATCCAAAAGGGCTTGTTCAAATTACCCAACCCCACTGGATTTCAGATATTGACCAGCAAGTCCTACTTCACCTATACCAACCCATTATTGGTGGCATTGCCTACGCCTTTTACCAGACTTTATATGCCAATATTCAATTGTCTGACTTTGCCTCAATCCCTTTGCGTCACTTCGATTTGATGGAACAAATGGTGGCCGGTAAGGAGCAATACGTGAAGGCCAGACGGCAACTTGAAGCAATTGGCTTATTACAAGTTTTTGAAAAAAGTAATCATACAAGCCAAGATGATGTGACGACTATTTATCAATTACAAGCACCATTGGATTCTAAGCATATCTTCTCTGATCCAATTATGTCTAGTCTATTAATGGACCGGTTGGGTCAAGACCGCTATCAATTGATGCTAGATAAGTTTTCCATCAAAATGCCGATGGATTATAAATCAGGAGATTGGACGGAAGTGACCGCCACCTTCCAGGATGTCTACCGATTACCAAGCCAGTACTTTCCCATTTCTGATGAGATTGAGGATAAGTTGGTAGCTAAGAATAGCCAAACCAAGGCAACTACAATTACTAGTTCAACCTTGAATATGAACACCTTAAAAGAGTTGCTCCAATCGTCATTCATCTCTGAAAAAGCTATTACAGATGACGTGAGAGAGATGTTTGTATCCTTACATCAACTCTATGGTTTTGATGAAGTGGACTTGAAAGAATTGGCCTTATCAGCGACTGATCTAAGGACCAATAAGATTGACGTACGCAAGTTACAACGTCTGGCTTTAGACCGGTCGAGCAATCAAACGAGTACAAGCAATGTTCACCAAGCAAAAGCATCTACACAAGGGACTAGTAGCGGTTTAACGGACCGGATCACAGTTTCAGAGACTAAAGACCGCCAACAGGCAGACCAAGCTGATCAAATATGGTTAGGCAAAGGGCTTTCACAAGAAGAGTTGTCATTTTCTAAATTGGCTAGGTCTTATCCACCAATTGCTTTTGCGAAGTCGATTAAGGAACAAAAGGGTGGCTATCTGACGAAGTCTGAGGGTAACGCTATTACCGAGTTGATCAAATTAGAGGTGATTCAGCCGGCGACCTTAAATGTAATGGTCCAATATTGTTTGATTGAGTTGGAACAGAACCGGCTGACGCGCTCATACCTAGAGAGTGTTGCTGATGACTGGCGTCAAAACAAGGTGGTTGAGCCTGAAGAAGCCATGTTATACTTGAAGCAACGTAAGCAGAAGAGTGCTGAAAATTATGAAAAACGGCAACAGAACCGAATGGCTAAAGGTCGTTATCAGACGCAAAAGCAGTCGGTTAAACCAAAATGGTTAGACCCTGATTCAAGACAGGATAAATATCAAAAGCCAGTGGCTGCGCCAAAGGCAAGTGACCAAGACAAGCCTAAGCAAGATACGGCAGTCAAGAAAGAAAACAAGGCATCTTTAAGTGCCCAAGAAGCAGAAATTCAACAATTACTACAATCATTAAATCCAAAAGAAGGTGAATAAGTATGGCTGATAACAACCAAATGAAAAATGTGGGCGACTCCTTAAAACAGCAGTTCAACCGCAATCCTATGTTCAAAGAGCGACAAGCCAAAATTGAAGGGATAGTCCAAAGTGACCCAGATGTTCAGGCTTTTCTTGCCAAACATCAATTAAGCTTTGAAGATGAAATAGTGAAGAAATCATTTTCAAAATTATATGAGTTTGCCCGCGAGAACGGCAATGATGCTTTGGGCCAAAAGAAATTTGTCCAATATGCGCCCAATTTGATTATGAACGTGAACTTTATCGATGTGGATTATCATCCGACTGAAGCCTTTATCCAGCAACAAGAGGCCGAAGAATTAAACAAGCGGGTGACGATGGTCTCGATGCCGAAAAGTCTGCGATCAGCTTCTTTTGAAAAGATGACGAAAGATGACTATCAAGACCGATTTGAAGCGATTCAAAAGAGTCTGCAATTCATCTCAGCCTATACCAGTAAGCCAAATGCTTATCATAAGGGTTTGTATCTACACGGGCAATTTGGCGTTGGGAAAACCCATATCCTAGCAGCTTTAGTCAATACTTTGGCTGAGCATGGGGTCAAATCTACTTTGGTGCATTACCCAGAATTGTTAGTAGATCTGAAATCACGTATTCGGACCAATACGGTTGACCAAAGAGTTAATGAAATCAAGCAAGCGCAAGTCTTGGTACTGGATGATATTGGTGCTGAATCCAATAGTGAATGGGTGCGCGATGATGTCTTAGGTGTTATTTTGCAGTACCGGATGCAAGAACAGTTATCGACATTCTTTACCTCTAACTTCTCTATGGCTGAGTTAGAAGAATTTCTAACGACGACTAGAGAAGGGGTAGATGTGGCTAAATCTGCCCGTATCATGGAAAGAATCAAGTATTTAAGTGAAGAAATTACAGTTGGAGGTAGAGACCGTCGTAACGGTTAATACCTTCTTTTTTTATCGTCATTTACACAGCGAAATATTTGTACACTTAACTTTAAAATGATAAGCTATGCTTATATCATATATAGAAGCCAGATGAAGGAGGTGAGTGAATGGGTGGATTGAGAAAGTTCCTTCAAATCCTATTTTCACTCTTAGTTTTATTAGCGGTAGTGGCAACAGCTGCAGTCATTTATCCAATACCTTACGTAAGTGACTTTGTTGACCAATATATTGTGTCTAATCAAATGTTAGTGAATACGGTCATCGTCCTATTAGCCCTTGCATTTATTTATTTTGCAGTTGCTTTAATTTGGACCTTGGTGGCACCAGCAAAATCACGTACCTTGAAAGTGGCTAATGACTTTGGTGAAGTGAAGGTCAACCGTGATACAGTTGTACACGCGGTACACCAAGAGTTATTAGATGTGAAACAAGCCTCTCATAAAAATGTGACAGTGAAGTTTGGACGCAAACCGCAAAACACTAAAGTGACTGTTGATTACGATGTAGACAAAAATCAAGCAGTTCAAACGATTTCTTATCAAATCCAAGAAAAAGCAAGACTTGCTGCAGAACGCGTTATAGGGACAAATATTCAACATGTAAAAGTATCTGCCGCACCGTATGATGCGAGCCAGGTAAGCCAACAGGGTCGCGATAAAAACCAGGCGCGCGTTAGATAATCTTGGTCAAATAGGGCCAATTGTTGATAGGGGGCACAAAGGATATGAAACAACCACCACGTAGCTGGTATCCATATAGAAATCGTATTATTAGCGGATTGATTGCATTCATTTTTGGTTTACTGTGGATGTGGTTAGGTTTTGGACCTGCCTTATTCATCCTAGTATTCTCAGTAATTGGATACATTGTAGGCGCATATTTTGATGGGCAAATTGACTTAGAAAGCTGGTTCTCATTTTTCAATTTTTAGTATCATATTGTTTGAGTTAAGTAGATGGATTTGCTATGATGATGAAAACTTATTAGTTATATAATTTAAAAATAAAAGAAATGGGGTATTTTACATGTCAGAAAACGTAAAACACACAAATGATTTAACTTTTGAAAGCCGTGTATTAGAAAAAATTGCTTTCTATACAGTTCAAAACATTGATGGGATTTTAGAGTTAAAAGGTAACTTTACTTCAGGAATTATGAACTTCTTCTCTAGCAGCGAAGACGAAACTAAAGGTGTTAGCGCCGAAGTTGGTAAAAAAGAAGTAGCTTTAGATCTTGAAGTGATTGCTGAATATGGCAAAGATATTCCTGCCGCTTTTGACAAAGTGACTAAAGCAGTGAAAGAAAACGTTCAACAAATGACTGGTTTAACAGTTGTTGAAGTGAACATGAACGTGAATGACGTGTTAACACGCGCTGAGTATGAACGTGCCCAAAACGAACAAAAACGTGTAGCTGAACAACAACGTCGTCAAGCAAACCAAAGTGGTCAATACACTGACGGTTCACGCGTACAGTAATTTTCACCAGAAGGAGGCGGGTTTACACTCGTCTCTTTTTCCTTGTAAATCGCCTATGTGAAAAGGTTTCTTATGAATTTTGTTTGACAATTATAGACTCGATGCTTATACTTATTTTGAAATCAGATAACTATATCGATGATAAGAGACAAGCTTTAGGATTGGACATTAGGGACAAGTTGGTTAGTGAGAAACTTGCAAGATCATATAGCGAACCACTCTTTAGATCGCACCGAAACAGATGGCATTATGCACATGTGATAAGGTGTACGGGTTGCCCCCATTATCAGCAATTGAGGATAAGATATGCCCTGCATATATTATCGAACTTGGGTGGAACCACGCATATTGTTTATTAGCGTCCCATTCTAGTCTTTTAGGCTAGGATGGGACTTTTTTTATTTTTTAAAAGGAAAAAGGAGGAAAAACATGATTGACTTAGTATTCCCAGATGGGGCTAAAAAATCATTCGAAGCAGGCGTTACTGGTCGTGACGTCGCTGCATCAATTAGTAACTCATTAGCAAAGCGCGCATTAGCGGCTAAAATTGACGGTGAATTGGTAGACTTAAATGCCCCAATTAATGAAGGTGGCGCGATTGAAATCGTTGATCCTAAACATGAAGATGCATTAAGTATCTTACGTCACTCTACTGCTCATCTAATGGCACAAGCGATGAAACGTTTATACCCAGGTATTAAATTTGGAGTAGGCCCAGCCATTGAAACTGGTTTCTACTACGATACTGACCAAGAAAAACAAATCGCTGAAGAAGATTTACCTGTGATTGAAGCGGAAATGGCTAAAATTGTAAAAGAGAATTATCCAATTGAACGTCGTGAAGTGACTCGTGCTGAAGCCAATGAAATCTTTGCGGATGACGAATACAAACTAGAAATCATCGCAGACTTACCAGAAGATGAATCGTTAACAGTATACTCACAAGGTGAATTCACTGACCTTTGTCGCGGAATCCATGTACCATCAACTGGTTATATTAAAGAATTCAAACTATTATCTGTTGCCGGTGCATACTGGAGAGGTAACTCAGATAACAAAATGATGCAACGTGTTTACGGTACAGCATTCTTCGAGAAACGTGACTTGAAAGAATTCATCAAACAACGTGAGGAAGCTAAAGAACGTGACCACCGTAAATTAGGTAAAGAATTAGATATCTTCATGGTAAATCCTGAAGTTGGTTCTGGTTTACCATTCTGGTTACCAAAAGGTGCAACTGTTCGTCGTATTATCGAACGTTACATCGTTGATAAAGAAGAATCACTAGGTTATGAGCATGTGTATACACCAATTATGGCGGATGTTGAATTTTATAAAACTTCTGGACACTGGGACCACTACCATGAAGATATGTACCCACCAATGGATATGGGTGACGGTGAACAATTAGTTTTACGTCCAATGAACTGCCCACATCACATGATGGTTTATAAAAATGATATTCACTCTTATCGTGAATTCCCAATTCGGATCGCGGAGTTAGGTATGATGCACCGTTATGAAAAATCAGGCGCTTTATCTGGTTTACAACGTGTACGTGAAATGACTTTAAATGATGCGCATATCTTTGTACGTCCAGACCAAATTAAAGAAGAATTTACACGAGTATTGCAATTAATTAAACAAGTCTATGATGACTTTAATATTACAGACTACCGCTTCCGTTTATCTTACCGTGATCCAGACAATACGGATAAATACTTTGATGATGACGAGATGTGGGAAAAAGCACAAGCAATGTTAAAAGAAACAATGGATGACTTAGGTTTAGAATATTTTGAAGCCATTGGTGAAGCAGCGTTCTATGGTCCTAAATTAGACGTACAAATGAAAACGGCTTTAGGTAACGAAGAAACAATGTCTACTGTTCAATTAGACTTCTTATTACCAGAACGCTTTGACCTCACTTATGTTGGTCAAGACGGTCAAGATACACACCGTCCAGTGGTTATCCACCGTGGTGTCGTTTCAACAATGGAACGTTTCGTAGCTTACCTAATCGAAGAATACAAAGGTGCCTTCCCCACTTGGCTAGCACCAGTTCAAGCGAAATTAATCCCGGTTAACGATGAGGCACATGGTGACCATGTTGAGGAAATCCGTCGTCGAATGAAAGCTGCGGGTATGCGTGTTGAAGTCGATAACCGTAACGAAAAAATGGGTTACAAGATTCGTGAAGCGCAAACCCTTAAAATTCCATACCAATTAGTATTTGGGGACAACGAAATCGCTGAAAACACAGTAACAGTGCGCCGCTATGGTTCAAAAGAAACATTATCAATGCCATTTGATGAATTCTTAGCGCAATTAGAACAAGACATCAAAGCATATAAATAAAAGGGTGTAAGCGAGACCGCTAAGCTCAACAACACTGGAAGAATATTGCCGTATCAAGCAAAGTGTGATGCAAACTATTCTGAAGTGGACTTGAGCTGGTCGAGCACCCCCGACTAAACAAGGTGCGAGAACCGACGCCCTACGGATCTACGGATATAAAGGCAAAAAACGCCGATAACATTTGTTATTGGCGTTTTTTACTATGCACAAATAAAAAGAGAGATTGAATGTTCACCCAAGCTCTCTTCTATTTCTATAAATATAATTCCCCGGCTTGTAATACGGGTTCTAAGTGACCTAATGGAATGGTCGCCATACTTGGGCGTAAGGTTCCTTTGTTTTCATCGCGTCCTTGGATAACCAATTTTGCGTCGTCTTGACGGTATATATTGATCCCTTTAACGATTAATTGTTGGGTTTGGTCGCCAGAATAACGGTTGAACAATACCGCTAGCTTAACGAAAGGTAATTGGGTCATCATTGGATAGTCACCCATAGAGTCTCCGAATACCAAAGCTGGTTGCTTGCCGTGTTCGGCTACCATAAAGTTCTTAATCACTTCTACTTTTCCTAAGCCCTTAGTGATAAAAGTACCTTCTTCCAGACGAGAATCCATAATGCCATTTTCATCCACATCATAGCACTGTCCGAAAACTTGGCTTTTGTCTAAGTTGAATGGTGCTTCAGTGACCACTGAACGCACCAAGTCAATTGGACTAGCGGTAATGACATAGATGGTGATGTTGTTGTCTTTAAGCACTTGCCATAAGTGAAGGATTTCATCTGGGATACGAATCCCTTGTTCGAAAGAGGCTTCTACTTTTCCGACCTTGCTCTTAATATGTGGGCTAGAAAATAGTCGGCGTAAGGCGATTGGTTTAGCCAAGGCATCTTGGAATACAGCTACAGATAAGGCTTTGAATTCTTCAACAGTATAGCCTTTAAACCAATAAATCGGTGAATTTTCGCCAGGTGTTCTTTGGAACTCACTACCTGCTAGTTGGTAGAACAAACGCAATTTCGCTGCAAATTCGCTGAATTGGGTTAATTCCTTTATTTGTTCTAACGGCAAGCGTTCGCTCTCATCTAAGGCAATATAGTCGGTATATAAGACTTGGTACTGTGCGATGATATCGTCCGCCAAATCAGTGTAAGTTGCCATATTTTGTGAATTTGGGAAAATAGGTTGGTTGAAATTCATCGGGCCAGTAGTTAAGACGTCATAGAATTCATCTGGTGTCATTTTGTAGGCCAAGTGATCAATCATGTACATCATCAAATGGTCTTCAATATCGTGCATGATTGTAGTGTTGTCAAAATCAAATACAGCGTATGCAGTATCTTGCTTACTGACACTTGCTTCTGAAGCTGATTCACGAATCACTGTATTCAAACGTTGGATAACAAAAGGGTCCCATTTTTGTTGGTTGATATTTAATGGCATAAGATTCTCCTCGCATGTTTATAAATAAATTGATGTTATTACTAACTTACATCACATTATAAAGTAAGCCTAATAATTTCATGTAAAATCTAAGTCATAATTAAGTAAATAAAATCTTTATCTGAAGTCGCACTGTGGTTCGTGGTGGTTATAGACACCAATCGTCTCTAGAAATGATTCAATTGTAGTTGTCCCGACAAATTTAAACCCTCGTTTCTTCAATAATTTCATCAAAGCTTTATTGATTTCGTCCTCATTTCCGTCAAACTCGGCCACCAATTGATGTGCTGTTTGATAGATGAAGTCTCTAAAACTTGGAAAATGAGTATCTTCCTCGATTGCTAGCGCACACTGGGCGTTGTTTATCATAGCTTGGATCTTTTGGCGGTGACGGATAATCCCTTCATCAAGCATGAGGCGCTCAACATCAGTTTCATTAAACTTGGCCAAGGCCTCCATGTCAAAATCAGCAAAAGCTGCTCTTAGCGCAGGCCGCTTTTTCAGGATAATCGCCCAGGATAAACCGGCCTGCATAGATTCCAAACACAGGGCCTCAAATACTTCTTGGTTAGTGGTTTTACCTTGCCCCCATTCTTTGTCATGATAAGCGATCATGTCTGGGGTATTGGCAAATTGACAGCGTGTAACCATGGAAAAACTCCTTCACCTTGCAAGAATCGCTAGGATTTTTTAGTGTGTCCAAATTATAGCAAATTTAATTTGTTTTTAATAGTTGAGTTCGTAATTAACGATTACTTATGATTAAAGTAAGGTATTATCAATATCATGAAACCTCCACTATACTGAAGTTGTGAAAAGAAAATAATTTGATATGGGGGAAGGGTTTATGAAACATTTTGTGAAGTTTGGGTTATTGGGTTTATCGGCAACAGTGTTGGCAGCTTGTTCTAGTGATAGTAGTGAGGAAATAACGATTCGGGTCGCGACTTCGCCAGGTCCTTATAGTGAGTTATTTTTAGACCAAGTGGCGCCAAAGCTAGAAGAAGAGGGTTATACAGTTGAAGAAATTGAGTTTACGGACTTGCGGTCAGCGGATGTGGCCTTACAAGAAGGGTCAGCTGATTTAAACGTAGACCAACATTCCTTGTATTTAGCCAACTTTAATGAAGAAGCGGGTGCAGAACTGACGGCTGTGACACCGGTACCGACTGTGCCAGCAGGTCTTTTCCCTGGCACCAAGGATGATTTGGCTGCTGTCTCAAGCGGGGACCGTGTAGGTATCCCGGATGATCCGTCAAATTATACGAGAGCTTTACTCGTTTTAGAAAAAGCGGGTTGGATTGCATTAAGTGAGGATGCCAACCTGGAAAGTTTAAGTGTTGATGACATCGCAGAGAATACAGCGGGCATTGAAATCGTGCCTATGCAATCAGCGACCATCCCAAGAACCTTGGAAGATTTAGCCTACGCCATTATTCCTGGTTCAATCGCCTATGATGCGGGCGTTGACTTCTCTACTATGTTGCTAGCAGAGGATGTGCGTGAGGACTTGCTACTGCAAGCTGTGGTTTCCAATCCTGAAACGGTGGAAGAAGAGTGGGTGCAAGCAGTCGTAGACATTTACAATTCGGATAGGTTCCAATCACAAATTGAGGAAATCAATCATAATTCTGATGAAACTTACTGGATCATTCCAGATTAAGAAGGCCGAGAGAAAGTCTAAACATTTATAGAAAACGTTTACACAAAAGGGTCATTTCCTATATGATAGGGGTATCAAGAGAATAGGAGTGATGTACATGGTGGAAGTTTACACAAACTACTGGGAAAATCGACGCGATGGTGTTCGAAAGGAACATGGATCATATGCTAGCGAGGAAGCGGCCTTTGAGGGCATTCAAAGCTGGTGGACACTTCATCAAGAAAAGTATACCGACGTAAATAAGCGACGGACCAATTCAGGTGCTCTAGAAATTACATATGGTGATGACAACTACTACTATCGTATTGAGAAACGGCATTTGGACAAGTTACCGTCCACTAAATGTAAGTTGAGAAGTCCTGGTGAGATTGACAGTAAACGTAAACTGGCGCAATTAGATGATGAAACTTTCCTATTTGAAGAATTAGCAGAACCTTATCGTGACCTACTACTTGTTGCAATGGGGGACGGCCAACGGGTCAAGGACTTTATCTACGATGAAAAAGGTCGACCAATCCGCGAACTGACTGAAGTATAAAATTTAAAAGAAATGATTGACAAAGACATGTCATGGTGTTATACTATTGGAGTTGAGAAAAGAAGCAGAAACACCCGTTTCTCACCTGAGTTGACAAGTTACGTCCTCGGGTTGATAGATATTCAGTTCACACAGACTCGATCTGTGTGCTTAATACGACGGGTAGTGATTGTGCTATCCGTCGTTTTTTCTATGTGAAATTTCTCTTTCATACAGATTTATGCAATCTTGCAGAAAAATTTCTTTTTATACAGCATCAATGGAGGTGTATTACTATCGCAAAAGATATGTTCGTAAATGAAAATATCCGTGCACGTGAACTTCGTGTAATTGATTCTGAAGGTGAACAATTAGGTGTGTTAAGTAAAGACGAGGCTTTAGATAAAGCTGAGCAAGTTGAACTTGACTTAGTACTAGTATCACCAAACGCAAAACCACCAGTTGCCCGTATTATGGATTACGGTAAATACCGTTATGAGCAACAACGGAAAGAGCGTGAACAACGTCAAAATCAAAAACAAGTCAGTCTGAAGGAAGTACGTTTATCTCCTACGATTGAAAAAAATGATTTCGACACAAAATTGCGTCAAGCTCGCAAGTTCCTTGAAAAAGGTGACAAAGTGAAAGCTTCAATTCGCTTCCGTGGACGTGCTATTACGCACAAAGAAATCGGTCGCGAAGTGCTAGAACGCTTTGCAGAAGAGCTTAAAGATGTTGCAGAAGTTGAACAAAGACCAAAAATGGAAGGACGTTCAATGTTCCTTCAAATGGCACCAATTGCTGACAAATAATTGAACACTTTTTAGGAGGAAAAAACATGCCAAAACAAAAAACTCACCGCGCTTCAGTTAAACGTTTCAAAAAGACTGCTTCAGGTAAATTAAAACGTAGTCATTCAGAGCGTTCTCACCGTTTCCACGGTAAAACTAAAAAACAACGTCGTCAACATAAACAAGCGACTACAGTTCATTCAACAGATATTAAACGTATCTCACAAATGATGGACACTTACAAATAAGATTATCTAAGCGTTCAGTCAAGGACTGAACAGTACCAAAAGGAGGAAATTAAATGGCTCGAGTTAAAGGTGGAACAGTAACACGTCGTCGTCGTAAAAAATATCTTAAGTTAGCAAAAGGTTACTTCGGTGCGAAGTCTAAATTATACAAAACAGCTAAACAAGCTGTAATGAAATCTTACACTTACGCATACCGTGACCGTCGTCAAAAGAAACGTGACTTCCGTCGTTTATGGATTACACGTATTAATGCAGCTGCTCGTATGAACGGAATGAGCTACAGCACATTAATCAACGGCTTAAAAGTTGCTAACATCGACATGAACCGTAAAATGTTAGCTGAATTAGCAGTTAACGATGCTGATGCATTTGCAGCTATCTGCGAACAAGCGAAAGCAGCTTTAAACAAATAATTCAATCAAAGTCCACGTAGCACCAGCTTTTAGCGAGTGTCTACTGGACTTTTTTTGTTTATGAGGAGTATTTTATATTGTGTTCGGTTTATCCTATCAAGGGTTATGACATATTCGTATTATCCAAAGCGCAGAACACTTGATAAGATATGTGTTAGAAATAGCCATGGTCCATCTTTTCAAAAAATGAAGCATGAATATTAGAGGATGATAGAAAACGCTATTGCATAGTGGTGGATTCAATCAAGATTAAGCTAAAGTAAGTCATCTTATGATAGAATGAAGCGATAGCGTCAAAAGGAAAAATTTATAAGTTAATGTAGAGGTGAAGCAGATGTCGATTATCGACTTAAAAGACGTCGCGGTAAAATTTGATACACCGAATGGTACCGTTGATGCAGTAAAAGATGTCAATATTTCAATCGATGAGGGCGAAATATTTGGCGTGATTGGTTACTCTGGTGCAGGGAAATCCACACTAGTTCGTACCATCAACCGCTTGCAACCAGTAACTTCTGGTCAAGTAATTGTAAATGAAAAAGAAATCAATGCCTTATCAGAAGCAGAATTACGTGCTTCTCGCAAGAAAATTGGGATGATCTTCCAACACTTTAATTTAATGAATGCGAGAACGGTTGAGGGCAATGTCCTTTTCCCATTGAAGGATTCTAAATTGTCTAAGGAAGAGAAGAAACTGAAAGTACATGAGTTGTTGGAATTAGTTGGATTAGCGGACCGCAAACATGCTTACCCAAGCCAACTATCTGGCGGACAGAAACAACGGGTAGCGATTGCGAGAGCTTTGGCTAACGATCCAGATGTCTTATTATGTGACGAGGCAACTTCTGCCTTAGACCCTAAAACAACTTCATCAATCCTAGAATTATTGAAAGAATTGAATGAACGCTTAAACTTAACAATTGTCATCATTACCCATGAAATGCACGTTATCAAAGAAATTTGTAACCGTGTGGCCGTAATGGAACATGGTGTGGTTGTTGAACAAGATACAATTTTCAATATCTTCAGAAACCCACAACAAAAATTGACCAAAGACTTTATAGAGTCTGCGTCACCAATTGAAAAGGGGATTCAAGAAGTTCTAAGCAAACCAGAATTGTTGAATATTCACCCAGATGACCGCGTAATCCGCGTGACCTTCTCAGGTGCTTCAACTGGGGATCCTTTAATTTCTAAATTAACAGAGCAATTCCAAGTGAAAGCGAACATCTTATTTGGTAATATTGAAATTTTACAAAATATTCCAGTAGGTACTTTGCTACTAAGCCTAAGTGGTGAGGATGCGAAAGTACAAGAAGCCATTGAATTTATTACCTACGAAGGTATCACTTTAGAAGAATACAAAATTGAAGGCGACCACTATATTCAAGAGGAGGTTGATGCATAATGAATTTTATCGAAAGTATCTTACCAAATGCAGCAAGTATTCCTGATGAATTTCTAGAAGCAACAATTGAGACGCTCTATATGACACTTTGGACTGCAGGACTTGGATTTGCTCTCGGTCTTGGACTAGGTGTTTGGTTAGTCTTAACACAACCTAAAGGGTTAAAAGCCAACGCAGCCGTTTACGGTGTCTTAGACAAGTTTGTGAATATTTTCCGGTCTATTCCATTCGTTATTATGATTGCCTTACTTGTGAATATCACAAGATTAATTGCGGGTACTTCAATTGGTACAACTGCAGCAATCGTGCCCTTAGTCGTAGCAACTGTGCCATTCTATGCCCGTCAGATTCAAAATGCCTTGGTTGAAGTCAACCCAGGTGTTATCGAAGCGGCACAAGCAATGGGTTTGTCTACTGGGGATATAGTCTTTAGAGTTTACTTAAAAGAAGCCTTACCAGGTATTATCCGTGTATCTGCACTGTCAATCATCAATGTGATTGGACTAACAGCTATGGCCGGAACTATCGGTGGTGGTGGTCTTGGTAACTTGGCTATCACACGTGGATACAACCGATTCCAAACAGATGTAACGATTATTTCTACAATCATTATCTTAATTATTGTCTTTATCTCTCAAGCTATCGCTGATCGCTTGGTGAAAAAAGTAGAGCACTAAAAATCTGTCACTAATCAAATTTTGGAGGAGAATTATGATGAATAACAAATTTAAATTATCTGCAACAATCTTTGCTTCAATTATTGCTTTAGCTGCTTGTGGTACAACTGGTAATGAAAGTGCATCAGATGCATCTGAGTCTGCAACTGAAGAACAAGCTGAATACACTGTTGGTGTCGTTGGTGATACTGAACGTTTAGTATGGGAAGACGTTGCTGAACGTGTAGCAGACGAAGGCATCACCTTAAATGTTGAAACCTTTACTGACTACGTAACACCAAACACTGCTTTAGTAGATGGTTCATTAGATTTAAATGCCTTCCAACATTTAGCTTACTTAGCTGAATTTGTGGCATCAAACAATGCTGACTTACAACCAGTTGGTTATACTTATATCTCTCCAATGGGTGCTTACTCAGAATCATTAGAAAGCATCGATGATTTAGCTGATGGTGGTACAGTTGTTATTCCTAACGACGTGACTAACGCTGGCCGTGCCTTATTACTATTAGAATTAGCTGGCGTAATTGAAGTTGACGATGCTGCTGGTATTACACCAAGTGTTGAAGACATCACTGCTAACCCTAAAGACATTGAAATTACTGAAGTTGACGCAGCTCAAGTACCTCGTTCGCTTGCTGATGCTGATTTAGTAGTTGCTAACACAAACTACGCAGTCGATGCAGGTTTAGTACCTGAAGAAGATTCAATTTTCTTAGATACTGATGACTTGGGTTCATTAGGTGCACAATACAAAAATGCTGTTGTTGTAAAATCTGAAGATGCGGAAAACGAAGACATCCAAACAATTGTGGAAGCTTACCAATCTGACGAAACTGCAGCTAAAATTGATGAAGTAACATCAGGTGCTGACCAACCAGCTTGGACAGACAACGATGACATCGCAGCTGACTTTGAAGAAGTTGTAAACCAAAGCCAACCAGCTGAATAACCAATTCAATTTATATTGGGAGGAGGAAATTGGATGAATAAGAAAGTGAAGTTTTCAGCTACTTTATTGGCTTCAGTATTCGCTTTAGCCGCTTGTGGTAATGGTGGGGCTACTGAATCAGATTCTGCAGCCTCAAATGAAGTAGCCAATACAGAAGAAAGTTCTGAATATACGATTGGTGTTGTGGGCTCTGCAGCTCATGATGTTTGGGATGACGTAGCAAGTCGTTTAGAAGATGAAGGTATTCAACTGAATATTGAAGAATTTTCTGAATACACTACGCCAAACAATGCGCTTGCAGATGGATCACTTGATTTAAATGCCTTCCAACATTTAGCTTTCTTAGCTGACTATGTAAATGCAAATGATGCTGATTTACAACCGATTGGTTATACTTTCATTTCACCAATGGGTGCCTACTCAGATGTTGTTGAAAATATTGATGATTTAGCGGATGGTGCTTCAGTCGTCATTCCAAATGATGTGACAAACGGAGGGCGTGCCTTACAATTGTTGGCCTTAGCAGGTCTAATTGAATTAGATGACGCTGCGGGTATATCACCAACAGTAAGTGATATTACTGCAAATGATAAAAACTTAAACATTACTGAAGTGGATGCAGCACAGGTTCCGCGATCTCTTGCGGACGCTGACTTGGTGGTTTCAAATACCAACTATGCAGTGGATGCTGGATTAAATCCTTCTGACGATGCGATCTTTGTGGATACTGACAACTTGGATGATGTTGGTGCGCAATACAAAAATGCAATTGTTATCAGGGCTGAAGATGCAGAAAATGAAGACTTCCAAAAAATCGTGGAAGCATATCAATCTGAAGAAACGGCTGGCGTAATGGATGAAGTAACATTAGGCGCTGACAAACCGGCATGGTCAGATAATGATGATGTTGCAGGTGAATTTGCTAACGTGTTAGAACAAACCGACTAGAAAATTTATTTGGTGACAAGCTCTTGATTAGAAATACTGAAACGTGGGAAATGGGTTTTCACCTGTTTTCCACGTTTTTATATTAAGTGGTCTTTCAAAGCACACCAGCTGAATAATTTGCAATTATAGCTTTACAGCGGCAAAGCAAGTACAGGAAAAAGCCAATTATTGTTGGAAACTGGTTTTTTATATCGCAATTATCGCAAAAATTAAATTTATTTCATTATCTCTTTCTAGTAATATTCTATCTATGATTTAAAGATTCAATCTGATAAAATAAGTTGAATTTATTCAAAGTAAAAAATGAACTTAGGAGAAGACATGAATGAGTCATATTAAGATGGGACTAGCACTTCGCCAATCAGTTGAGGGTGATATGGCGCAATTAACTAAGATGCTTGAAGATGCGATTGCTTTACTTGCATTGAATAATGTAGATCAATGGCAAAACGGTACAATATCCAGCAAAATTCTATTAGGCGCAATTATGCATGACCAGGGCTTTGTCTGGGAGCAACGGGATACAGCAGGGATTGCAGGATTCTGTGTTTTAGATACTTACGATCAACTATACGAAGAACCCCTTGCTGAAGGCAAATGGACTGTAGAGGGCCCTTATTTGGCGATTCACCGTGTCATGGTTTCCCAACATTTACGTGGTCGTAAAGTTAGCACTCAAATGTTTTTAGACATAAAAAAAATGGGGATAGTCAATAACATTGCCTCATTACGAATTGATACCCATCCAGACAATATCATAATGCAGAAAACCTTGAAACGTAACGGTTTTGTCCGCACTGGTTTACTTTATATGCCATCAGGCAGTCCGCGCTACACTTACGAATTTGATTTATCCCAGTTTTAGACTAAAATAGTAGCTATAGCTTTACAAAAATTTAGTCTGGAATAGAGAGGTAGTAAGTTATGTATTATGTTAAGAACGAACGTAACGGTGAAGAGATTTTTGACCCAACTGTTAATTTGGCGATTGAATATTTTCTATTGAACGAGAAGAAGTTAGATGAACCCATCTTGCTTTTTTATATCAACGAACCTTCGATTATTATTGGTAAGAATCAAAATACCCATGTTGAAATTAATGAGCCTTACGTGAAAGAACATAATGTCCACGTTGTCCGCCGTTTTTCAGGTGGTGGGGCGGTTTACCACGACTTAGGTAACATCTGCTTCTGCTTCATCACCAATGATGACGGCAACTCATTTAGGGACTTTAAGAAATTTACCGAGCCTATTATTGAATCTCTTGGCAAAATGGGTGTTGAAGGGGCTGAACTTAGGGGCCGTAATGACCTTGTAATCGGTGATCAAAAGTTCTCTGGCAATGCCATGTATGCTAAGAATGGCCGTATGACAGCACATGGCACTTTGATGTTTGATGTCGATATTGACGAAACAACGAAAGTATTGAAACCTAAAGCCGCTAAATTGAAGGCTAAAGGGGTTAAATCAATCCGTTCTCGGGTAACGAATATCAAGCCACACATGGATGCTGCATCTCAAAACATGACGCTATTCGACTTTAGAGCAGCCTTATTGCATAACATATTTGATGTTGAAAATCTTGAAGACATCCAAGAATACGTCTTAACTGACGATGACTGGGCATGGATTGAAGATTTCCGTCAACAATATACCAATAACGATGATTGGAACTACGGTGAGAATCCGGACTTTGAAATCATCAGAGATGAAAGAACGCCTGCTGGCCAAATCGAATTCCAATTTAATATTTCAAAAGGTAAAATTAAAGCATGTAAAATCTATGGCGACTTCTTTGGTTTAGGGGAAATTACTGACGTTGAGAATGCCTTGATTGGTCAAGAATACAGCCGTGAAAATTTAATCGATGTTTTTAACAGTATTAACATTAAAAGCTATTTTGGGAACGTGACAGCCGAAGAATTAGCTGATCTAGCTTCATTATAAAAATAGAATATTACATAAGTAAGAAGGGGCGAGGATTCAAATGGATTCTTGTCTTTTTTTTGATTAAAGGTAAATTTTGCTACAAAAAAAACCAGCCAACCGATTTGGTTAACTGGTTTATGAATACTATGGTTTGTCTTAGCCAAATGCGCGGCGAATTTGGACACTCGCGTTGCCTCTGGCAATTTCAGTTCCGCGTTCACGGATTAATCCAGCATTCAATGCGGATAATTCAGCGTATTCTTCGGCGAATGAAATTAAATCTTCAATTTCATCATCCGTTAATTCGTTTGCTTCGAATTTAATCAAAGCAAAGTAAGATTCGTTATAAACGTATAAGTCTACTTGTGCAAATTCATCCTTAAAGTCACGCGCGAAAGCTAGGAAATCTTCAAAAATCCGGAAGACTAAAGTAATTTCTCTAGGAACACGAGGTTCGTCTGTTTCAGCACTCGCTGCTTTTTTCTTCTTGTCTGCCTCTTGTGTAGCGTGGTCATCTAAGACGTTTTGGCGTTCGTTTGCTTTTGCTTTATCTTCATCTTCAAGCTCGCCGATTGTTTCCATTAATTGTTGGAAAGCACTATCTTCTTCATTGTCATCGCCAAAACCTTTACTGATATACAAATCGATACCGTTTCTTTTTGGCATTACTTGGAAAGTGATCGCTTCAGTGTGTTGGAATTTCTGTGACACATCGACCTCTTCAAGGATACTCATGAAAAAATGCTCAACTTCGTTTTGATTGCTCATGATATCCATAAACGAGATGCCTCGCTCAATTAAATCATCAGTATCTATAAACACGCGGATAGTATTTTCGTTAATATACTCCATTTCCATCGTAATCACCCCAATCTATTAATAAGTAGTGTAAACTAATTGATGCGAAAGTTAAAGTAATTTAGTTTGAGAAAATAAAAAGAGTACAGAAATTTGCACTCTTTCCATCATATTATCTTGTTTTAAAATTTAATTTGCGTGTGCTTCTTGTTCTTCGTAAGAGGCCAACGCTTGTTGTAATTCAAGTTTACGAACGCTTCTTGGTAAGAAACGACGAATTTCATCTTCGTTATAACCAACTTGTAAACGTTTATCATCTAAAATAATAGGGCGTCGTAACAAACCAGGATTATTTTGGATTAATTCAAATAAATCGTTCAACGGAATTTCATCAAGATCAACATTTAATTCTTGGAATGCTTTTGATCGAGTTGAAATGATTTCTTCAGTACCTTCCTCTGTCATGCGTAGGATGGCTTTGATTTCATCTTCTGTTAATGGTTCTGAAAAGATGTTTCTTTCGGTGTAAGGAATTTCATGTTCTTCTAACCATGCTCGAGCTTTGCGACATGAAGTACAACTTGGTGATATGTATAATTTTACCATGTGTATCTCTCCTTTGTATGAAAAACAATTCTTAACTAACATATATATAGTATACCACATAGTTTGTGAATTTTCTATGGGTTTTTTAACCAATTTTGACGTATCAAAGATAAGTTATTTTAGCGGTATCATCTAGTTATTAGAACAAGGCGGGTACTAACAAGACAGTAAAAATATGCTATACTAGAGTAGAATTTAAGTGAGGGGATATTTAGATGACAAAACGTATTTTTTCTGGTGTACAACCAAGTGGAACACCAACAATCGGTAATTATGTTGGTGCTATAAAGCAATTTATCGAATTACAAAATGACTTTGAAGCCTATTACTGTGTAGTTAACCAACATGCCATTACAGTGGCGCAAGATCCTGAGGAGTTACGTAAAAACACTCGTTCACTAGCTGCCTTATATATTGCTCTAGGGATTGACCCAGAAAAAGCAACGATCTTTATTCAAAGCCAAGTACCGGCCCATGCACAAGCTGCTTGGATTGTTCAATGTAATACAGCCTTAGGTGAACTAGAGCGTATGACACAATTCAAAGATAAATCAGCTAAACAAACATCAGTTTCAGCAGGTCTATTAACTTATCCACCATTAATGGTAGCGGATATCATTTTATACCAAACAGATTTAGTACCTGTTGGGGATGACCAAAAGCAACATCTTGAGTTAACAAGAAACTTCGTTGAACGCTTCAACAACCGTTATACTGGCAAGAAAGAAAGCCCAATTCTAACAATGCCTGAATTCTACGCACCTAAAGAAGGTGGCCGTATCATGAGCTTGCAAGAACCAACCAAGAAAATGAGTAAATCAGACGAAAACAAAAAGTCATTTGTATCATTATTGGATGATCCAAAAACAATTACCAAGAAAATTAAATCTGCAATGACAGATTCTTCTGGTGAAATTTCTTACGATAAAGAAAACAAAGCCGGCGTATCTAACTTGCTAACGATTTATTCTTCATTCGCCAACCGTCCAATTGATGACATCGTCGCTGAGTACCAAGGTGCTGGTTACGGTAAATTCAAACAAGACTTAGCGGATGTCGTGATTTCTGTACTTGAACCAATGCAAGAACGTCATGCAAAATTGATGGCTTCATCTGAATTAGATGACATCTTAGCGGATGGTGCCAAGAAAGCCAATGAAGTAGCCAATGAAACACTGGCTGCCATGGAAAAAGCAATCGGATTTAGATAAGCCGACGAAACTAATCAAACTTACCAATTCAAATAAACAATTCTCATAGTGTGGTGTTAGCAAACCAAGTTGGCTAGCACCACGTTTTTTTGTGAAAATTGCCCGGAACAGTTTATTTGGCAAATAGTTTATAAAGTATATAAATTCTTGTAAAACTTGCTAATATATCATGATAGCGGACTAATTTTTGACGTGTGGGATTGTTAATAATGTGATTGGTGTCCCAGTCCTCTTTCTACCAAGGTTACGCCAATTGTGTCATGGCGTGCCATTATCATTATCGGTAGTCTGCTGGCCTTTATATTCGGGGGCATCTTTTCTTTAGGGGCAGTTGACATGCCATTATTACCCAATAAAATATGCGGTCGTCAATATTTTGCCAAAGACTTTCCAATGATCAATTTTATTTCAAATATTGGAATTGCCTAGGCAAATACCTTAGTAGGCTATGTTTACGACCTCACCGGGTCTAATTCATTAGCTTTTATCATAGGTATGAACTTCCAAATCTTTGACTAAGCGCTCTTATTCATTGCCGTGGAGAGTCGACTAAACCACAAACTAGCCTCTGAACAAGCAAGTTAAATAACCACTCATATTTCGCCAAGTAAGGACCATACCTTGCTTGGTTTTTTAATTGATTAAATTTTTTTGAAAAATAGTCTGACGCTTTTGAATACTTAGAGCGTATATAATTAAGTGATAGGGGGCTAAGGGATGAAATTTGCACAGAAAGAAGACGAATCATTTGTCTTTGCAGTAGATCTAATTGACGAACACGGTAGAAAAATACCGACAACAGAAAGCTATTATTGCAGCCGATGTAAGGGGGCTGTTTACTTAAAGAAGGGGAAAGATACGAGGCCTCATTTTGCCCACTATGCTAAAGCAATTAAAGACCACAATAAGGTGAATGAATCTGATATCCATTTTGACCAAAAGACGATTATTCACGGCCATTTAAAGGCGGTTGATTTAGAAGGTTATATGGAGCATGCAATTAAAAATCAAGTGAGGCGGGCCGATATTTATGTGCCCAAGCAAGTCAAGGTTAGTAATAACCTAGCTATCGAATTACAGTATGCCCCCATTTCTGCTGAAGATGTCTTCAAACGCCAAGCGGATTATCAGGCGGTAGATTGCCGTGTTCTATGGTTGTTAGGTTACCAATCTATTTATCAAAGCATTTTTGATCAGAACCACAAAGGACCCACCTCTAAGACTTTGCATGCCGTCCGTCCCTTTTTACGGTATGCTTACGAGTTTGGATTTTATCTGCCTTTTTGGCATGAGGCCTCAGGTAAAGTAGTTTTATTGACACTCAACCTATATGGACAAGGGCAAAAGCAAATTCGAATGTCCATTGAACGCTATATTCACTACTTCAATGATCATTCCACCTATGAAAAGGGCGACTTTTTGACCAGTTTGTTATTTGGCAAAGACCATCCCATAATTAGTCCATCCCCCAAAGATTTAGATAAGTTTATTAAGAAAGTTCTTGTTAGTCCAACAGTTAATCAACAAAAAATTCTAGAAATCATTTACCAACGACAAGTTTACTTACAAGAAGCACCAGCGGATTTATATACCTACCAGGCAACCGCAATGTTTTCAAAAGTGGCTGACTGGGCCATTATTCTAGCTTATGTAGGCATTTATCAAAAGAATGACCCTGAATTTGAGCGGACGCATTTTGCTCAATTCGCCAATGTATTATTCGACAATCAACTTGTCATTGACCATCCATTGTTTACCAAAGAAATCATTATTTCATGGCTGATGTGGCTATATGCTAACTACGAAAATAGCTAGCTTATTAATGTAGAAACCAACCTTCATGTGTTAAAATGAAAATACTATTAAAAAACGGAGGTATATTATGTCAAAAATTTTTGAAGTAAAACCTAGAAATGATGTAGACAGTGCGTTTCAATGGGACTTAACCAGTATCTTCCCAGATGATCAAGCTTTTGAGGATGCCTTAAGTGGATTCCCAGCTAAAGCGGATGCTTTTCAGGACTATAAAGGCACTTTAGACCAAGGTGCTGACCAAGTGGTAACCGTATTAGAGGCCTTATTAGCGTTGAGCCGTGAATTGGAATCCCTATATGTTTACGCACATTTAAAACATGACCAAGATACAGGAAATAACAAGTACCTAACTTACAACAGTCAAGCAGGAGCCTTACTTGCTCAAGTTAGTGAAAAGATTTCTTGGTTTGAGCCAGAAGTATTAACAGTATCTGAAGAGGTACAAAAAACATTGGAAAACCACTCTGAATATGGTCACTTCTTCCGTGAGTTATTTGCGAAGAAAGCGCATGTGTTATCACCAAATGAAGAGGCTTTACTTGCTGGTGCTAGCGAAATTTTTGCTGGCTCTTCAACAACTTTCTCACTTTTAAACAATGCCGATTTAAAATTCGGTAAAGTCAAAGATGAAGAGGGCAATGATGTTACCCTTTCTCACGGCTCATACGGTGTCCTACTAGAAAGTGCAGACCGTTCTGTTCGAGAAAATGCCTTTAAACAACTTTATGCAACTTATGAAGGGGTTAAAAATACCAACGCTTCATTGATGTCTGGTAATATTAAAGGACATAATTATACGGCTAAAATTCGTCACTACGATTCAGCACGTCAAAAAGCTTTAGACAACAACAATATTCCAGAAAGTGTTTATGACACATTAGTAGATACAGTAAGAAAGAATACAAATCTATTACATGAATATGTTGCCTTAAGAAAAGACATGCTAGGTCTTGATGACTTACAAATGTGGGATATGTACACACCATTAACAGGTGATGCACCGGTGAAATTTACTTACGAAGAAGCTAAAGAGATTACCTTTAAAGCTTTAGCGCCTTTAGGTGACCAATACTTGAAAGACTTGGCCAAAGCTTTTGACGAGAAATGGATCGATGTTTACGAAAATGAAGGTAAGCGTTCAGGCGCATACTCGTCAGGGGCTTATGATACCAACCCATATATCTTGCTAAACTGGCAAGATTCGTTGAATGACTTGTATACACTAGTTCATGAGTTAGGTCACTCAATGCACTCTTATTACACTAGAAGTAACCAACCATACGTATATGGTGACTACTCAATTTTCGTAGCAGAAATTGCCTCTACGACAAACGAAAACTTATTAACTTCATATTTATTGGATACGATTGATGATAAAGATGCACAAATCTATATCTTGAATCATTATCTTGATGGCGTAAAAGGCACAATCTTCCGTCAAACTCAGTTTGCTGAATTTGAAAAATTCATGCACGAATCTGATGCAAACGGGCAACCTTTAACAGCAGACTTCCTTAGCGAAAACTACTTCGAATTAAACAAAGCCTACTATGGTCCGTCAATCGGAGAGGATAAAACAATCGCTTTAGAATGGTCTCGTATCCCTCACTTCTACATGAACTACTATGTTTACCAATATGCAACAGGATTCTCTGCTGCCAACACATTGGCTAAACGTATAGTAGAAGGTGAAGATGGTGCCGTTGACAAGTACTTAAATTACTTGAAATCAGGTTCATCCGATTTCCCAATTAATGTTATGCAAAAAGCGGGTATTGATATGACCAATGCCACTTATATCGAAGAAACCTTTGCCCAATTCGAGCAAAGATTAGCTGAATTAAAAGGCTTATTAAACAAATAGAAATAGATTGAAGGGGCTGTAGCATTCACTGCAGTCCTTTTCAAATCGCTATTTGGAGATTCACTCCCTAGATGACGAGACGAAAAAGAGGTCGGAATTTTCCGACCTCTTTTGGATATATTTTATTTTTTAATACAAGTTAAAATTGGCTTTTGATGCATTTCTTGATCCATAGCTTCCTCAGAAGGTATCATCATTTGATCAGTTAGGTATTCTAAGTTTTCAAGAGTGATATTTTCTTCAAGTTTGAAGCCATATTTGTAATTGATATTATCAAATACAACAACAGTAGGGTTAGCTGAAATTTGCATTTGGCGAGCCAACTTAGCATCAGCAACAATGCCTTCTTGTGTAAGGTCTGAATGAAAATCCTGCAACCACATGTCCGTATCGAGACGCTTAGATTGCGCGATTTCTAGCATTTTTTCATGTGAGTAAGGGTTGCCTTGGCGACCGAAGTAATCTTGAATCTTCATCAAGTATTCACGGCCAACTTTCTTCCCCTGTAGTAGAGCAGCCTTGTAGCCCTTACAGACTTCTTGATGTGCGAGATACAAGCTGTTACGGTCAGCTAAAGATAAAGGTTTATCTAGTGCCTTGATGTAGTTATTAAAGGTCTGCATATCTGATGTTGTGATAAAACGGAAATAAACTTTTTTATCCGTTTGTTGTACAAACTTCAACACTTCTTCTTCGCAGTTTAGACAGGTGTCACCGAACGGATTAACAAATAAAAAAACTTCAAACACGTGTTTATGCTTACAGGCATCTGGTGTGATTTTTTTACTGCTATTCGTTTGAACGATCTTTTGTGCCATACTCTACTCCTTTACTCATATTTTTAAAACGATCAAATTTACTTTAATTTATTTAACTTGTCTATTGATTAGTTTTAACAAACTATCTAATCACATCGATTTTTGAACTATTCCCCAATTCTAACAGGCTAACTTTAAAACTGCAATCTATTTGTTTCGGCTAAGAGAAGTCCTCTATCTTCTTATAGGTAAAAGATTGATAGCATAACTGAATTTAGCCCAAGGGATCAGCATTTGATTGATTCATACGCACGATTTTTTGTTTAATTGGCCGTTGTGGAATTTGAAATTTTTGCAATAAATTTTGATAAAAAACGAGGCCTGTTTCTGGATTGTTTGTTTCAACTTCAAGTTCAAAATCCTCGTAGTCTTGGAAGAAACAATGGTCCAACACCATATCTTGACCTTCAACCACTTGTTGGTGTCTAATAGTTTTAAATTGCCCGATGATGACTAAGTCATCAAGTGCAATATCAATTGTTGCTAAGAAATCAGCAACTTCACCGCCATGGCTCAATTTTCTAGATTCTTTAATAGATTCGCCATCGATAAGGGTCAATTTTTCAGTTGTTTCCAATTTCTGATGGTCTTTAACAGGTTTTTTCATTGTTAAATGGACATAAGTATCTGTTATACGCACACGTAAACCAATATGCCGTTTGCGCAATTCATGATCTTTAGTATCAAAATAGATATTTTCTTGGGTTAGGGGGGCAGTTTCTGCGAAATTATAGTAATTAAACAACTCCTGGTACTCTGCTTGATTTAAAATATTTTTGTATTCTATTTCTAAATGTTCTGCCATTGGACCGCCTCTTTTCTATATTCGCTTCAAGTATATCAAGATTAACATAACTTTTACAATAAAAGGGGTTGGCGGTACCATGCATTTTATACGAATAAAAAGATAAAGATAACTTGCTATCTTTGCGTTTATTATTATAAATCAATGGTTTTTGTGATAGAATATACAGGATGTGTATGCAAGTAGATTAAATAAAGTGGGTGACCAGATGGTGGAAGATTGGCATAGTTTTCTTGCGCCGTATCGACAGGCTGTCGAGGAGTTAAAAGTTAAATTTAAGGGTATTCGTACGGAATTTGAAGAAGCAAATATTCATTCGCCAATCGAATTTGTTACTGGCCGAGTAAAGAGACCTGACAGTATTTTAAGAAAAGCTGAGTTTAGAGAAGTATTAGATCTAAACGCACATAATATTGAAACCGTGATTGAAGATATCGGTGGTATTCGCATCATGTGTCAGTTTGTGGAAGATATCTATCAAGTCGTTGAAATCCTTCATCAGCGTGAAGATTTTGACATTATTGTTGAACGTGATTATATTAGCCATAAGAAGGCAAGTGGGTATCGTTCATATCATATTGTCATTGCTTATCCGATTGAAAGAATTACGGGGACCGATTCGATTCTTGTTGAAATACAAGTGCGGACGTTAGCGATGAACTTTTGGGCGACGATTGAGCACTCATTGAATTACAAGTATGCGGGCGATTATCCTTTAGAATTGCACCAACGACTTGAAAGAGCAGCTGAAGCAGCCTTTCGTTTAGACGAGGAAATGTCTGAAATCCGTGAAGAAATTAAAGAAGCCCAGAAGTATTTTCAAACAACTGGTTCAAATAGTAGGCAGAAAACACAATTCCCTACTCCAGTAGAAAATCAAATAGAAGACAAACATAAACGCCCACTATAGTTTGATGATTGATTAAAATATTCGGATCAAGTTGCAATGGGAATGAAGATATAAATATAACGGTGACTAAATCAATTGTGGAGGGTATATAGATGAGAGTGGCAGTACGATACAGTGACACTGAAAGTTCTAAGAAAATTCGCGATATGATTTATGCATCTTGTGCAAGCTCAGGCTTTGAATTGGATGATGTAAATCCTGAATTAGCAATTTCCGTTGGTGGAGATGGCACCTTGCTAAAAACCTTCCATACTTATGCGGATCAATTAGACTCTGTTCGTTTTGTTGGTTTACATACGGGACACTTAGGTTTTTATACGGATTGGCTAGAGAGTGAATTGCCTGAATTCCTTGCAGCCTTAAGTAATGATTCGGGTGAAAGTGTGTCTTATCCCCTACTAGAAGTCGAAATTGAATACAGTGATGGCCAAGTGATCCAACACATTGCTTTGAATGAGTCTGCTATTAGACGGTATGAGGGGACAATGACTTGCGAGATTTTTATTAAAGAAGAAAAATTTGAATTCTTTAAAGGAGACGGCTTGTGTATTTCAACGCCAACTGGTTCAACAGGCTTAAATAAATCCTTAGGTGGGGCCGTTGTCCACCCTCGTTTAGATACCATTCAAATGACAGAGATTGCCTCAATTAATAACCGAGTATATCGGTCTTTGGCAAGTCCCTTATTAATCGCTAAGGATGAGTGGATCGTCTTAAAGCCGGCGAAAGAACATGCCATGACTGGCGTATTCTTGTCTTTAGACCATTTGAATATGCCATTGAATGATGTTGAAAAAATTACTTACCGTGTAGCTAAGGAACGGGTGCATTTTGCCCGTTATCGTCACATGCACTTTTGGGACAGGGTAGAAAACTCATTTATCGGAATCAATGACTATCCAAAGCGCAAGCTCACAAAGGAAGAAAATTAGTTTTTTTAGCATTTAGTATGTAAAAAAGTAATAGATTAAAGTGAAAAATAAAGTAACGTAAATGAAAGGTCGACAATTTTTTTATGATGGTATTCGAATGGGAAGCGGACGAAGCTTTGTTAACGCGTACCTTTTTGAAACACAGGGGGATTTCTAGGCGACTATTGTCCCGAATCAAGTTTCATGGAGGGCAAATTTTAGTAAACGGACATGAAGAGAATGTCCGTCACCAATTGACCGTCGGCGATAAAGTGACAGTCATTTTGCCGAATGAAGGGAAGCAAGAAATCATCGAAGCCATTCATCTACCGATTGATATTTTGTTTGAAGACGACCATTATATCGCCGTCAACAAACCGGCTGGCTACACTTCTATTCCTTCCCAATACAATCCACAGGGGTCCATGGCTAATATTTTAAAGGCCTATTACCAGCGGCAGGATTATGACAACCAGGTCATCCACGTAGTGACGCGGTTGGACCGGGATACGAGTGGGGTCATGTTATTTGCGAAGCACGCTTTTGCCCATGGCTTAATTGACCAGCAAATGCAGCAAAAAGGCATCGAAAAGACCTATCTAGCTGTTTCGGATAATAAAGTATCTGACCTTGACCATGGTTTTATTGATGATCCGATTGCTAGAAGTCCGCGGTCAATCATTGAACGACGGGTTCACGAATCAGGCCAATCAGCTTTAACAGAGTATTGGTTAGCTGAACAAGTGGGCGCCTTAAAAGTCTATAAAGTACAGTTACATACTGGACGCACCCATCAAATCCGGGTGCATTTTGCTTTTAATGGTGCGCCACTTATTGGAGACGACTTGTATGGTGGTCAAATGGACCATGGTATTCAAAGACAAGCTTTGCATTGTCGGTCTCTCAAGTTCAAGCATCAATTTACTGGTGAAATGGTTGAAATACAGGCTCCCTTGCCGGAGGACATTTCTGCTTGCTTTGACCTATAGGTTATATTACAATGGTTGGCATCTGTTAAAATAGAAGGTGTGGCAGCTTTGTTACAGCCTCAATAAAAATGATAACTTATCAAAAATGACATAGGGGTGAGAATATGAGTCGCGATGAAAATAAAGAAGTCTTAGATAATCGAGAAACAGAAAACGAAGAAGTGGAAATCTTTGAAATGAGTCAGCCTACTGATGAGGAAATCTATGAAAGTATTATAGAGGCACTGCAGCATAATGACCGAGACCGGTTTAGAGAAGAATTCTTCAAAAACCATACATATGATCAAGCACAGATTTACCTGACTTTGGATCCAGCTGAACGGGTGAAATTGCACGATTATTTAGCGCCGCAAGAACTAGCTGAAGTTTACGATATTATTGATGAAGACGATCACGACCGTATTTTGAACTTCCTATATGATATGGATGATAAATACGCTGCAGACGTACTTTCATACATGTATACCGATAATGCCGTGGATATTCTAAACGAGTTAGACGTTGAAAAAGTGCGGACATACATGCGTCTGATGCCAAAAGCGGCAGCAGATGATATTAAAGTCTTGATGCATTATGCGGACGAGACAGTAGGGTCGATTATGACCACTGAATTTGTATCGATTACTACCAATCAAACTGTTAAGTCAGCCATGACCATGTTACGTGCCAAAGCCTCAAACGCTGAAACCATTTACTACTTATACGTGGTAGATGATGACAACCGTTTGGTCGGGGTACTATCCTTGCGTGATTTGATTGTTAATGACGGGAATGTCATGATCAATGAATTGATGTCTGACCGTGTCGTTTCAGTAGATGTTAACGAAGACCAAATCAATGTTGCTCGTACCATTCAAGACTACGATTTCCTAGCAGTACCCGTTGTTGAAGAAACAGGTGAACTGATTGGTATCGTAACCGTCGATGACGTTATCGATGTCTTGAATGATGAAGCCATGCAAGACTACTCTGGTTTGGCCGGGGTAGACGTGGATGAGCAATATTCATCACCTTGGAATTCAGCGAAATCACGTTTGCCATGGTTGATTACCTTGCTATTTCTAGGAATGGGAACTTCTACTTTGATTAGCCAATATGAAGATATGATTGCTGAAGTAGCGACTTTGTCCTTATTTATTACATTAATTACCGGTACCTCAGGGAATGCAGGGACACAGTCTTTAGCGGTTGCGGTTCGTAAATTGGCGACACCAGAAGATGAAGCCTCTACTATGGGGGCAATGATTTTACGTGAGATTATGACAGGATTAATTGCGGGTGCCGTGACAGGATTAGTCATCATGACGGTTGTCGGTATCTGGCAAAGCAATTTTGTATTAGGTGGGGTAATTGGTGTCTCTATGTTAGCGGCGATTACAGTGGCTAATTTAGCTGGATCATTGATTCCTATTTTGATGGACAAGCTGGGCTTTGACCCTGCGGTTGCATCAGGACCCTTTATTACAACGCTATCCGATTTAACGTCAGTATTAATTTATTTTTCAATCGCTTCACAATTCCTACAATTTTTAGCGTAAATGCAATTGAATATCATAAATAAGTAATAGGGATAACCGGTAACGGTTGACAGTTTAAGTAGATTGTTTTAATATTTGCTTATAGAAATATAAGAAATTGATGATAAACATAAAAAATGAATCACATTGAAAATATAAGTAAATGGAAATCTTTGCTCAGAGAATCTACGGTTGGTGGGAGTAGGTGTAAGTATTTCCTTTGAAAATGGTCTGGGAGTGACGAGTGTAGAATGTACTTACCTTTAGCACTTGCGATTGATAGTCGATAACCTATCTTCGTATGATTGTACGAATGAGGCGAGCTGATAGTTCGCAAAGTAAGGTGGTACCACGTTCCAGACGTCCTTATAATACTGTGTTGTATTATAAGGACTTTTTTTTATGTTAAATGAAGATGATAAGGGAAGAATCGCTTAACTAGCTTGATGAAGCTAGGGTGATAAAATGGAGGGAATATCAATGCCAATTAAAGTTGTTCAAGATTTACCAGCATTACAAAAATTAACCCAAGAGAATATTTTTGTTATGGATGAGCGTCGTGCAACCATGCAGGACTTTCGTACTTTAGAAGTGGTTATTGTGAACTTGATGCCGACTAAAGAAGCGACGGAAGAGCAGTTGCTGCGGTTATTAAGTAATTCACCCCTGCAAGTGAATGTGACCTTTATCCATATGCAGTCACATCAAGCGGCCCATATTTCAGAAAACCACCTAAAAGCATTCTACCGGACCTTTGACCAAATTAAAGACCATTACTTTGATGGGATGATCATTACTGGTGCACCGGTTGAGCACCTAGATTTCGAGAAGGTGAATTACTGGGACGAATTAGTGTCCATTATGGAATGGTCAAATAATCATGTCTTCTCAACCTTGCATATTTGTTGGGGCGCTCAAGCAGCCCTTTACCACCATTACGGTATCGGTAAACAACCTTTAGACAAAAAGCTATTTGGTATTTACGAGCAAGAATTGAGAGATAAAAAGGTATCTTTAGTACGTGGTATGGATGAACTTTTCTATATGCCACATTCTCGCCACACGACTGTGCCAAGTGAATTTTTTGAACAGGCACCTGACTTAGAAATTCTAGCTGGTTCAGAAGAAACAGGGGTTTCAATCGCTCAGTCCACTGATTCGCGTTTTGTATTTATCTTCGGCCATGCGGAATATGACGCAGAAACCTTAGGCAAGGAATACAAGCGTGATGTTGAAGCTGGTAAGCCAATTGAACTGCCAGTCAATTACTATCCTGGCAATAACCCAGAGAATACGCCGAAATTGAAGTGGCGGACAGCAGCCAATACTATTTATGCCAACTGGTTAAACTACTATGTTTACCAAGTAACGCCATTTGTGATTGAACAAATTAGTGACTCGTGGCAAGGCAAAAAGAACGCTTAATCGCTTTTCTATTTAAAATGAAGGAGAAAAATGATGCAAATAACAAGAGGCGACCAAATCATTCATTTAGCGGGCCAACCCTTACAAAAAGGCGACCAGTTACCCTTAGTTGACCTATACAACCGCGATAAAAAAGTGGTTCAATTAGGCAACTATATCAAAGGATTAACCGTTATTTCCATTGTCCCAGACATCAATACCAAGACATGTGACATTCAAACCAACCGTTTCGCAGCGCTAGCTAAAGAAAAGAATTATCCGATTTTGACCATTTCTTTCAACGACCCTGCAGATATCACTAACTGGTGTCAGACCAACAATGTCGATATGACTTACCTTTCTGACCAGGCGGGCCATTTTGCCAAGGCCTCAGGACTTGAAATGGTGGAGAATGGTAAACTGGCGCGGACCGTCCTATTGGTAGATGACGTCAATCAAATCCAATACATCGAAATCGTTGCGGACATGCGGGACGAACCCAATTATGACGCCGTCCTAGCTGCCGCTGACCAGCTGATTTAAATTATTTAAATATTTCAATGGAAAAAAGCTTTCACCAGCTTGCTAACGCCCAATAGAATAATGGGGATTGCAGGCTAGTGAAAGCTCTTTTTATGTAGTTACTATTCGTACGAATTGAAGAAACGGGTGATTTCAATAGCTGCATTCTCTTCTGTGTCTGAACCGTGGATGGCATTTTCAGTCACATTTCTGGCGAAATCAGCGCGAATGGTATCAGGTGCTGCCTCGCGTGGGTCGGTTGCCCCTATAATTTTCCGCATCCCCTCAATGACGTTATCGCCGGTAACCACCATCGCAAAGACCGGGCCCGAAAGCATATAAGATTCAAGCTCAGGGTAAAAATCTTCATCCAATAGGTGGGCGTAATGGTGGGCCACCATTTGTTTATCTAATGCCATGACTTGGGCGCGTTCAATAAAATAATTCTGATCTTCGATACGTGAAATAATGGCACCCATCAAGCCACGTTTTAATACATCTGGTTTCAACATAATAAAAGTTTTTTGTTCAGACATAATGAAAAGCCTCCTTTAATTTACTATTATAAGTAACTCCTTGAAATTTACCAGTAATTTACCAGTTTTTTAAACCTTTCAATGAGCGAATGATTTAACTTTTCTAGGGGTACAGTGGTATATTTAGGTAAGCGAGTAAGGATTAAAAAAGGAGCGATTAAATGAGCGAGTATATTGTACCAAGTGTATGGACATGGGAAAATGAAGCTGAAGAAATCAAGAATCTAGGGGGTAACCGTCCAACTGCTGGTAGCCGTTTTGAACAAACACTACCTGTTGGAGAAGCTGATTTACAATTGTATTCTTTGGGTACACCAAACGGGATTAAAATTACTATTTTACTAGAAGAATTGAAAGACCTAGGTGTGTCAAATACTGAATATGACTTATTTTTAATTCATATTGGAAACGGCGATCAATTTGGCTCTGATTTTGTTAAAATCAATCCAAACTCTAAAATTCCGGCTTTAGTCGACCAAAGTCAAGAACCCGCTTTAAACGTTTTTGAATCAGGTTCAATTCTACTTTATTTGGCTGAAAAATTTGGCCACCTAATCCCTAAAGATATCCACGGTCGTACAGAAACCTTGAACTGGTTATTCTGGCAAATTGGTGCCGGTCCCTATGTAGGTGGTGGTTTCGGTCACTTCTTTAATTACGCACCTGAAAAATTAAAATACCCAATTGACCGTTTTACAATGGAAACCAAACGTCAATTAGACTTACTAGATCAAACATTGGCAACCCGTGACTTTATCGCGGGCGAAGACTATACCATTGCGGATATCGCTATCTGGTCTTGGTATGGTCGTTTAGTCCTTGGTGAATTATATGAAGGATCTAAAGAATTCTTGGATGCTGATTCATACAAGAACGTGGTTGAATGGGCCAACAAAATCAACGAACGTCCAGCCGTTCAACGTGGTTTAGCAGCAGAATACAAGCCATTAAACCAAGCGTAAAATACACATGAAAAAACCCTGTAGCGTTAGAACGAAATCTGACTTTACAGGGTTTTGTTATTATACAAATTATACTTGAGTGCCCGCATTCAAGACCTCAATATGGCGGTCGTTTGCATGCAAGCTCTTTTTCGATGGGTTAACTATGGTACTATTGAGAGAGTGCATCTTTTCATTGCAAAAAGGCTCGACTACTTTAACCTGAGTGTACTGTATACAAGGGTAGGTATTAAAGATAGCAAGAGTTAACGAGCTCGTTTGGGCAAAGTGAATTAACCTTTAAAGTGACACACAGAAAAAGCTGTACCTGTTCATTGACAGATACAGCTTTTAGATAGGTTATTTTAGTCAAGCAGTCATTCGTTGACATGACCGATACTTTTTTCCATATCGATATGCATGATGCCTGCGTCCATATATTTCGGTGTATCCATATTTTCATAGCCAAGCGCTTCATAGAAACCGGTCACGTGCTCTTGGGCACCCAAAATAATTTGTGAAAAATGCTCCTCTAATGCCTTCTCTTCAACAACGGCCATCAATTCACGGCCTAGACCTTGGCCACGATATTTTTGAGCAATTGCTACACGTTGTAATTTGGCTGCATTCGGTGTTAAGGCGAGTAACCGTGCTGTATAAACGGGTTCATTATCGCTGTTGTAGCCAACCATATGTAAGCAATCTGCTTCGTATTTATCGATTTCTTCGTCAATATCGATGCCTTGTTCGTCTACGAAGACTTCTTTTCTAACTTTTAAAGCGTCCCTATAGGGCTCTGAATTGATATCATTGGTCCAAACGGTCTTCATGCCATTTCTCCTTCAATAAAAAATGAATTTAGTGCTAAAAATGATAGATTCATTATAACATAAGCGGGGATAATTATTATGTGATTTGCAATTTTAAATTACTTGACGCATATGGTATTATAGAAAGGCATATTTTAGGAGGTGTGATTAGCATAATACGCTATAGAAAACACACGCCCAACAAATCAGAAAGACATAATCAATAATCAAAATGAAAAAGGATGAAGAGGATGAACTTAACGCAAGAAGTAGCAAAACGCCGTACCTTTGCCATTATTTCCCACCCGGATGCTGGTAAGACGACGATTACAGAACAATTATTATTATACTCAGGTGCTATCCGTCAAGCGGGTACTGTTAAAGGGAAAAAATCAGGTAAATTCGCCAAGTCTGACTGGATGAAAATCGAGCAACAACGTGGGATTTCCGTGACATCATCAGTGATGCAGGTAGACTACGACGGTTACCAAATTAACCTAGTGGATACCCCAGGACATGAGGATTTCTCTGAGGATACTTATCGTACTTTGATGGCCGTAGATGCGGCGGTGATGGTAATCGACTCAGGTAAAGGGATCGAGCCTCAAACTAAGAAACTATTCCAAGTTTGTCGTATGCGTGGCATTCCAATTTTCACCTTCATGAATAAATTAGACCGTGATGGTCGTGAACCGATGGACTTAGTTGCTGAACTTGAAGAAGTTTTAGACATCGATGCCTACGCGATGAACTGGCCAATGGGTATGGGGAAACAATTCCTTGGTTTATATGATTTCTACAACAACCGTGTGGAATTAACCCATCCAGAAGAAAATGGGGATAACGACTTCCTACCATTGAACGAAGACGGTGAAGTTGAAGGCGACTTTAAATTCAAAGAATCTTCTATTTATACGGAAGCCTTGGAAAACGCAGAATTAATGCGTGAAGCAGGTAATGGTTTTGATGCTGACGCCATTGCTGCCGGTGAATTAACGCCAGTATTCTTTGGCTCTGCCTTAACAGGATTTGGTGTTCATACCTTCCTCGATGCTTTTGTTGATTTCGCGCCAGCACCTTCTGCAGTGGAGACTGTTGAAGAGGGGGAAAAAATTGAGCCAACGGATCCTGAGTTAAGTGGTTTTATCTTTAAAATCCAAGCCAACATGGACCCACGTCACCGTGACCGTATCGCTTTTGTCCGTATTGTGTCAGGTGCCTTTGAAGAGGGAATGGATGTAAAAGTAACCCGTACTGACAAGAAAATCAAATTGAACAATACAACCCGATTTATGGCCGATTCAAGAGAGAACGTTGAAAAAGCTGTAGCGGGCGATATCATTGGTTTGTATGATACAGGGAACTTCCAAATTGGGGATACCATTTATACTGGCAAAAAGGCCGTAGCCTTCCCACCACTACCACAATTTACACCAGAATTGTTCATGAAAGTTTCACCTAAAAACGTCATGAAACAAAAATCATTCCACAAAGGGATGCAACAATTAGTCCAAGAGGGTGCCATCCAACTTTATAGAACGTGGCATTCTGAAGAATATATTATCGGTGCCGTTGGGCAACTGCAATTCGAAGTTTTCCAATACCGCTTATTAAATGAATATAATTCAGAAGTAGACATGTCACCAATGGGGAATAAAATCGCCCGTTGGATTTCTGAAGAAGAGTTGGATCCGAAGATGTCTTCAAGTCGTAACTTACTATGTAAGGATATCCATGGTAATCCTGTTTTCCTTTTTGAAAACAACTTTGCTGTAAACTGGTTCCAAGGTAAGTACCCGGATGTACACTTAGAAACTTTATTATAATCACGAAAAAGGCCCAGGAAAAATTTCCTGGGCCTTTTGGCTACTTAAAAATAGTTGTGTATTTTAGTCTTCGGAATTAGCATGATGGCTATTGTCATTTTCCGATGCTTCTTCAACTAAAGCTGATGGGTCTACAATGATGTTATCATCGCTATCTACAGTAAAGTAAATGTCGTGGACATCATTGTTCTTCAAGAAGGTATCAGCTACTTGGTCTTCGATTTGACTTTGGATGACACGTCTTAATGGGCGAGCACCAAGTTTTGCATCATAGCCAAGTTCAACTAAACGTTCTTTGACCTTGTCATCAACATTGACATGGATATCTTGGTTGGCTAGTAAGTTGTTCATATTATCTAATAGTAGGTCAACAATCACAATCAGTTCTGCTTTAGTTAGTGGTTGGAATTCGATGATGGCATCGAAACGGTTCAAGAATTCAGGTTTGAAGTAGTCACCAATCTTGTTCATGACACTTTGTTGTTTACCTTGTTTGCTTGCGCCAAACCCAACACTTGCTTCCACGCCGTCTGAACCGGCGTTTGATGTCATGATGATTAAGGTATCTTTAAAGGATACAGTGCGACCTTGGGCGTCTGTTAAACGACCGTCTTCCATGATTTGTAGGAAGATATTTAAGACATCTGGATGGGCTTTTTCAATTTCATCTAATAGGATGATTGAGTATGGTTGACGACGTACTTGCTCTGTTAATTGGCCAGCTTCATCGTAGCCTACGTATCCTGGAGGTGAACCAATTAATTTAGACACGGCATGTTTTTCCATGTATTCAGACATATCAAAGCGGACTAAGGCTTCGCGACGACCAAATAATTGAATGGCCAATTGACGTGCTAATTCGGTTTTACCGACACCAGTCGGGCCGACGAACAGGAAAGAACCGATTGGACGGTCTTGACGGCTTAAACCAACCCGGTTACGACGGATAGCTTTGGCAATGTGTTCTACTGCATCGTCTTGACCAATGACGTGTTGCTTCAAGTTTTCGTCTAAGTTGATCAATTGGTCTTGTTCAGATTCTTGAAGGTCTGAAACGGGGATACCGGTTTTGGTTTCGATAATTGCTTGAATGTCGCTGGCATTGACTGTTGGTGTCTTTTCAGGAACATTCTGATGGCTATCGTACATATCTTGGTATTTGTTTAATTGATCACGGTAGTAGGCTGCTTTTTCATAATCTTCAGCTTCTGTGGCCATTTCTTTCAGTCTGGTTAATTCGTCAATTTGATTCTTCAACGATTCACGGTCTAAGAATGGAATGGTTAAATTCTTTTTAGAACCTGATTCATCTAATAGGTCAATCGCTTTATCTGGTAATTGACGGTCCGTGATATAACGGTCTGATAGGCGAACAGTTGCTTCAATGGCTTCATCACTATATTTCACGTTATGGAATCCTTCGTATTTTTCTTGAATACCTTTGATAATTTCCAGGGTTTCTTCTACAGAAGGTTCAGCTACCATGACTTGTTGTAGACGACGGGCTAGGGCGCCATCTTTTTCGATTTTTCTAAATTCATTTAAGGTTGTTGCACCCACTAATTGGAGTTCACCGCGGGCTAGAGCCGGTTTTAAGATATTACCAGCGTCTAGTGAACCACCTTCAGTTGAACCAGCGCCGACAATTTCATGGATTTCATCTATAAATAGAATGATGTTCTTATTTTCGCGGACTTCATTCATTAATTGTTGCATTTTTTCTTCGAATTGGCCGCGGATACCAGTTCCTTGAACAAGTGAAGCGACATCTAATTGGATGACTTCTTTGTTGCGTAATTTTTCTGGTACAGCGTGCTCAACAATTTTTTGGGCTAGGCCTTCGACAACGGCTGTTTTACCGACACCCGGTTCACCAATTAGAACAGGATTGTTTTTTGTACGACGGTTCAGGATTTCAATCACTCGGATAATTTCATCGTCTCGACCGATAATTGGGTCGATTAAACCAGCCTTGGCTTGGTCAGTCAAGTTGGTTCCGTAATTGCCTAAGATAGAATCGTCATTGTTGCCACCTTTGCCAGGTTGAGCTTGGGCTTTATTCTGCGAATTTCCAGAAAAGCCTTGTTGTTGCATTTGACGTAATAGGTCATCAAAGCTGTAGCCGCCAAAGGGGTTATTACTATTATCGTTATTATTGTTATTTAAATTATTTGTTTGTTTACCTTGAGATAGCTGTGAGTAGCATGTTTGGCAGAGGTTTACCGCTTCACGTCGGCCATTCACATTTGCGTATACATGAATGACAGCGTCGCGTTCGCCACAGTTTTGACATAACATATAAGCACTTCCTTTATTTAATGCTAGAGCGATTGCCTGCAATTTTTATATTCGCAGCATATAGATATAACTGCTAATGTCTATATTATACTCTGACCAATTTTGACTTTCAACCAAAAGGCTTAAACAAAAATTATTCCTATAGTATTCAAGGGAAAAACCTTGTGGAAACGCTATTTTTTTGGTAAATTATTAATGAAAGAGTTTTCTAATTATGGTATAGTCTAGTTTGTGACATTTTACTTTTCAAATAGATAAGCTATAATAACTCTTGCCTATTTATAAAGGTCTAAATAAAACATTTTAAAGGAGATTTTTGATTATGCAAAAACAAGAATTTAACATTACAGCTGAAACTGGTATCCACGCACGTCCTGCAACTTTATTGGTGCAATCTGCAAGCAAGTTCAACTCAGATATTAATTTAGAATACAAAGGTAAATCTGTAAACTTGAAATCAATCATGGGCGTAATGTCTTTAGGTGTAGGTCAAGGTTCTGACGTTGTAATCACTGCTGAAGGTGATGACGAAGAAGAAGCAATCCAAACAATTGCTGAAACTATGAAAAACGAAGGGTTATCAGAATAATATGACTAAACTAACAGGAATCGCGGCTAGTGATGGCGTTGCCATCGCTAAAGCGTTCTTAGTTGAAGAACCTGATTTAAGTTTTGAAATTTCAAAATCTAACGATTCACAACAAGAAAAAGAACGCTTAGCAAAAGCTATAGCTGACTCAAAAGTAGAAATCGAAAAAATTAAAGCGGTTGCATCTAAAGCCTTGTCAGAAGAGGAAGCGCAAGTTTTTGACGCGCATTTAATGGTCCTTGAAGATCCGGAATTGCAACAAGCTTATACGCAAAAAATTGAAGATGAAACATTGAACGCGCAATCTGCAGTTCGTCAAACAGCTGACTTCTACATCGAAATCTTCAAAGGTATGGAAGACAATCCTTATATGCAAGAACGTGCAGCTGACATCAAAGATGTTACTGACCGTTTAGTAGCGCATTTATTAGGTGTTAAAATTCCTGACCTTTCAACTATCGATGAAGAAGTAGTTGTTGTGGCTTATGACTTAACGCCAAGTGATACAGCACAATTAAACCGCCAATTTGTTAAAGGTTTTGCGACTGATATCGGTGGACGTACTTCACATTCAGCGATCATGTCTCGTTCACTAGAAATCGCTGCAGTTGTAGGGACTGGTAATGTTTCTAAAGAAATCAACGACGGTGACATTGTCATTGTTGATGGTTTAAACGGTGATGTTATTGTAAATCCTGACGATGCAACCATCGCAGAATACGAAAAAATTGCTGCCGACTTCTTAGCTCGTAAAGCTGAGTGGGAAAAACTTAAAGACGCTGAGACTTTAACTAAAGACGGCAAGAAATTCGAAATCGCTGCCAACATCGGTACGCCAAAAGACTTAGAAGGTGTACACTCAAACGGTGCTGAAGCAATTGGTTTATACCGGACTGAGTTCTTATACATGGATTCAGACGAAATGCCAACTGAAGATGAGCAATTCGAATCTTACAAAGTTGTTTTAGAAAGGATGAATGGTCATCCAGTCGTTGTTCGTACAATGGACATCGGTGGGGACAAACACTTACCTTACTTACAATTACCAGAAGAAATGAACCCATTCTTAGGTTACCGTGCAATCCGTATCGGATTAAACCAACCTGAATTATTACGTGTACAATTACGTGCCTTATTACGTGCGTCTGTATACGGTTCATTACGCATCATGTTCCCGATGATTTCAAATTTACCTGAATTCCGTGCTGCGAAAGCAATTTATGAGGAAGAAAAAGCTAAATTAGAAGCTGAAGGTGTTGAAGTTGCGGATGACATTCAAGTGGGTATCATGATCGAAATTCCAGCGGCTGCTGTGATTGCTGATCAATTCGCTAAAGAAGTGGACTTCTTCTCTATCGGTACCAACGACTTAATCCAATATACAATGGCGGCTGACCGTATGAATGAACACGTTTCATACCTATACCAACCATTTAACCCATCTGTATTACGATTGATCAAAAACGTTATCGATGCGAGTCATAAAGAAGGTAAATGGACTGGTATGTGTGGTGAAGTAGCCGGTGAACCAATGGCTGCGCCATTATTAGTAGGTATGGGCTTAGATGAATTCTCTATGTCTGCATCTTCTGTACTGAAAATCAGATCCTTAATTTCTAAATTAGATTCAAACGAAATGGCTGAATTAGCTAACAAAGTAGTTACGGAAGCAACTTCTTCAGACGAAGCTGAAGCTTTAATTAAAGCAGCAGTTCCTGAACTAGCTGAACTATAATCATTTCAAATGAATAGATTGAAAACCTCACTGAGATCATGGATCTTGGTGGGGTTTTTTCTTTGTCTAAATGTGGATGTCACGCGAAGATATCTCTTATCGTATTCTTTACAATTAAGTTGCCATCAGATGATTTTTTAATTACAATTATTCTGTTATGATAGGATATATGACAGGATTAAAATAAAAAGGGCATCTAAGGAGTGTTTAGATGAATATCGCGATCTTTACCGATACCTACTTTCCACAAGTAAGTGGGGTCGCTACCTCAATTCAAACATTAAAAGAAGCGTTTGAGGATAATGGACATCAAGTGTATATTTTTACGACATCCGATCCAAAGGCAGAAATTGAAGACCATGTATTTCGCTATGAATCAGTTCCTTTTCTATTCTTCAAGGATAGACGAGTGGCGATTCCTTCTTTTGCGTCTATTTACCGTAAATGCAAAGAGTTAGCAATCGATATTGTCCATACCCAAACGGAGTTCTCTATGGGGTTGATGGGGGTAAGCGTAGCACGCTATATGAGGATTCCACTAGTGCACACTTATCACACTTGGTATGAAAAATACCTTCATTATATTTTAAATGGCAAATTAATTTCTCGAAAAACGGTCGTTCATTTGTCTAAACTTTTCTGTAATCAAGCTGATTTAGTCATTTCACCTAGCGAGCAGATGAAAGATGTTTTAAGAGACTATCAAATTCAAAAACCTATTCATGTCTTGGCAACAGGGGTAAAGTTACCTAAGGAAATTGACCAAGATGTCTTAATCAACTTTAGACAAAGCTGGGGCATTGCACAAGATGAGTATCTACTGTTATCGATTAACCGTATCGCTGAGGAAAAGAACTTAAACGCGATTATCGAGCAATTTCCTCAGGTGCTGGCGGATATCCCAAATGCTAAGTTGTTACTTGCAGGGGACGGGCCACAGTTAGAAGCGTTAAAAGCTTTAACAGCTAAACTCAATTTGACGGATAAAATCATTTTCCCAGGCTTTGTATCTCATGACCAAGTCAATGTCTTGTACCAAGCGGCGGATGTTTATGTGAACTTATCGACTTCGGAGACGCAGGGCTTAACATTTATTGAAGCCATCACCAACCATCTACCGGTGATCGCCATGAAGACGCCTTACCTAGCGGCCCTTGAAGATATTGCACCGTTCGGTCATTTACTAACGGAAGTGACAGATTTTCCCAAATCTGTGAAGGCTATTGAAACGGCGCAATCTTCATTAACAGAAGGTTTAGCACCATTAATTTATCATGTGTCGGCAGATGCTTTCTATGTGGACTTGTACCATATTTACCAGTACATGATTGAATTGCAGTCAGAGAAACCGAGAAATCTAATTGGACGAAGTGTTTACCTATCTTCTTCTTTTGCAGAACTGCATAGACCTTTGAAGTGGACTAGCAAGTATTTCCCGTCCTTCTATATTCGCAGAAAAGACGAATAGTCAGCATGAATATGGGGCGTCATTTTTCAATGAAAAGGCTTTGCTGAAATTAATTCATTTCTCATGCACTTAAAGGTTTTTTATTCAACCAAAGAGTGTTAAAATGACAAAGATAAGAAGGCGAAAGGAGATTATTATGCAATCATCTCGATTAGAAGCAATTATTACCCGATTAAAAGCGATGCTTTCTGATGACTCAGAAATCGAAGTACGTCGTTTTGAAAAAGAGGGCGTTGAAAAGTGTATTGTACGCTTTAACAAAGAGTCTGAAAGTTTTGAATTAGAGGACTTAACAATCAACGAAACTTTCCAATTTGATGACATTGATTTAGTCGCAATGGAAATCTACGAGTTAATTCAATAATTAACCAATTCAGTTGAAATTGTAGGGTGACCTACTAGAACTACCAATATGGCAGACATTCTGTGTCGTATAGAGGGTCGTGGCATCACGATCCTTTTTTTATTTATATGAAGTAGAGGGAGTTTAACATGTCAGATTCAATGAAATTATCGCGTGCTATCGCCTTTTTTAAGGACAATGGCAGCGCAACAACCATTACACAAGAAAATGTCGCAGACGAGGTCATCATTGATCGGATCACATTTGACTCGCGTGCGGTGACAGCCAACACCTTATTTGTGTGTAAGGGGCTCAATTTTAAAGCCTCTTACCTAAAAGATGCTGTTGACCGCGGGGCAGTGGCCTACCTGTCAGAACAAGATTACGCAGCCGACATCCCAGGTATTATCGTTGAAGATATCCGCCTAGCGATGGCTCAGCTTGCCAATTTTTTCTACCAATCGCCGTGGCAAGACGTGGCCATTTCAGGGATTACAGGTACCAAAGGCAAAACCACCACAGCAGGTTTCGTTAACCAAATTTTGACCTTAGACAGTCAGGAAAAAGGGCAAGCACTACCTGGATTCGTGTCATCTACCTTTAACTATGATGGCCTTGAAAAAACACCATCAACCCTTACCACGCCTGAAGCCATGGATTTATATGAAATGCTGGCGACTATGCGGGACAATGGGGTAAAGCGGGCAACTATGGAAGTGTCCAGCCAAGCCTTAAAATACCATCGCGTTGACGACGTGAAGATGGAAGTGGTGGCTTTTTTGAACATTTCACCAGACCATATTTCGCCAGTCGAACATCCGACTTTTGCTGATTACTTCCAGTCAAAATTACGGATCTTTGACCACGGTAAAGTGGCTGTCATCAATGAAGATACAGACCATTATGAAGAGATTTTAAAAGCAGCTGAAGATGCTGAAAACATTCAACGGATTGTGACAGTTTCGCGTAAAAACCCGGCGGCTGATTATTTTGCCGATGAATTAGCCTTTAGTGAAACCAAACAGACATTTGTGGTGAAAAATCAAGGTGAACAGATTCCGATGGCTTTAAATGTCTTAGGGCACTTTAATATCAACAATGCCCTAGTGGCAGCGGCGATTGCGCGTGAAAATGATGTTGAGTGGGCAACAATTCAAAAGGCTTTAGGCGATGCCAAAACAGATGGCCGGATGGAAATTTACCGGAGTACGGACAATCAATTGACCTTCGTAGTTGATTTCGCCCATAACAAAATATCCTTTGAAGAATTATTCTCATCTGTTAAAGAAATGGCGCCTGATAATGATATCCGTATTGTTTTTGGATCAGCCGGTGGGAAAGCTGAAAACAGACGAGCGGACATGGGCCATGTGGCTGGTTTAAATACCAATGAAATTTATTTAACCAGTGATGATCCTAACTTTGAAGATTCTTATAAAATTATGGCTGAAATTGAAGAAGCCATTAACGGGGTCAATCCAGATGCTAAAGTAAGAAGCAATTTAGACCGGACCGGGTCAATCTATATGGCCTATAAGGATGCGATTGCATCCGGAAAACCAACGACCATTGTGGTAGCTGGTAAGGGTTCAGAAGATACAATTAAAATCAATGGACGTAACGAGTTTTACGTACCCGATTTTGAATATGTTCAACAATTGATTGCTTTTTATGAATTTAAGGGTAGAATTTAAGAGTGGAAACGATTATGAGAATATCATGAAATATACATGATAAAATACAATCAACTAAAGAGGTGGCAAATTTGAAACAAATTAATATTGGATTACTTGGTCTAGGTACAGTCGGTGGCGGGGTAGCCAAAATTATGCATGATCACGCACAAAAAATGTCAGATACGGAAGGTATACAATACCAAGTAACGAAGATTTTTGTCCGCGATATTGAAAAATCAAAAGCGAAACATCCTGGATTACCAGAAAGCATTCAATTGACAACTGATTTCAATGATGTCATCAACGACCCTTCAATTGATGTTGTGGTTGAGGCTATGGGGGGGACAACATTCGCAGCTGACTGTATTGAATCTGCATTACGCGCTGGTAAACACATCGTAACTGCTAACAAGGACTTGGTGGCGATTAAACGAGGTTTAGATTTAATCCAATATGCCCAAGACCATCAATTAGACTTCTTGTATGAAGCAGCTGTTGCTGGTGGTATTCCAATTTTAAACAGTTTACGTACGCCATTAGCGTCAGATAAGTTATTCTCTGTATCAGGTATTGTCAACGGGACAACGAATTACATTTTGACAAAAATGGTGGAACAAGGACGAGGCTTCGATGAAGTCTTAGCGGAAGCGCAAGCTTTAGGTTTGGCGGAGGCAGACCCATCAGGTGACGTAGATGGTCTAGATGCAGCCCGTAAGATTGTTATCTTAACGAAAATGGCCTTTGGGGTGACTGTCGACTTGAACGAAATTCCAGTCAAAGGCATCCGTCATGTCACAGCTCGTGATATCCAAGTTGCTAGCTCATTAGGTTACGTGATCAAGTTAATTGGTCGGGCAAACTTGGTAGACGGTACCGTCTACGCTGAAGTAGCGCCAACCTTAGTACCAAAAACTCACCCATTATCAACTGTCCGTAACGAAATGAATGCGGTCTTTACTGAGGGGGCAGCGACTGGTGAGATGATGTTCTACGGTCCTGGTGCCGGTGAATTACCGACTGGTGCCATGGTGGTTTCAGATATTATGGCTATTGGTCAACATATCCACACAGAAACGACTGGCCAACCATTTGCCAATTACAGTCAAGATGCCACTTGGAAAAAGGCAGAAGACATCAAATCCGTTGGCTTCTTCCACTTTGAAACTGAAGACAAACAAGGGCAGTTTATCAAGCTTGTCCAAATCTTTGACGATGCGAAAGTCAGCTTAGACAAGGTCTTCCAAGAACCGTCGTCTGACGATAAAACAGCGAAAATTGTGGTTGTCACCCATGAGATGTCACAAGCCCAATTACAACAAATCAACCAAGCTACACAAGATAGTCCTGAATTAAACTTGATTTCTTACTATTCTGTGTTGCCTGAAGCGAAGTAGGTGACCATTATGGTAGAAAAGGTACGAGTGAAAGTTCCGGCAACTTCAGCCAATATGGGGCCCGGATTTGATTCAATCGGTGTTGCCGTTACCCTATATTTAACGGTGGATATTCTTAACCCTAGTGAACAATGGCAAATAGACCATGACCTAGGCGAAGGGATTCCAACTGACGCATCCAACATGGTGATTGAAACAATTTTACGGTTCGCACCGGATGCCAAACCACATCATTTAAATATGACCAGCGATATTCCAACAGCTCGTGGTTTAGGGTCGTCATCTTCAGCTATTGTGGCGGGTATTGCCATTGCTGAAATTTTAGCGGGTGCATCTTGGTCAATGGATGAAAAGATTAACATGGCTAACGAAATCGAAGGCCACCCGGATAATATTGCCCCAGCTTTAGCAGGTGGTTTGGTGGTGTCAGTCGCTATGGATTTAACCCATGTATTATGGACCAAATCTCTATTGGATGATGTGCATTTTATTGCGACTATCCCTAATAGAGAGTTGTTAACTAAAGAAGCGAGAGCCGTTTTACCGAAAGAATTGGTGTTTGCAGACGCAGTTCGGGCGAATGGTATCGGTAATGTCTTCGTGAGCAAGTTGTTAGAAGGGGACATTGAAGCAGTAGGTACCTTGATGGAGATGGATCAATTACATGAACCGTTTCGGGCACAGTTAGTCCCAGAATTAGGGCAAATCCGCCAAGCATTGTTAACAGTTGACGGGGTATACGGGACTTACCTATCAGGTGCCGGCCCAACTATTATGACCCTTGTCCAAGCTTCTGCCTCAGATCAGATTGTTGAGGCCATCAGCCAATTAAATCTTGACGCACAGATAAAGACACTTGACTTTGCCTCAGATGGGGTTATAGTAGAGGATATGTGATTTTAGACGATTGATAATGTTACGAGCATGTCAGACTGATATGCCCGTAGCATTTTTTGTTGCTTTGCTTTTTAGAAAAAGGCTACTATTCGCCTACTTGGCTTGCAGCATTTTACCAAAAGTTTATGCTTATAAAACAAGCGGTGAATCGGCTCCTGCATAAGTGAATCAAGGGTCTGCTTATGGTATACTATTCATGAAATTAAGGGAGGCCGGCATGAAAAAAGACTATTTTAAACCAACCTGGATGATAGAACGTATCTATCAATTGACACCTGACCAATTAGCCAAACATAATATCAAAGGCGTAATCACTGACCTAGATAACACCTTGATTGCATGGAATAACCCGGATGGGACACCCGAATTGCGTGCTTGGTTAAAAACCATGAAAGATGCGGGGATACCTGTTGTCATCTTATCCAATAACCATCAGGGCCGCGTCAAACGTGTAGCTGACCAGCTAGGGGTGCTCTTTACCTCAGACGCAAAAAAACCTTCTCGTAGAGGGTTTAAACGGGCTATTGAGATGCTTGGTGTCAGTCAGGATGAAGTAGTCATTGTTGGTGACCAACTTTTAACCGATGTTTTTGGTGGTAATCGCCTAGGCATTCGCAGCATCTTGGTCATGCCACTAGTTGAAACAGACTTGGTATGGACCCTATTAAATCGTAAAATTGAAAAATTCTTATTCAAGAGAATTGAAAAGAAACATCCCGACTTGAAGTGGAGGAATAATATTGTCTAACGAAGAAACACTATATTGCGTTGGTTGCGGTGCTGAAATTCAGACTGACCAACCAGATAAACGCGGATACACTCCGCAATCTGCATACCAGAAAGGTATTGAATCCGGTTTATTATACTGCCAACGTTGTTTTAAATTGCGTCATTATAATACCCTTGAGAAGGTATCGACATCTGCAGATGAATTTTTAGCCATCTTAAATACCCTTAGCGAAAAAGATGCCCTTATCGTTAATGTGATTGACATCTTTGACGTAGCAGGCTCTTTAATAAACGGCTTAAACCGTTTTGCAGGGACTAACCCCATCCTAATGGTTGCCAACAAGATGGACGCTATTCCAAAGGCAGTGAAACACAATCGGATTGAAAATTGGTTGCGTAAATACTTGAAAGATAATGGGGTTAAGGTGGATGACTTAATCCTTACTTCAGCTAAAAAGCGGGCGAATATTGACGACTTATTAGCGAAAATCGATGAAATGCGTGATGGTCGTGATGTTTATGTGATTGGTATGGCTAATGTTGGGAAATCTTCATTGATCAACCGGATTCTTCAAGCCACAGGTGTGGAAGCGGATGTCATTACAACTAGCCAGTTCCCAGGAACGACCTTAGATTTAATCGATATTCCTTTTGACGATGCAGAGGGTAATGAAGCTAGCTTAATTGACACACCAGGGATCATTAACCCAGGCCAGATGACCGCTATTTTAGAAGGAAAAGAATTGGTGGACGCCTTACCGAATAAAGAAATCAAGCCTGTGACTTTCCAACTGAATCCAGAACAAACATTGTTCTTTGGTGGCTTAGCGCGTCTGGATTTTATTGCTGGTGAACGGACCTCATTTACCCTGTATATGTCGGGTCAAATCAAACCACATCGCCGCAAATTAGCAGGTTCAGACGAATTTTACCAAGAGCATCTTGGTGGAATTTTACAACCGCCTTACCCAGAAAATGTGGCCAATTTCCCAGGATTGGTCCGCAAAGAATTCTCAATCAAAACACCAACAGATATCGTATTTCCAGGTTTAGGTTGGGTGTCAGTAAGTGACCCAGTTCAAATCGCGGCTTACGTACCAAAGGGTATTGATATTATCACCAGAGAAAAATTAATCTAGATTTTAGTCGCGGTAAAAGTCGCATAGCCTATCAGCTAGAGGAAAATCGGGTTTGAGCCTGCTGAAATGAAAGGTCGGCTCTCGCACCCTAATATGAAAGGAGACTATTCATTTTGAATAACAAACAAAAGAAATTTTTACGTAAAGAAGCCCATCATTTGAACCCCGTAGCCAATATTGGCAAAAACGGTTTATCAGAAGAATTTATGGTGCAAATTGATGAAGTCCTAGAAAAACGTGAGTTGATCAAGGTACATTTATTACAAAATACAGATGAGGAAACTAACGAGGCGGCAGCGGAAATCGCTGAGGCAGTAGATGCATTTGTTGTCCAAACAATTGGTCGTGTGATTACTTTATACCGTCCTTCATCTGAAGCTAAGTATCAAGAAATCTCAGCGCAAGTAAAAGCTTTAGGCTAATTACAGGAGGCAAATTGTGGCAAAGGTATCATTTTTAGATCAAGAACATGTTCGTTTGATAAATGAACCAGAGACAGAATTAGCGTTTGAAGACAATCCCCATAAACGGATTGGCATTCTTGGGGGGACCTTTAACCCCATCCATAACGGGCATTTATTAATGGCTGAACAAGTTTATGACAAATTGAAATTGGATGAAGTATGGTTTATGCCAAACAAGAAGCCACCCCATGCGGAAACCAAAGAAACCTTAGATGACGCCTACCGGGTAGATATGATTGAATTGGCGATCCAAGACAATCCACATTTTAGTCTAGAAGCAATTGAACTCGACCGAGTAGGGAAATCTTATACGGTGGATACAATGGAGATTTTAACAACTTTGTATCCAACTTATGAGTTTTACTTCATTATCGGTGCTGATATGATCGAAAACTTACCTAAATGGCACCGAATTGATGAATTGATTAAGATGGTGCATTTTGTAGGTGTCGGCCGTGAGGGATATCAAAATGATACGGACTATCCATTGATTTTTGTAGACGCTGAAGGGATGACTGTGTCCTCAACAAGAATCAGAAAAGCAGTAGCAGACAAGGCTTCTATCCGCTATCTGACGCCAACAGCCGTAGCTGCCTATATTCAGGAAAAGGGGTTATATCAAGCACATGAAAGATAGAAAATTAAATCCGGATTTAATCAATATTCAACGTGACGAGCTTGAAAAATTACTGCAGGCTCGTTTAACCAACAAGCGATATAAGCACGTTTTGCGGGTAGAAAAAACAGCGATTCAACTAGCTGAACAATACCCTGAAGCGGACGTAGATAAGGCCAGTATAGCAGCTTTGCTCCATGATTATGCCAAAGATGACAGCGAAACCCACTTGGCTGAGTTTATAGACCATCCGGGTTATGACCCTGAGTGGCTAAATTATGGATCTGCCATCTGGCACGGTCCACTAGCCGCTATGATCGCTGAAACCCAGTTTGGGGTCAAGGATGAAGATATCTTACAGGCTGTTTGGTCCCATACTATTGGGGGTTATGACATGACCCTAAATCAAAAAATCTTATTTATCGCCGACTATATCGAACCAGATCGTGACTTTAAAGGCGTTGAAAAAGCCCGTGAATTAGCTAAGACTGACTTAGATGCCGCAGTAGACTTTAAAATCAAGCAATCCATTGTGCATTTGGTTGAGTCAGGCCGTCAAGTATACCCAGAAACCATTGCAATCTATAATGATTGGGTCCAAAGATATAACAATAAAAAAACGAATAAGAATATGTAATCAGACTAAGTAATAATAAAGGAGTATTTATGACTAAGAAGAGTGAAGTATTATTAGAAGCAATCGTTAGAGGCGCAGATGACCGCTTAGCGACAGATATCGTTGCCTTAGACGTTGCCAACACAACACCAATGGCTGACTATTTTGTCATCATGTCTGGACGTAACGACCGTCAAGTTAAAGCCATTGTTGACGCTGTTGAGGAAGCAATTGAAGAAGCAGAATTCTCAGTGAAGGGTATCGAAGGAAAAGACGGTAACCGTTGGATCTTAATCGATGCTTTCGATGTGATTGTACACGTATTTACAAGTGAAGAACGTGGTTTCTATAACCTAGAAAAAATGTGGGCTGAGGCACCATTAGTCAACGTAGAAGAATGGATTAGCTAGGGCGCGACCATGACAGAAAATCAACAACAATATGACGTATTCGCTGACGTCTACGAAATTTTGTTTGATGACAGCCTATACCTATCTTGGTTTACCTATGCCACAGAGACCATGCAGGCCTTTGACAAATTCTTAGAGGGTCAAGATTATTGGGTGGACCTTGGCGCAGGAGGTGGTCAATTCGCTATTTTGATGGCCCAAGCAGGGTATCCAATCAAGGGCTTGGACCTGTCTGAAAAAATGGTTTCAGCAGCTAAGGCCAACGCCAAGGAAGCTAAGCTAGACCTTGAATTCTGGCAAGACGATATGACCACATTTGAATTAAAGGCGCAGGCAGCAGTCATTTCCTGCTTTTGCGATACCTTTAATTATTTAGCGGACGCGAATGCGGTAAAAACTACTTTTACCCATATCTACCAGCAATTACAAGATGACGGGATTTTCATGTTCGACGTTCACTCTATCCATCAAATGAATGACATCTATCCAGAAACATCCTTTGTCGTTGAGTGGGATGACGCTGTATTTACCTGGACATCAGACCAGTTCCGTGGCGAAAATACGATCGACCATACCATTAACGTATTCGTTCAAAACACAGATGATAACAACTACCAACGCTTTGAAGAAATGCATTACGAACAGACCTTGTCTGTTGAAGCATATCAGGAAATCTTGACACAAGTAGGCTTCAATAACATCCATGTCACAGCAGACTTTAGCCAAGACACACCGGATGAAAGTTCTAAACGTATCTTCTTTTCAGCGCAGAAATAAGTAATGTAAACACTTTGGAAAAGGGGTGACCCTATGCAAGCTGTCGGAATTATTGCCGAATGGCATCCGTTCCATAACGGACACGCCTATCAGATCAAAAAAGCCAAAGACCAGGCCAAGGCCGACCTTGTGATTGGTGTTATGTCAGGTAACTACGTTCAACGTGGGGAACCAAGTTTGGTATCCAAGTGGGCTCGGGCAGCCGTCGCTTTGGAAAACGGCTGTGATTTAGTGGTTGAGTTACCATTTTGGTTTGCGACCCAACCAGCTGATTACTTCGCTGAAGGCGGGGTAAAGGCTTTGGCGGCCCTTGGTGCTACGGCTATTTCTTTTGGGGTTGAAGACGACCACTTTTCTGATTATGAACAATTGGCCAAGTGGATGGTTGCCCACCCTAATCAAGTGGCTGCAGCTGACCAATATGTAGCAGATGTAGACAACCGTTCTTTCGCTGAAAAACGGATTGCAGCTATTCAATATTTGCAGGCAACCCATCCAGAAATTGCGGATTTAAAGGTCAACTTTAAAGAGAACGCCAACACCTTACTGGCTTTTGCCTATGCCAAGGTTAATGCCCAGTTACAGACGCCTTTAATGATGGTTCCAGTCAAACGGATTGGGGATAACCACCGTTTAAGCGCCTTAAATGCAGGCCAATTAGTCCAAGACACTAGCCTTTATACCTCTGGGTCAGCCATACGTCACTACCTCTTTTCCAAAGATTTAAAGGGTCTTAAAGATTCAAACGAATTGGAGAAGATGGTGCCGAGGGATATGGCTGAGGCTTTATGTGAAGCGGTTGAAGCGGACCAGATGGTGTCGTGGGCGGACTTGTTCCCCTATCTGCGCTATCGTTTGTTGACGGCTTCTAACGAAGAGTTAGGGGTTATCTATCAAATGGTGGGCGGTATGGAAAACCGGATGGTTGAGGCGATCAAGCAGGTGGACAATTTCTCTGATTTTGTGGACCGGGTGAAGAATCGGAATTGGTCGGCAAATCGGGTGCAAAGGACGGCTTTGATGGTGGCTTTGAATATTCAAAAAGATGAGATGCAGGTAGTGCTTTCACCTAGTCATCGACAGCCTTTGATGTTGCTTGGGGCGACTGAGAAGGGACGGGCTTACTTGAAGATGGTTAAATCGGATTTGAGTAGGGACGACAGTCTATGGCAATTGGTGAGTCGTGTGGACCAGACGAGTGAAGAAAACTGGCCAATGTGGTTGAAGGTTGACCGGATGTATGAAATACTAAAACCACAAGTTGATACACAAAATTTCAATCATCCGCCAATATTTACGAAATAAAAAAAGGAAAGGGAGCAGAAGAAAAATAGTTTACTTTTTGATGGAGACCTAGTAGTATGGGAAAGTGCGTTTCATCCTGTAAATATGACAGTCAAAAAGTGATAATGAGTTTAATTTAATGACCTTGTCAAGGAAAAAACATTGACAAATAAGTTTAGACTTAGTATAATTTTTCTTGTTGCTTATTAGGTGGTCAATAATGAAATGGTCTATTCAAGAGTTGCGTCAAATCGCATCCCAACCAATGATGATCCAAGAATCAGTCGATATGAAAGAGCAAATGAAGGCAGTAATACCTGAGTTGATCGACATGTCATCTGTTTCAGTTGATGGTATGGTTCTCTATGAAGAACATACAGTATTGACACAATTACGATTAGCACTAAAAATGACGATGCCATCTACACGGTCTTTAGAGCCGGTAGTGCTGGATCTACAATTACCAGTTTCCGAACGTTTTATTGAAGACGGTTGGGAGACAGATATTGTCGATGAAGAACACATTGTTCAACTATCTATGGATAGCTACACGTTAGATTTGCGAGAGTCTATTCGGGACAACATTCTTCTAAATCTACCAATTCAGATTTTAACTGAAGAGGAAGAGGCTGACGATGCGTTTCCTGAAGGGAATGACTGGCGAGTTGTAAGTCAAACAGCGTTTGAAGCTGAACGCGATGAAGAGGAAGTTATTAATCCTGAATTCGCCAAACTTCAAGATATGTTTAAAGATTCAGAATCGTCGGATGAAGCATAATTGATATTTAATTAGGAGGTGTAATGATGGCAGTACCAAAACGTAAAACGTCTAAACAAAGAAAAAACAAGCGCCGTACACATTACAAGTTAGAAGTACCTGGAATGAACGCATGCCCTAACTGTGGTGAATTACGTAAATCTCACCATGTATGTGCAAACTGCGGTTTCTACGATGGTAAAGATGTAATGACTGACGCAGCAGCTGAATAATTTTATTTAGCGCAAGATTCATTGAGAATTACCACATAGTTGATATGTGGGAAACTTAAATGTTTACTTTGATTATATATAATTAAAAGGGCACTAACCGCTTTTGGTTAGTGCCTTTTTTGTTTTCCTTTTCAAAGAAAAAATCATTCTAGACATTTTTAGCCATCTTAGCTAGTATTAATGGATGACAAACTTATGGTTGATACAGAAAACAAAGGAAAGGTTGACGATCATGGCTTTCAAATGGAGCGAAATACTGTTTTATCTACTACCCATCGTGAGCTTATTGCTTGTGGGTACAGTTGGAAAACCTTACCTCTACTTTAATAAGCGGATTAAATTTGCACCGATTGATGTTGTTTTTCCCATTCTTTTGGTTTGCCTCCACTTTATTTCCAAGGATTTATTATTATTTTCAATTATTCCCCACTTAGTGGTTGTGATTTCCTTATTAGCGATTGGTATTTTAGTTTGGCGTTTTGTGAGAAATCAAGAAGTTATTGTTGGAAAATTTTACCGCATGCTGGTAAATATTGCCTTCTCCTTTACGTTCATTCTTTATATGCTGGTAACCATCTGCCGGATTATTCAAGTAGTGACAATGTAAACATTAGCTAGTCATCAATCTCTATTAGGTAGAAACTTAAAATTCTTTAAAATATTCAAAAAGAAGCTTGGACCTTGTTAAAAAAAGGTTCAAAGCTTCTTTTTTTGTAGAAAAAAACCCGAAATTACGCCTTTTCCACAAACTGTGTAAAAAAACAGCAAAATTTTGGGGACATATGGTGAAAAGTGGGGAGATATGGTAGACTTAAACCAATAAAGGCTAAGGTTAGGCACAGAAGGTGATAAAAGATGTTAATGGGTGAATTCCAACATAATATCGACGCCAAAGGGCGAATCATCATCCCAGCGAAATTACGTGAGGACTTAGGTGCTAAGTTCGTGATTACACGTGGTTTGGATGGGTGTGTTTTTGGCTATCCTTTAGACAATTGGGAGAAAATTCAAGAGAAATTGAAACAATTACCGCTAGCTAAGAAAGAAGCACGTGCTTTTACACGTTTTTTCTATTCTGCAGCGGCTGAAGCCGAAATTGATAAGCAAGGACGTATTAACATCCCATCAACCTTGGTAGATTATGCCAATCTTGAAAAAGAGTGTCTAGTCTTAGGGGTTTCTGACCGTATTGAAATTTGGTCGAAAGCAAGATGGGAAAGTGTCTCTTCTGAAATTGAAGAAAGCTTTGAAGAAATTGCGGAAGACATGTTAGATTTCGGCCTTTAATTAAGCTCATAAATTAGAAAATAATGAAATAAATTTTGAAGAGATAAAGAATTATAGAAGAAGAGGATGGCAGAAGAATGGCAAATGAATTCCATCATATCTCAGTGTTGTTAAACGAATCAGTAGACGGATTGGCAATCAAACCCAATGGTATTTATGTTGATTGTACTTTGGGTGGTGCTGGACATAGTTCTAAAATCGCAGCAGCCCTATCTGACGAAGGTCGTTTAATCGCCTTTGATCAGGATCTAGTGGCCATTGGCAATGCCGAGAAAGTATTGGCAGCGGAAATCGAAAGTGGGAAAGTGACCCTTGTTCATAATAATTTCAGACATATCCAGTCAGAACTTGAAAAAATGGGTATTACCGGTGTAGACGGTATCTTGTATGACCTTGGCGTGAGCTCGCCACAATTAGATGAGATTGAACGCGGATTTTCATACCATCAAGATGCACCATTAGACATGCGTATGGACCAAACCCAAGCATTAACAGCAGAAACCATTATTAATGACTGGGAATTCAATGATCTTGTACGTATTTTTTATCGCTACGGAGAAGAAAAATTCTCTAAGCAAATTGCCCGTAAAATCGAGCAAAGAAGAGCGGATCACCGGATTACGCGTACGGAGGAATTAGTGGACATTGTTAAGGAAGCTATTCCTGCACCGGCACGCCGTAAGGGTGGACATCCGGCTAAACGGATTTTCCAAGCTGTGCGTATTGCAGTCAACGATGAATTAGGCGCGATTGAAGACTCACTAGAGCAAGCATTGAATTTATTGAATGTTGGCGGACGTGTATCGGCGATTTCTTTTCAATCATTAGAAGACCGCATTGTGAAGCAAATGTTCAAAGATGCTTCAACAGGCGAAGAATTACCGGCAAATTTACCAGTGATTAATACGGATATTGAAGCGCCTTTTAAATTGGTCAATAGAAAACCAATTTATGCCAGTGAAGAAGAATTGGCCTATAACTCACGCGCACAAAGTGCCAAGTTACGTATAATCGAACGTATTAAATAGACATTTAAATCAACCTTAGACCAATAGAAAAAGGAAGCCTACTAAAAGAAGGGAGCCGTATTTATGGCAATATTTCTACTTCAAGACCAAGTAAATATTAAAATGAGTGCTATGCCGGCCGAAAGAGCCATTCCAAATATTCCGGCTTACCCAGAAGAAAGTCAACAAGCGCAACCAAAGCGGAATGTGGCTGCTCTTCCGGCGAGTATACCAGCCAGTAAAAGTAAATCAAAAGTAAAATTCTCACTGATGCAAAAAATGTTGATGACAGTAGCTTTTCTAGTCATGATTGCAGGACTATTAGGGGTGACCATTATGCGTGCTAACGTGAATGCAGCGTCACAACAGTTACAAGAAGTGCAACAAAACGCAGAAGATTTAGGTGTTCAAAAAGAGAATTTAACCCAAGAAGTCCACGAATTATCAAACTACTCACGAGTAGTAGAGATCGCTGAAGAACAAGGGTTGAATATGAATGAAGAAAATATAAGGAATGTGGAATAATGAAAGACAGTAGAAAACTCAAAAAGAATCGCAAAAAAACAATTAGAGCGATGATGGGCTTGGCAGGTTTTTTACTACTCATATTTGGCATTCGTTTAACGCAAATAATGGTTTTTGGGACTGTGAACGGTCAAGATTTATCGGCGCAGGCCCAAAACCTATACGATAGAAGTAGCATATTGTCAGCACAACGTGGAACCATCTATGATGTAGGTGGAAATCCATTGGCAATGGATGCTACTTCTTATTCATTGTACGCAGTTTTAACGGATGAATGGTCTGAACCAGAGGACCCGCAATATGTAGTGGATAAGGAAAATACTGCTCAAATCTTGTCGCAATATATCGACCTAACGGCTGAAGAAATCTTAGAGCGACTGAACACTCAAGACGCTTCTCAAGTAGAGTTTGGTACGGCAGGGCAAGACCTGACATACGCTGAGATGAAGGCCATTGACGACCAAAATCTACCAGGTATTATGTTTAATGAAACGCCAACTAGAATGTATCCAAATGGCGTCTTTGCCTCTCATTTAATTGGGTATGCTGAGTATATGGAAGCTGGCACTGCAATTGACAGCCGTTTGACCGGCCAAATGGGCTTGGAACTGTCTATGGATGAAACCCTAAAAGGTACCAATGGCCGTAAATCTTACCAATCGAGTTCGACCAATGTTGAGTTAAGTGGCACAGGACAAGTGGAGGAAGAACCTACCGATGGGTCTGACGTATACTTAACCTTAGATTCACGACTACAAACTTATTTAGAAACCTTGATGACAGAGGTTTATGAAAAATATGAACCAACGTCAATGACAGCTATGCTAGTTGAACCAGAAACTGGCGAAATTGTTGCAGCGTCACAAAGACCAACCTTCAACTTAGAAACAAAAGAAGGTATCGACGATATGTGGCAAAACTTACTAGTTGAAAAAGCTTATGAACCAGGATCTACGATTAAAGTATTAACTGTAGCAGCAGCCATTGAAGAAGGGGTATTTGACCCAGATTCATTCTACGATTCAAGTCCCGTAACTATGGGCGATTCAACGATTGCCAATTATAACGGAAGTGGGTGGGGTGTGATTACCGAACTAGAGGGGTTATCACAATCATCAAATACCCTGATGATCCATTTAGTAAAAGAGATGGGTTATGACGTTTGGGAATCTTATATCCGTGAGTTCGGTCTACTGCAAGAAACGGGTTCAGGATTTGCCAACGAAGCAAGTGGGTCAATGAACTATGATTATGAAGCAGATAAAGTAACGACTGGTTTTGGGCAAGGGATTTATGTGACCCCTTATCAAATGATGCAAGCCTTCACCGCAATTGCTAATGACGGAAATATGATGAAATTACAATTGGTTAACCGTTATGAAGAAGACGGGACGATGCAAGTTGTTGAGCCAGAAGTAGTCTCATCACCAATTTCAAAAGAAACTGCTAATAAGACCCTTGAATACTTACAATCTGTTGTTTATGCAGACACAGGTACCGGGGCCGCTTATGACTTAGATGGTTATACAGTATCCGCTAAAACAGGTACTGCAGAGGTCTTCAATCTTGAAACCAATACCTATGAAGCAGGTTTAACTAAATACTTGTACTCTGTAGTCGGTTTTGTCCCAAGTGAAGATCCGCAATATGTCCTATATATCACAGCGGAGCAACCGAAAAACTTGGATACGACTGCTAGCGATATGATGACAGAAATTTATACACCATTATTAACAAGAGCGCTAGAATATAATGCCTTAAGCGATAGTGAATCAGTTGTGACGGCAACCGTCCCGGATGTGTCAGGAATAACCATTAGTGAGGCGCAACAGACCCTATCAGATGCTAGCTTCGTCAATGTAGAAGTGATTGGTGATGGGGCAAACATCCTCAGTCAAACACCTGCAGCAAATGAGGAAGTGTCTGTTACCCAACCAATCTTCTTGATGTCTGACGATGCAAATCCAACCATGCCAGACTTTACTGGATTGAACGCTTCAGCAAGCCAAGCCTTAGCTTCGTTACTGGGTATTGAAGTTGAACTTGAAGGTGAAGGGGTTGTTGTTGGTCAGTCGATTGCGACAGGCGAACAAATCAATAACAACAAGACGATTGTGTTACAATTAGCGGAGTCTTAAACACCTAAAAACAAGGAAAATAAATCCACATTAACCTATTTAAACAAGGGAAGAGAAAGGGAAAATTATGGTATTACTTTTTATCACGACATTAGTGTTAACATTAGTCGGCATGCCGTTCTTCATTCAATTTATGCGTGAAAAACAGTTCGGACAAGTTACAAGAGATGAGGGGCCAGCTTGGCATAAAGCCAAATCTGGTACCCCAGCAATGGGTGGGGTAGTCTTTCTATCCGCAGCCCTAGTAGGTTTATTAGTTTGGTCTATACTTACCGGTCAATGGCACGGTGAAGTTTGGTTGTTAGTTGGGACAATGATTTTCTTTGGTGGCATCGGATTTGCCGATGACTTCTTAAAGATTTTCAAGAAACAAAATGAAGGCTTAACTTCACTACAAAAATTGATTTTACAAATTGTGGGTTCAGCCCTGATTGTATTATTAATGCGTGTAATTACCTTCCATGTATCGATTCCATTTCCATTTACAACAGGCATTACAAATGTCTTATTCGTCTTCGTCTTCCTATTACTATGGATCACAGGCTTTTCAAATGCCTTCAATTTAACGGATGGACTTGACGGCCTATCATCAGGTCTTGGTGTGATCTCATTCTCAACTTATGCGCTTATCGCATTTAGAATGGGTGAACGCGGAATAGGGGCATTCTGTATCGCTATCGTTGCCGGTTTATTAGGATTCTTATTCTTTAACCGCAAACCAGCTCGTATCTTCATGGGAGATGCCGGGTCACTAGCTCTAGGTGCCTTACTAGCTGTTATTTCAGTAATGTTAGGCAATCCGTGGTCATTACTATTGATTGGATTCGTATACGTAGTTGAAACAGCTTCAGTTATCATCCAAGTCACTTCCTTCAAATTGACTGGGAAACGTGTCTTTAAAATGTCGCCAATCCACCACCACTTTGAAATGATTGGATGGAGTGAGTGGAAGGTAGATATTATCTTTTGGGCAGTCGGTTTAGTGACAGCAATCATCGGCTTATTATTCTTTTAATATAAATTCATACTAAAGGGGAAATCATTATGGAAGCATCAAAATGGCGCGAATCAGTTCGCAATAAAAAAATATTAGTACTCGGACTTGCAAAGACTGGTGTTTCAGTCGTGCAGCATCTACAAGCATTAGGGGCAATTGTCACTGTCAACGACTTCAAACCACTTGAAGAAAATAAAGATGCCCAAGCCCTAATTGAGGAAAATAACGCCCGTGTTGTTGCTGGCGGTCATCCCGTATCACTATTAGACGAAGATTTCGCTTTTATGGTTAAAAACCCAGGAATTCCTTATAGCAACCCAATGGTCGTTCGTGCGCAAGAAATTGGCCTACCCGTCTATACGGACATCGAACTTGCAGATAAGATGACCGATGCAACAATTATTGGTATCACTGGTTCTAACGGTAAAACAACAACTACTAGCCTAGTTGGCGAAATGCTAGGGAAAGCAGCTTCACTTGCAGGTGAAAGCTACGTTGGGGGGAACATTGGTATCCCGTCATTAGACATCGCTTCTAAAGCTAAAGCAGATGACCGGTTGATTTTAGAACTGTCTTCCTTCCAATTAATGGGGACAGATGCATTCCAACCGCATATCGCAGCCATCACCAATATTTATGCAGCCCATTTAGATTACCATGGTTCAATGGACGGCTATATCTCTGCAAAATGGCAAATCACTGCCAACCAAACAACAGATGACTTTTTGATTTTAAATGCCGACCAAATGGACGTATTTGGCGACCGGACGACAAAAGCAACGGTAGTGCCTTTTTCAGCGACCACTATTCAACCTGACGGTGCTTGGTTCGACCAAGATAGCCAAAACTTTATCTGGCATGATGAAATTGTCTTGAACAGAAAAGACTTCTTCCTACCAGGACACCACAACTTAGAAAATATGCTAGTAGCCCTTGCTATTGGTAAATTACTAGGAATTTCAAATGAAGAAATCAAAAACGGCGTATCTACCTTCCACGGCGTGAAACACCGTCTACAGTTTGTTGCTGAAATCGATGGTCGCCGTTTCTACAATGATTCAAAAGCGACAAATAACGATGCCTCTATTACAGCCCTTGATTCATTCAGCCAAAAACAAGACAATGTCATTTGGTTAGCGGGTGGTTTAGACCGCGGGAATGAAGTGACTGAATTAGCAGATCACATGGACCGGGTGAAAGGCATGGTTGTTTTCGGCCAAGCAGCAGATAAATTTGCTGACCTGGGGCAAAATCAAGGTTTAACAGCGATTCAACAAGTAGAATGGATTGAAGAAGCTGTTAAAGCTGCCTATGACATGTCAGCACCTGGTGACACGATTCTATTGTCACCAGCTTCAGCTTCTTGGGACCAATATCCAAATTTTGAAGTCCGTGGTGATCGTTATATCAAAGCGATTGAAGACTTGGGCAAATAAATTAATTAGCGAGAAAAAGGAGTTTATTATGCGAATTTTACTTTCCGGTGGTGGGACTGGGGGGCATATCTACCCAGCCTTGGCCCTAAGAAAACAAATTTTAGCGCAATATCCGGATGCAGAATTTCTGTATGTGGGGACTGAAGGCGGATTGGAATCAAGAATCGTCCCTAATGAAGGCGTCGATTTCAAAACTATCCAAATTCAAGGAATCAAACGGTCATTCTCTTTAGATAATGCCAGAACAGTTTATTACATGTTTGACAGTATACGTAAGGCAAAGCAAATCGTCCGCGATTTTAATCCGGATGTAGCAATTGGCACAGGTGGTTATGTCTGTGCGCCGGTTTTATATGCAGCTGCACGTACAGGTGTGCCAAGTATTATCCATGAACAAAATTCCGTTGCCGGGATGACCAATAAGTTTTTAGCGCCTTTTATGGCAAAAATAGCTATTTGCTTTGAGGATGTAGCGAAAGATTTTAAACGATACGCTAACAAAGTAGTTTTCACAGGTAATCCGCGTGCCCAAGAGGTAGCGTCAATTTCAGACAAGGCAGATTTAACTACTTATGGTCTAGAAAACGGCAAGCCAACAGTATTGATTTTCGGTGGTAGTCGTGGCGCTTTACGGATCAACGAAACTGTTAAAGAAGCTATTCCGGCCTTTATCGAAAAAGATTATCAAGTACTGATCGCTTCAGGGGATACTTATTACGAAGAATTCCAAGAAGCATTTACGGACTTTAACGAGTGGGACAATGTCCAAATTGTTTCTTACATCAATAACATGCCAGCCTTGTTCAACACCATTGACCTAGTTGTGTGTCGTTCAGGTGCAACAACAATGACTGAATTAACCGCTTTGGGGACACCGTCTATTTTGATTCCAAGCCCTAATGTAACAGCCAACCATCAGGAAATGAATGCGCGCTCTTTAGTGAAACACGATGGGGCCCGCATGATTTTAGAAAACGACTTAAATGTTAAGGGGTTTCTAGCTGAAATTGATGGCTTAATGGCTGACAAAAATGAACGAGACCGAATTGCGACGAATGCCCTGAACCAAGGGGTGCCAGATGCGGGTGACCGTTTAATCAAGATTATTGAAACGCTTGTGAAATAGGAAGTCCTTTTTCCAAATAAATAGATAGAAAGGGGGCATGATGATGGACTGGGAAGAAGAAGAGCGCATTCGCCAAGAGAAACGCGAGAGAAGACGCCGTTTACATGATAAATTAGCTAAAAATGGTCGAACAGACGTAGACAGAAGGCAAGATAAAAGTGGGACCAAGTCAAACCAAGATGACCTGCAAAATGGCGTGAATAGCAGTCATCAATACGAAGATCAGGACCAAGCTATGCTTGAAAAGAAACAAGTAGCGTCAAATATAAATAAGCAAAAAAGTAGCAAGCAAAAACCTGTGATGAAAAAAGCAAAACAAAAACCCAAGTGGGGATTGTCTAAATTCAACATAAAAGGCAAAGCGAATTCGAAGAAACAAAAGCAACTGGTGACAAGTAATCAGGGGATGCCTCCAGTTAAGAAGATAAAAAAAAGTGGACCGACTAATTGGAAAAGAATGGTGCTATTATTGTTACCATTTGTAATTATATTAATTGTGGCCGGTTACTATGCTTCACCCCTTAATCATGTGGATTCAATCACTGTTGAAGGTGTGGAGGATACAGAAAGCGTGAATTTATATCCCCTAAATGAAGGGATGTCAGTGACGGATTTGAAAAATTCTAAGGGTGAGGTGGAACAAGCTATTGTAAACCAAAATCCTTCGGTCAAGTCAGCAACTGTGAACGTATCGGATTGGAATAAGGTAGCTGTGAACGTGTCAGCCTACCGCCAATTAGGCTATATCCAGATTGCGGACTTTTTCTACCCCCTACTAGAAAATAATGAAATCATCGATACACCACTACCATCACTTGAAAAAGAGTTACCCTTATTTGAAGGTTATGATATTGCCAATGAAGATCAAAGAGCCAAGCTAACAGAAACGGTTAAGGCCCTATCAAGCCTGTCAGATGACATCATTCAAAAAATTTCCTTTGTGACTTATACAGGTGATGAAAGTAATACTGACCGGATTGCCTTACAAATGGTTGACGGGAATGTGGTGAGAGGCTTTATTAGCTCAATTGGTAATCGGATGAGTTATTATAATGGTATTGCTAGTCAATTAGACGGGCAAACGGGACTGATTGATATGGAAGTGGCTATTTACTTTACAGAACTGAATGACGGGAATAATCCTTATGCTTCAGAAGAAGATAAGAAGGCCTATGATGAATCTGTAGCTGCTGAATCTAGTGCGGCTAGTGAGCGTGCAGCGAGTGAAAGTGAAGCTAGCGAATTAGATGATTCATCATCAGATTCAGCTAGTGAGTCAACAGATCGTTCTAGCAATGGATCAACTAGTGCATCAGATGATGAATCAGCATCATCTGGTGAGGCTAGTCAGGTTGAAAGTACTGATGCACAAGCAGCATCTTCTAATGCCGAAACGGATGCAACAAGTGGCAATTCAGTTGTTGATTCAGGGAGTGAATAAAGTGGCGAAATCATGTGAGGGCAATTAAAAGCATTTGCGTGTAGGAAAACGTCATCACCATTGATAGACCGTGACTATGCCAACAATTTCTATGAGAAAGTCGCGGTAATTCCGTTGGTAATTAGTACCGTCTATGTTAAAATAGTAACGATACGATTAAATATTAAATTTTCTAGGAGGTTTCAATAAACATGGTTCAGCCAGAAATTTTTGCAAGTTTAGATATTGGAACCACTTCAATAAAAGTAGTAGTTGCAGAATATGTAAACCAACAAATTAATGTTATTGGAGTAGGTCACGAGCGCTCACAAGGACTCAGTAGAGGTGTGATTGTAGATATTGATAAGACTGTTGAGTCTATCAAGCGCGCGATTAAAAAAGCCGAACAAAAAGCTAATTATACGATTAACGATGTCATTGTAGCTGTCCCAAGTAATCAAGTGAATATCGAACCTTGTTACGGTATGATCGCCGTGTCAAATGATAACAGAGAGATTACAGATAAGGACGTCAAAAATGTCTTAGCGGCAGCAAAAGTTCGTTCAGTACCAGCTGAAAGAGAAATTATTTCAGTGATGCCGGAGGAATTCATTGTTGATGGCTTTGACAACATTAAAGACCCACGTGGTATGATTGGTGTCAGACTAGAGTTATACGCTAGCTTAGTTACTGGTCCAAAAACACTCGTTCACAACATTCGTCGTTGCGTGGCGATGGCAGGTTTGAATATTCGTGACCTAGTTGTTCAATCTTATGCAAATGCATACGCTGCGATGAGCAAGAGTGAACGTGAATTTGGGACAATCTTAATTGACATGGGTGGCGGACAAACAAGTGTGTCTGTATTCCACGATGATCAATTGAAATTTGCGACAGTTGACCACGAAGGTGGGGAACTTGTTACAAAAGATATCTCAACTATATTGAATACCTCAATTGAAAACGCTGAACAAATAAAATTAGAATATGGCTATGCCCTACCTAAAGATACGAACGATTCAGAATTCTTCCCAGTTGAAACGATTGGTAAGGTGAATCCAGAACGTGTGAGTGAGCATTACTTAGCTGAAATTATTGAAGCTCGGGAACGTCAAATATTCGAAACATTGAAAAAACCTCTAGATAAAATCGAAGCCTTTGCTTTACCAGGTGGTATTATTGTGACCGGTGGGGCAGCATCATTACCTGGTGTATTAGATTTAGCTGAAGAAGTGTTTGGACATGAAGTGCGTTATTACATCCCAGAATATGTTGGTTTGCGTAACCCAATCTTTACCACAGCTGTTGGTTTAATTCAATATGTGGCACAATTGGATGATATCCATCATTTAGCACAAGATAACGGGCAACAAGTAAAAGTCGCTCCAACTACTCGGACTAGTCAACCAGCACCTGCTCGTAGTGAACCAGTTGCTAGCACAAAGCAAACAGAATCAGTTGACAATTACAAGCAAGTAAATGATGATAGTGAAAACGATAAACCTAGCGTATCGCCTTCTAATACTGAACAAACTTATTATGAAGAAAGACCAGCTAGCCAATACGATGAATTAAATGACGAAACTGAAACGGGCGAAGAAGAAAGCCCAGTTGATAAAATTAAAAATTTCTTCAAAGACTTTTTTGTTTAATTTAATTACCAGGAGGATATAAAATGGATATGGAATTCGAATACGAAAACATGGATATGAATAACGCATCAATCAAGGTAGTCGGTGTCGGTGGTGGTGGTAACAACGCGGTTAACCGTATGATCGAAGAGAACGTACGTGGCGTTGAATTTATCGTAGCAAACACTGATACACAAGCTTTGAAAAACTCAAGAGCTGATATTAAAATCCAACTTGGACCTAAATCGACTCGTGGTTTAGGTGCTGGTGCTCAACCAGAAGTTGGGGCTAAAGCTGCTGAAGAATCAGAAGACCAAATCCGCGAAGCATTACAGGGTGCTGACTTAATCTTCATCACTGCCGGAATGGGTGGTGGTACTGGTACTGGTGCAGCGCCAATCGTAGCCCGTATCGCTAAAGAGGAAATCGGCGCTTTAACTGTTGGTGTTGTAACTCGTCCGTTCACTTTTGAAGGACCAAAACGTGGTCGCTCTGCTGCTCAAGGTATCGCAGAAATGAAACAACATGTGGATACTTTAGTAACTATTTCAAACAACCGTCTATTAGAAATCGTTGACAAGAAAACACCTATGCGTGAAGCATTTGGTGAAGCTGACAACGTATTACGTCAAGGTGTTCAAGGTATCTCTGACTTGATTACGGCACCTGGTTACGTAAACTTAGACTTTGCTGACGTTCGTACAGTAATGGCTGACCAAGGTACTGCTTTAATGGGGATTGGTGCTTCTACTGGTGAGAACCGTACAGCTGAAGCAACTAAGAAGGCTATCTCATCTCCATTATTAGAAGTGTCTATTGATGGTGCTGAGCAAATCCTATTAAACATTAAAGGTGGCGACGACTTAACATTATTCGAAGCACAAGATGCAGCGGATATCGTGGCAGCAGCTTCTTCTTCAGAAGTAAATATCATCTTTGGTACTACAATTGCTGAAAACTTAGAAGACGAAGTTATCGTAACGGTGATCGCAACTGGTATTGATACAGAAAAACGTCGCGATGAAAAACGCGCTAAACGCTCTGGTGGCCACTCAGCTTTCCAACAAAGTTCAGGTCGCGACTTCGCTAACCAACCAGACAACTTTAAAGAAAAACAAGTGACTGAACGTCGTCAAGAAGAAAACCGGGACGTATTCAGTGATTTCGACAGCAGCCGTTATGAAGATTCAAACCGTTCGCGCAGAACTTTTGATGACGCACCATCTGCACCTGTAGAAAATGATTACGCATCAAACAACTCAGATGATGATGAATTAGATACACCACCATTCTTCAGAAAGCGTCGTCGTTAATATGACAATTCGCAATAACTTGCAGTCTATTGAAGACATTATTGCAAATGCACAACAATCATCAGCGTTATCATCAAATGATGTGACGCTGATTTGTGTTTCTAAGTACCATTCAATAGATGAAGCAAACACAGTATATGATGCAGGTGTGAGACATTTTGCAGAAAATCGTCCAGAAGGCTTCCAGGAAAAATCTGCTGCTATGGCAGACGATATTGTATGGCATTTAATTGGCACCTTACAAACCCGTAAGGTTAAAGATGTCATTAATGACATCGACTATTTCCATGCTCTTGACCGGATTAAACTGGCCAAGGAAATTGACAAGCGGGCGGACAAGGTTATTAAATGTTTCCTACAGGTCAATGTTTCTGGCGAGGAATCTAAGCACGGTATTGCACCAACTGAGATTGCTGCCTTTATCGAAGCAGTGGCAGAGTTTCCTAAAGTAGAGATTGTGGGCTTGATGACGATGGCGCCGATTGATGCTAGCGAGGAAGAAATTCATGGCTATTTTGCCAACTTACGTCAATTGCGCGACCAAGTGCAAGCTTTGGATAAAGACTATGCACCGTGTCAACATTTGAGCATGGGGATGTCAGGTGATTACCCGATTGCAGTAGCTGAGGGCGCTGATTTTGTCAGAGTAGGTTCAGCTATATTTAACACAGAAACCGAGTAAACGGAGGTGTCCAATATGGGTTTTAAGGACTTTTTTGCAAATTTCTTTGACAATGAGGATGATTTTGAAGAAGACTACTATGAGCAAGAGTCGGTTGATACTAGTGATTCAAAGCAGTTTGAAGCGCCAGTTGCTGAAAATCCATCTAAAGCTGCTCAGACCAGTCGAACAAACTTTACATTTGAACAACCAACTAAGGAGCAAAACAAAACGATGGCAAACGATGCAACGCGAAATAATGTAGTGAATTTAAGTGAGTCTCGTAAAAACGTGGCAACTGTAGAAATTTTTAAACCTCGCATTTTTGCTGAAGCTGAGCGAATCAGTCAATCACTTTTGGGTGGTAAATCAGTGGTTTTAAACTTGGCACAAATGTCAGATGAAGATGCACGTCGATTTGTCGATTATATGACAGGTGTTGTATATGCCATTAATGGCGACTTACAACGTGTAGCCACTGACGTATTTATTGCCGTTCCAGAAACCGTACAAATTGAAGGTTTGTATGAAGAATACACAAATACACATGGCAAGGCTTCTCGCGACCGTGGTAATATTTGGGATCGAGAGGGGGAAAGTCGTGAATAATTTAGTGAACATTCTTCAAGATTTAATCTATGTCTATACACTAGTGTTAGTGATATATGCTTTATTATCTTGGTTCCCAGGAGCTAGAGATTCTAAATTTGGTCAAATCATTGACCGACTAGCATACCCATATTTATCATTCTTTGATAATATCTTGCCTAGTTTAGGAGGTATTTCATTTTCAGTGATTGTGGGTGTAATTGTCTTACAATTAGCTTCTAATGGCTTAAATATTTTACGTTAACTTAACAACAATAACTTTTCAATCAAACGGGTAGGTCTAGGTATCTACCCGATTTTTTTGTATAATAGAACTAAGTAATTGATAGAAAGGGATGGACAACTCTTGGCAAACTATGAAGTTTTACAACACTTTCAACCAGACGAACATGCCTTTGTTGAAAAAGTGACAGACTGGATGAATCTGGTCTTAGACCAATATGCACCGGTAGTAACCCCGTTCTTGAATCCAAGAGAAGTGGCCATTGTATCAATGATCATTGGCCAAGACGATGAAATTCATTATGAATTTTTTGGTGGCTATCCGAATGCGGAGAATCAACGGTGTGTACTAGCGCCGACTTATTACGAAATTCAACCGGCTGATTTTGAAATTACCCCCTTTAATATTCATTATGCCAGCAAGTTCAATACGATTGAGCACCGGCAAATTCTTGGCACAATTCTAGGACAAGGGGTTGAACGTAACCGTATCGGAGATATTATCCAGGCTGGGGAGAAATGGCAATTCTTTGTCGATGAAAAAATCGCCGATTTTCTTAGCTTTGAAATGGATAAGATAGGTGGCTCGAAAGTCAAGTTAGTAAAAATAGATCATTTTGACCAAATTATTCAACCAAAATCTGACTGGCAACCCATGGAAATCACACTTTCTTCATTAAGATTTGATACGATAATTTCAGATGGATTTAGAATTCCAAGAGCGAAGGCCAAGTCACTGATTGAGGGTGGCGCTGCTAAACTCAATTGGGCACAAGTGCAAGACGCGAAAAGGCAGTTAAATCCAGGGGACATTGCTTCAGTACGAGGCTATGGCCGATTGAAGTATGTGGCTACCCAAATGGAAACCAAAAAGGGTAAGATTAGAGTAGCGATTGAGATCATTAAAAACAAATAGGAGGCCCATTTTATGCGCGCATCAGAAATTAAAAATATGAAATTTAAACAGAAAATCTCAGGTTACGGTAAAGCTGAGGTAGATGACTATTTGAATAAAGTCCGTGTCTCAATGGAGAAGTTAGAGGAACAAAATAAATCATTACAAGACCAATTAAACGAAGCGAATAAAGAAGTGGATGCTGCCCACCGTAAGGAAGCGACAGTTAACCGTTCGATTTTTGTGGCCCAAGAAGCAGCTGACCGTTTGCGTGAAGAAGCGTTAAATGAAGCTTCTTTAATTGTAGAAAGAGCTGAAGAGGAAGCGCGTCGCTTACTTGCTGAAGCGGCTGAAAAAGCGGCTGTAATCAATACGGAAACAGATAATTTACAAGAAGCAGCTCGTACTTACTTGCACCAATCTTTTGGTATGATTTTACAGGCCAAAGACATGTACGAAGACCCACGTTGGGAGAACTTATTCTTTGAAAAACCAGTTGGTGAAGTGCCAACCCCACAATTAGATGAAGTGGTGAAAGCTTATGATCTGCCAGTACGGTCAAATAAAGGCGAAGCAATCTTTGATGCAGCGGCTGACAAAGCTGAAAAAGAGCAACGTAAAGAAGAGTTCTTTAACAATGATATTCCAGCCATCGCGCCAGTTTTTAGTAGTTTCAAAGACAGTGAGCCTGTAGTAGAGAAAGCAGAAACAAGTGCTGCAGGAGAAAATGCTAGCGAATCTGTAGAAATTGCTTCATCAGAAACCACTGGTTTAGAGAATACACTTGATCCGTCTGAAGAAACACAGGCGGTAGCATCTGAAACTACTGATCACACTGCTACAAACCAACCAGCAACTGATGCCCAAGATGTGGCAGACGAACTGGTACAATCTGAGTCAACAGAAACTGATTTGACCAATTCATCAGATAAATCTGAAGAATAATCAGGAGATTTTCCGCGACAAAAGTTGTTTTTACAATACTTTTATAGTAATATTATGACGTATGGAAATAGAACACGTAGAGTGGAACACAATAAATAATGTAATTGATCGAAAGAGAATCTATGTTAGCTGCGAATTAGAGCGAGAAAAGTTATTTATTATCATCCAGGAGTAGTTTGTTGAACAGGTAATGCATCATTGCCCAAGTAGGTAAACCGTTGACCGCGATAAAGTCATTGAGTGTATATCGCATTATTTGTGATAGACAAAATCTGGGTGGTACCACGGTAGCTTCGTCCCTTTTGCGGACGGGGCTTTTTTTATTTCTAGGAAATCGATTAGGGGGCATTACGCGATGAAAATGAAAGAAACATTAAATTTAGGAAAAACAAAATTCCCAATGCGCGGTAATCTACCTGTTAAAGAGGTAGAGCGCCAAGCTGAGTGGAACGAAGAAGACGTATACGCACAACGTCAGGAAAAAAACAAAGATAAAACACCTTGGGTCCTACATGATGGTCCTCCATATGCAAACGGGAACATTCATATTGGACATGCCATGAATAAAATCTCTAAAGATATTATTATCCGTTCAAAATCTATGTCTGGCTTCCGTTCACCTTACGTACCAGGCTGGGATACGCACGGTTTACCAATCGAGCAAGCCTTAACCAATTCAGGTGTTGACCGTAAGTCAATGACAGTTGCTGAATTCCGTAAATTATGTGAAGAGTACGCTTGGAAACAAATTAACGGCCAACGTGATGACTTCAAACGTTTAGGTGTTGCGGGTGACTGGGAGAACCCATACTTAACATTAGCACCAGAATTTGAAGCGCAACAAATCCGTTTATTCGGTGACATGTATGAAAAAGGCTTGATCTATAAAGGGGCTAAACCAGTTTATTGGTCACCATCTTCAGAATCTACTTTGGCTGAAGCTGAAATTGAATATCAAGACGTTGAATCACCTTCAATCTACGTAGCCTTTAAAGCACGTGATACAAAAGGCAAATTACCAGAGAATACAGAATTCATTATCTGGACAACAACACCTTGGACTATTCCATCTAACATGGCTATCGCTGTAAATCCAAACTTTGAATACTCTGTAGTCGCTGTTGCTGACCGTAAATTTGTGGTTGCAACTGACTTAGTGAATAGCCTAGCAACAGAATTAGAATGGGTAGATTACACAGTTGAAGGCGAACCAGTTAAAGGGACTGACTTGGAGTATATGGTTGCTGAGCATCCATACTACGACCGTGACTCATTACTAATCTTAGGTGACCATGTAACAACTGAATCAGGTACTGGTTTAGTCCACACGGCGCCTGGGCACGGGGAAGATGACTACTTTGCGTCATTGAACTATAAGTTAGACGTTCTATCACCATTAGATGACCAAGGTCACTTCACGGATGAAGCACCTGGTTTTGAAGGTGTCTTCTACGAAAAAGGTAACGAGATTTCAATCGAAAAAATGAAAGAAAATAATCGTTTACTAAAACTAGATTACTTCTCTCACTCTTACCCACATGACTGGCGTACGAAAAAACCGGTTATCTACCGTGCAACACCACAATGGTTCTGTTCCGTAGAAAAAATCCGTGAACGGACTTTAGACGTCATCGATAATGAAGTAAAATGGTGGCATCCATCTGGTCAAACACGTATCTACAATATGATCCGTGACCGTAAAGACTGGGTAATTTCACGTCAACGTGTATGGGGTGTACCATTGCCAATCTTCTACGCAGAAAATGGCGAACCTGTATGTACACCAGAAACAATCGAACATGTAGCCAACCTATTTGACGAATTCGGTTCAAATGTCTGGTTCGAGCGCGAAGCGAAAGACTTGTTACCAGAAGGCTTTACGCATCCAGCATCGCCAAACGGTGAATTCACTAAAGAGATGGACATCATGGATGTATGGTTTGACTCAGGTTCATCTCACCATGGCGTATTACGCACACGTGAAGACCTTACATTCCCAGCTGACATGTACTTAGAAGGTTCTGACCAATACCGTGGTTGGTTCCATTCCTCACTATTAACATCAGTTGCAGTGAACAATGAAGCACCATACCGTTCAGTTCTTTCACAAGGTTTTGTTAACGATGGTGAAGGCCGCAAGATGTCTAAATCAATTGGGAACACGGTGTCACCAAACGACGTCATCAAACAACGTGGTGCAGATATTTTACGTTTATGGGTATCTTCAGTAGATACTTACTATGATGTCCGAATTTCTGACGATATCTTAGGACAAGTTGCTGAAAACTACCGTCGTATCCGTAATACTGCACGTTTCTTACTAGGAAACTTGTATGACTTTGATGTGAAAAAAGATGCAGTAGCCTATGAAGATCTAGCATCAATTGACCAATACATGATGAACCGTCTAAACGAAATGGTGCGCAATGTACGACATGCATACGATACTTTCGACTTTATGACAGTCAACCATGAAATCACTAACTTCCTAACTTTAGATATGTCTAACTTCTACTTAGACTACGCTAAAGACGTTGTTTACATTGAATTACCAGAATCAGCAAAACGTCGTAACATGCAAACAGTTATGTATGCAGTGGCTAAAGCTGTAACGACTTTACTGACACCAGTTATTCCACATACAACTGAAGAAATCTGGACATACCTACAAGAAGAAGAAGCATACGCGCAATTAGCTGACTTCCCTGAAGTGGTAACTTATGACAATGCAGAGGCCTTAGAAGAAAAATGGTCTGCTTTTATGGCCTTACGCTCTGATGTCAATAAATCATTAGAAACGGCTCGTGAAGAAAAAGTAATTGGTAAATCATTACAAGCGAAATTACATATTTATGCCAATGGAGAAACTAAAGCATTACTTGATAGTGTCGGCGAAGAATTAGCGACGTACTTGATGGTATCGCAATTAGAAATCCATGACATTGCAGAAGCCAGCGCAGATGCTACAGCCTACGACGGTTACAGTCTAGCGATTGAACATGCACATGGTGAAACATGTGACCGTTGTCGCGGGGTTTACGAAGAAGTTGGTACAATTGAAGCAGCACCGCACTTATGTGCACGTTGTGCAGACATCGTCATCAACCACTATCCTGAAGCTTTAGTTGAAGAGGAGAATTAAGATGACCTATTACGGCATTGTAAAGACTTTTAATGAAAAAGAAGGCTTTGGATTTATCGAGTTACCAGATTTTCCAGAAGAAGATGATATCTTCGTGCATTTTTCAGCTTTACGGCACTTAGACCAGACTTCATTAGAAGTGGGTCAAAAGGTGCAGTTTGAAATTGCCCAAGGAAAACGTGGTCCTCAAGCAGTGAACATTGAACTAGGCTAGTGATAGCTAAGTAAATAACATAGATAAAGCGGTAGCGATTAGACATTAGGTCTTAGTCGCTACCGCTTTTTCACTTTTTTCGCTTCCACGTCAAATGTGTCAGATGAATGAAATAGCGGGGATTCAAAAAGGGCGCCGAACCAATTGATTCAACGCCCTTTATTGATTGTATAATTAAACTAGTTTAAACGTTTTAAGACAAAGTTTAATACTAAGATTAATACGATAGATCCGATTAGGGAAGGGATAACTGCATATCCACCAATTACAGGACCAAAGTCTTGTAAGAAAGTAGATCCTACCCAAGAACCTAACATACCACAAATAATGTTACCGATAACGCCCCCTGGAACATCTTTACCTAGGATTGCACCTGCACCCCAACCAATAAGTCCACCGACGATTAAAGACCATAACCAGCCCATGATAATTCCTCCATTTCATTTTGTATTGGACCTGTTGTCCATATATACATTTTAACATATGGATTAAATCAGATGAAATGATAACACTCTAAAATAGTCATTTTATTTTTTTTGACCGCCATTAAGTAAATGTTGTTTTAATTCATTTTCCATTTGTACCATTTCGCGTTCAGCTTGCAGACGTTTAGCCCGACCTTCTTCTTGAATTTGCATGGTTTCAGTAATGGTATCGATCAGGTTTTGTTGTGAATGTTTCAAGGTTTCAATATCTACAACACCACGTTCAGACTGTCTTGCTGTTTCAAGTGATGATTGTTTCAACAATTCAGAGTTCTCTGTTAACAATTGGTTAGTGGTATCTGTAACAGCGATTTGTGCATCCAAAGCATCTTTTTGACGGTAAAGGGATAATTGGATAGCAATTTGGTTTTTCCATAAAGGAATGGCTGTATAAATAGACGATTGGATTTTCTCAGCCAAGTTTTGGTTGGCATTTTGAATTAAACGAATTTGAGGTGCTTGTTGGATGGTAATTTCACGTGTTAACTCCAAGTCGTAGATTCGTTTTTCAAGTCGGTTAATAAATTGCTCTAAGTCGGCAATTTTTTGGATGGTCATTTGGTCATGTTCACTCGTTACCTGACTCTTTAAGGCTGGGAGCTCTTCTTGGCGTAGTTGTTCTGCTTTGATTTGAGCAGCAGCGATATAGACATTTAAGGCTTCGAAGAAATCCAAGTTTTGTTGGTATAAACTATCCAGTTGTAGGTTGTCATTTAATAAACCATTCTTTTGACGGGTTAGGTGCCCAGCGATTTCATCAATTTGGTAGCCAACTTTTTGATATTTGGCATTCATTTCATATAAAGAGGCCTTTTGTTTCTTAAACCAACGTTGAATGCGGTTCTGCTTTTGGTTGGTCAATTGGCTTGGGTCAGTATCATTCAAGCGGGCTAATAATTCACGCAACTGTTCGCCAACAACGTCTAAGTCCTGGTTTTGTACTTGAGCGATGATTTGGTGCGAGAAATCACCGATTTGTTTTTGGGCCATGGCACCATACGAAACGATTGATTGGCTGTCGCTAGCATCAATTTTTTCAGATAATGCCTGAGCTTGGTCTTGGCGGTCTTTAGATAATTGTTGGTAAATCGTCTGTTCCATACCCGTTTCTTCATCGGTATTCGCCAAGTTTTCTAAGGGCGAATTGGCTAAAGTCGCATCTTGGAAGGGGTTGGCGATTAAATCATCTACTGATTTAGAAATATTATCCGATTGTTTGTTTAATGGTTGGTTTTTGTCTTCTGTCATCTTGGTTCTCCTTTACTCAGGTTCATTACTGAAGCTATCGAATAAACTTTGCGCTTGCTGGGCCAAGTCTGCGATTTCCTCACGTAAACTGGTTAACTTTTGAATTTTTCGTGGCGATTTATCCATTGATTGATTAATCGCCATATATTGTTCAAGTGCGCCCTTTAAATTTGGGAGCACATGATATAGGAAATCGGTCGCATGGCTTAAACGATCTGGCGCTTTTGTAATGGCTTGGAAAAAACTTTTCAATACTTTGCTTGTATCATACCGTTTGAATACCATATTTAAATGGGTATTGTAGTTTTCATACCCCAAGATGGTTTCGATATTATCCAAGGCTTCAGCCATTTCGGACCGGAAAAAATGAATCTCTTGGTCAGTTAAGTCAGCTTCCCCATAGATGGCTTTTCTTGATTTGGGCACCCGTCCTAGTTTATATTTTTCACGGTTGCTTAGGTGGGTAGCGATATTTGCCGTATAAATATTATTGATCACAAAGACTAAGAAAGATAGTGCCAACACCCAGAAGGTAATTTGATAATAGGGGGCACCAAATACAAACAATAGAAAAATGATTGTCACGTTCATCGGCCAGTAAAAGGGATATTGACCAATTTTTGCGATGTATTGAAGTGGGCGATTCATGTTTAGTCACTCCTTTGATTGATTTAATTCCATTATATCGGACAGGTTATCAATCAACATCGGCCTCTAGTCTTATTTAAAAATACTAGTCTATTCCTATAGAATAGGAGCAAGTTGAAAAGGTAAATAAATCCCTAAAATTTCGCCTTCTAACCCATATTTTAGATAAAAATGCTAAAATGAAGTGGAGTAGCCATCAAAATCACAAGCTAAAATACAGTAAATATACATATAACAGTAAAGTACAAATATAATGTTTAAGAAAGGTTGATCATGATGACATTTGGTGAAAAAACAATTAAGAAAGAAACCTTATATAAAGGAAAAATTCTAAACTTAGAGAAACATCAAGTCCGTTTGCAAAATGGTGAACTTGCAGATCGTGAACTCATTTTCCACGGACCGGCAGTTGGTATCTTCGCCCTAAAGGACGATAAAATTGTATTAGTTCGTCAGTATAGAAAAGGGATTGAAGCAGTTAGTTTAGAGGTACCAGCTGGCTTAGTAGATCCTAATGAAGATTTATTGGTGGCCGCTAAACGAGAATTTGCGGAAGAAACGGGTATGGCTGGTGAAAATTGGCAGCAACTAGACGGGTTCTATGTGACGCCAGGTTATAATGATGAATTCATTCAAATGTATGCCTGCCAAAATGTTACTGACTTACCAGAACCGCCCGCACAAGACGACGATGAAAATATCGAACTCGTATACCTGGACTTTGACCAAGCGAAAGCAGCCATTGCCTCAGGAGAAATTTCAGATATGAAGACCATTTACGCCATTCAATATTGGCAAATGTTAACATTACAAGGATAGTAGGTGACATATATGACGCCAGATGAAGAACCACAATTAACACGTGCACAGTACCGAGCCTTGAAAAATAAAATTGACCACGTCAGCAAAACGGGTAGTGAAATTGCAGACGAAATACAAGAAAATAAGCGACCAGGTGAATCAACGACATATGATACATCTCGTGATGCACGTCACAAAAAATCAGCAGCCTTTAACCACGATGCAACGTCGGGTAATACCCAAGTTTTTAAGCGGGAGGAAGACTTTGATGCGCCAAGGAAATTTTCTGCGGATATGCTTAACCAGGCTTTATATGAAAAGAAGCGTCAGGAGGCAAAAGGTAGTCGGGGAAAATCCAGCTCAGCTGACCAGGCATCTAGACCTGAACGACCAAATTCCAATAGATTAAATCCAAATTCTTCTGCGGCAAACCAAGGACCAAATGACCGCAATTATGCTGGTCAGGGCGATTGGACCAACCAAGACGACCATGTGGTGACGGCTGCTAGAACGTCGACGCCACTTGCGGAAGAGCCCTTAGTAGCAGAGACTACTAAAGAAAATAAAAAACGGCTGTCATTTAGACAACGCCTTTTTGGTCCTTCAGAGGAAGTATTAGAAGCTGAAAGAGATGACGACATATTAGTAAATGATAATGAAGGAATTGGCCAATCACAACCAGCTTTTGTTGGTACAAGTTATGCTGAAGCAAATCCGGAAAAGGCAAATCAGTTTGGTCAACATACAGGTCAAGTAGATGCGGATGGTAAAGAGGCTAGCAAAGGGAAGTCATTCTTCGGGCCAACTAAAATTGACCGTTTCTTAAATATCGCGATTATCCTGTTAACCCTAGGGATTATCATTTTGACCGTCATCGCCTTTTATGTTTAATTAAGTTAAATCAATTCAAATAGAGGAGAGTATATTATAGATGAAAGTTGCAATTATTTGCCCAATGGAAGAAGAAATTGGTTATTATAAAGAACACCTGGGCCTAAGTGCTAGTGAAATTGTTGGGTCAACAGAAGTATGGACAACATCCTACGAAGGGCACGAGATTGTTGTAGCCCGTTGCGGGATTGGGAAAGTGAATGCTGCAATCGCGACGACTTTAGTTGCCCAAACGAATCCAGATTTAATCATCAATACCGGGTCAGCGGGGGCCCTAGCACCAGACCGTCAAATTGGGGATATTGTCATTGGGGAAGCCACCATGTACCATGACGCGGATGCCCGTGCGTTTGGATATGAATTAGGCCAAGTTCCTACAATGCCAGCCCGTTACAAGGCACCAGAAAACTTGATCCAAGACTTTTTAAATGCTTATCATGAGACAGATTTAACAGCTACGAGAGGATTAATTCTAACGGGTGACCAATTTATCGCCGATACAAACAAGGTTAATGACTTGTACCAAATCTTCAGAGGAGCCCAATGTGCTGAGATGGAAGGGGCTGCAGTTGCACAAGTAGCCAACCAGTTTGGAATTGATTGTATTGTTATTCGAGCGATTTCTGATACCGCTCAACAAGACGCTAATGTGGTTTTCGATGAATTTGTTGTGACGGCAGGGCAAAATGCCGCTAAAGTGACGCTGAACTATTTAAAACATTTAAATTAAGTTATCATTGACGAAGCTCAATAATAATGGTATGATGGACTGCGTGTAAAATAATGCAGCAAAATTGAAGCAAGCTCGTCAACATTTCAACCACTGACAACCGTCAGTAAGCCAAGTAGTCTGCGGCTGCAGAAGACGAAAGCGCTAAGGTGAAATGCACGAATGCGGTCAATTTAAAAGGTTATTTTACTCCAAAATTTTATTTTTATGGAGGAATATATAATGTCTCGTTTTACAGGATCTAACTGGAAAGTTTCTCGTCGTTTAGGTATCTCAATCTCAGGTACTGGTAAAGAAATCGCTCGTCGTCCATACGCACCAGGTGAACATGGTAACGGTCGTCGTGCTAAATTATCTGAATACGGCTTACAATTACAAGAAAAACAAAAATTACGTTTCATCTACGGCATGAACGAAAAGCAATTTGCTAACTTATTCGTTCAAGCTGGTAAAATCAAAGAAGGTAAACACGGTGTTAACTTCATGATCTTACTAGAACAACGTTTAGATAACGTAGTTTACCGTTTAGGTTTAGCGACTACTCGTCGTCAAGCTCGTCAATTAGTAAACCACGGTCACATTACTGTAGACGGTAAACGTGTTGATATCCCATCATTCCGCGTTCAACCAGGTCAAGTAATCTCTGTACGTGAAAAATCTAAAGACGTTAAAGTAATTAAAGAAGCGGTTGAAGGCTTATACGGTCACGTACCTTACGTACAATTCGACGCTGAAAAATTAGAAGGTTCTTTAATTCGTTTACCACAACGTGACGAAATGAACCAAGAAATCGACGAATCTCTAGTCGTTGAATACTACAACAAATTAATCTAATTTTAGATGATTTGTTATTGAAAAGGTCGGACTTAGTTCCGGCCTTTTTATTTACTGTAGAGACGAATGTGGTCATATTGCTAGCAAAACTATATTTTGGGAAAAGGGTTTCAGCAGTAAACTGTTCAATGGATTGATTTGAAATGCAATTTTAATATAACGCATATTTTTTTTGTTTATATTATGATAATATAGGGGTTAAATAACCTTTAAAAATTTTTATAAAATATCAACGGATAGAAGGAGGCGTGCGTGTGCCGTTTTTAATAGCATTGCTAATCTTAATTATATTGGTATTACTTGGTTACGGCCTAATTTATTATCTAGGACGTAAACAAACTCAAGCCAATATTGAATTAGATGAACAAAAACAAGAGATTATGTCTACTCCGGTGGCGGACAAACTATATACTCTGCGCAACAAGAATGTTTCGGGAGCAACGCGTAGAGTATACGAGAGTGAACAAGCAAAGTGGCAAACCATCACTCGTTTTCGTTTACCAGAAATCGAGGCAGCATTAGTTTCTGCCCAAGATTACACGGATAAATACAACATCGTTAAAGCAAGAAGTGTTGCAGACGAAGTAGAAACTATCCTGGAAGAAACGAAGGATGAAGTGAATGGCATCAACGACCGATTAACTGAAATATTAGCCAGTGAAAAAGCGTCTGAAGACAAGCACGAAGAAACTTATGACCGCTATGCAGCCTTACGTAAACAACTGCTGGCACACGGCTATAAATTTGGCGATGCCCTTGAAACCTTAGAGCACCATTTAGCTTATATCGAACTTGATTTCACTAAATATCACCAACAAATGAATGATGGTGATTTCTTAGGCGCTCAAGAAGCACTGGTACAAATCGATGCTGACTTGAACGAATTAGAGCAAATGATGGAAAAAATTCCGAATTTGTATACCAAGTTAAACGAAGAATATGTTGAACAAGTGGCCGATATGCAACAAGGTTTTGCACATATGGAAGAGGAAAAATTCCAATTCCCAATTGATGTTGATATTCCAAAAGAAATTTCTGCCTCTGAAAAGAAAGTGGCCGAAGCTAAAAAGGCTGTGTCAGATGCAGACTTGACCCAAGCTTCTGAACTAATGGAAGCTGCTGGGGTACAAATTGACCATACGTATACTTTGATGGAGAAAGAAATTGCTTCAAGAGAGTATATTGGGAAAAACCAAGGTACTGTTCAACGCCGGTTGGAACAAGTAACACAAAGCAACCGCTATGGAGCATTAGAAATTGACCGTGTAGCGCAAAATTACCTATTGTATGACAATGAAATGGGTAAAATGCAAGAATACGCCGATCAAATTGAACGCCAAAAAGACGTGTTGAAAACAACAGATGATCAATTAGCAGAACACCAAATTGCTTATTCAGATATGGAAACACGTTACCGCGAAATTTATGATCAGTTAGCTGAAATTGACAAAGGTCAATCGGCGATTGTTGTGGCTTTGGCTAACTTACGCCAAAGAGAGCGCGATGCGCGCGATGACTTATACATGTTCGAACTTGATTTACGTAACATCAAGCGTTCAGTAGAAATTCATCATCTACCAGGCTTGCCTAATGAGTACTTAGATTATTTCTTCGATACAAGCGATCGCATTGATCAATTGTCAGAATCATTAAACCGCGTGAAATTAGACATGGTGGAAATTGAAAATCTAACCGATCAAATTGCCAAGGCGATTGAATACTTGGATGAGGAAACTGAAAAACAGGTCCGGGCTGCCCAATTAACCGAGTCAGCGATTCAATACGCGAACCGTTACCGTCCGCAACATCCAGAGTTGAACGCGGTAATAGAACGGACATATTATTTATTCGATAAAGAATTCTTATATGAAGACGCCTTTGAAAATATTGCCCGAGCGGTTGACCAAATTCAACCAGGGGCAAGACAAGAAATCATTCAGCAGTATGACCAAGAAAATCAAGTAAGCTAATTTTAGAAAGGACCGAGACATGTGCTCGGTCTTTTGCTTTTTTGCTCAGCAGTAGCCATTTGTCAACTATAAGATCTAACTTGGAAAAGGGATGAATCCAGGATAATGAGCGGGTATTTATTTTTCAGATAGAGGCTGTCAAATTAAGGATGGTTACATTGGGACCAGCTACTTGCAATTTGTGATTCATGGCTATAATATGTTAAGAGTTGAAAAGGGAAAAGGAAGGAACAACCATGTCAGAAATGATCTATTTTGATAACAGTGCAACGACGAAAATTGCGCCGGAAGCACTACAAACAATGACACAAGTTATGCAAACATATTACGGTAACCCGTCTAGTTTGCATAAGTTGGGGACTGAATCAGCGAAACTGTTAAATTCAGCGCGTAAACAAGTTGCCGACTTGCTAGGTGCGCAATCACCGGAAATCTTCTTCACCTCAGGTGGTACGGAGTCGAATAACTGGGCCATCAAAGGAACCGCGATGGAAAAGGTGAAATACCACGGTAACCACATTATCGTTTCAAGTGTAGAACACCCATCTGTCCGCAATACCATGGAGACCTTGAGGCAAAAAGGCTTTGAGATTACCTATCTGCCGGCTGATAAATCAGGGAAAGTCCATGTTGAAGATGTGGCTGCGGCAATCAAGGAAACGACGATTTTGGTATCTGTCATGGCAGTCAATAATGAGATTGGTGCTATTCAACCGATTGCTGAAATTGGTGATTTGTTAGAAAGTTATCCGACTATCCATTACCATGTTGATGGCGTGCAAAGTATCGGGACTTTTGAAAAACCATTAATCCATGACCGTGTTGACTTGATGAGCTTTTCAGCCCACAAGTTTAATGGCCCACGTGGTATCGGTATTTTATATAAGAAACAAAATCGTGTAATTAGTCAGTTGCTTGATGGTGGTGGCCAAGAAATGGGCCAACGGTCAACAACTGAAAACTTAGCAGGGATTGCAGCGACTGCCAAAGCCCTTCGAATGGCCCTAGCTGAAGCCAAGGATATGAAAGCCAAAGAAGTAGCTATGCAAGAAAGATTACGCGCTTTTTTCGCTGAACATACAGACCTTGTCCAAGTCTTTAGTCCTGAAGATGCAGCGCCACATGTCCTATGTTTCGCTTTAAAAGGCGTTCGCGGTGAAGTGATGGTCCATGCATTGGAAGATGAGGATATTATTGTGTCTACCACTAGTGCCTGCTCAAGTCGTGCGGTCAACAATAGCTCGTCTACACTTGGGGCGATGAAGGTGGATCCAGTTTGGGCTAAACAAGCTATTCGTTTAAGTTTTGGTAAGGAAAACACCATGGCTGAAGTAGACCAATTTATCGAGATATATACGAAACTAATGAAGAAATTTGAACGTATTCAATAATCCGGGAGGTAATATGAAAGAAATAATTATGATTCGCTACGGTGAATTATCAACGAAGGGGAAGAACAAGCGTAAATTTGTGGCGACTTTAGCGCGCAATATCCGTGAAGCCTTGAGTGAATACCCAGAAATTAAAATCAACCAACAATATGACTTTATGTTCATGGAATTAAACGGGGCCCCTCAAGATGAGGTCCTTGGTAGTTTGGAAAAAGTATTTGGTATCCAAAGTTTCTCACCAGCAATCGAATTAGAACGCGATTTCGACTTACTAAAAGAAGCGGCCGTAAAACTAGTCAAGGCAGAAATCGCGAAGAATGGCGTGCAAACTTTCAAAGTGGCAACATCGCGTTCAGACCACAACTATTCAATGGATACAAACGATGTTAACCAAGCCTTGGGTGGCTTTTTGGCGGAAGAATTCCCTGAATTAAAAGTTCAAATGAAGAAACCAGATTTAACTATACGTGTCAAAGTGCGCGAACAAGATTTCTTAGTGTCGTCAGAATGGATTAACGGGGCTGGCGGATTACCAGTAGGGACATCTGCGAATGCAGTATTGATGTTATCAGGTGGGATCGATTCACCGGTAGCCGGATATTTAGCCATGAAACGTGGGATACGGATCACGGCTGTCCATTTTGCCTCACCACCATACACCAGTCCACAAGCCTTAAATAAAGCCAAGGACTTGACGGAAAAACTGACGAAATTTGGTGGCTGGATTAACTTTGTGGAAGTACCATTTACGGAAACTCAGGAAGCCATTAAAGAGCATGTAAACCCAGCTTACTTGATGACCATTACCCGCCGGATGATGATGCGTATTTCAGATGAATTGCGAAAACAATACAATGACTTAGCGATTATAAACGGGGAATCGATTGGCCAAGTGGCGTCACAAACATTAGAATCAATGTTTGCCATTAATGAAGTGACTTCAACGCCGATTATTCGTCCAGTTGTTGCTATGGATAAATTGGAAATTATCGATATTTCGCAAAAAATTGATACGTTTGATTTATCTATTCAACCATTTGAAGACTGCTGTACCGTCTTTGCGCCACCATCACCAAAAACTAAGCCCAAATTGGATGATCTTGCCTACTACGAGGCAAGATTAGATATTGAAGGTTTGGTACAACGGGCTGTTGAAGGTGCAATGAGCGAGAAAATTATGCCTGGATCGCGCAGCGAGGAAGATTCCGACGCCTTCAGCGACTTATTATAATGTAAGAGCTAACCCTTTTGAATTGAGTTCTCCTCAAAGTTATTGTTATACTGTTGATAGACTTAAGTTAATCAATCAAAGGAGGAATTAACATTATGGCAACTGTTACATTTAAAGGCGAAGCTGTAGAATTAGAAGGTACTCCGGTGGAAGTAAACCAAGCGGCACCTGATTTTGATGTGAATGAAGTAGATGGTGGCAAAGTAAGTAAAGCGGACTTTGCTGGTAAGGTACTTTTATTATCCGTTGTACCAGATATTGATACATCTGTATGTTCTATCCAATCAAACCGTATCAGCGACTATGCTAAACAAGCTGGTGAGGGCGTAGAAGTTGCAACAGTATCTATGAATACTGACGAATCTTTATCTAACTGGAAAGCTGAAAATGATTCAGATATGCGTATGTTAAACGATGCAGCAGCATTCGGTAAAGACTACGGTATCTTCTTACCAGAACTAGGTAAATTAGCACGTGCGATGTTCGTTATCGATACTGAAGGTAATGTTGTTTACAAAGAAATTGTTAATGAAGTAACAAACGAACCAGATTACGAAAGTGCTATTCAAGTAGTTGACTCACTAGCGTAAGAAAAAATAGATAGTAAAAAAGGAGGTGTGACGCTTTTGTCACACCTCCTTTACTATTAAATTCAAATTATATTACATACCAAAATAGCTATACAAGGCAAATCCTAAGGACAAGACTACTGATGATAGCATCAAGACTAACATGATCCAAGTAAAGATTTTACCGGTTTTCTTGTCTTTTTTATTGTACATTTTATCGAAGCCACGTTTTTCTGGTGTATGTTTTTTTGGATTTTTGCGCATATCAATACTCCTCATTTTTAATTCTCGACCATTATAACACAAAAGGATATTGCTTTCTTTCGGTATCTTCTAAATGAAATTTTTCAAGATAGTGGTATAATAAGAAGTGAATTATGAATAAGCGCTAAAAATAAGCGTTAAATTTACTATGATTATGATGAGATACTTTTAAATTATGAGATTATTTGATACTATATGAAAAGGTTTTATCATCAAGTTGTTACCTTAAGGAGGAAAATAAATGACTGAAGCACATATTGGTGTTGTCGGAATGGCCGTAATGGGCAAGAACTTAGCGTTGAATATCGAAAGCCGTGGATACACGGTGGCTGTATTTAACCGTACTACCAGCAAAGCAAAAGCTGTTGTAGATGAAAATTCAGATAAAAACTTAGTTTTCACTGAGACTATGGAAGAGTTTGTGAATTCATTAGAAAAACCTCGCCGTATCTTATTAATGGTACAAGCAGGTAAAGCAACAGATGCAACAATCAGTCAATTAATGCCATTATTAGATAAAGACGATGTCATTATTGATGGCGGAAACACATTCTTCCAAGATACAATTCGTCGTTCTAACGAAATTGACGGTTCTGGTATCCACTTCATTGGTATGGGTGTTTCTGGTGGTGAAGAAGGTGCACTTAAAGGCCCTAGCTTGATGCCAGGTGGTCCTAAAGAAGCTTACGATATTGTTGAACCAATCTTAAAACAAATCGCAGCTAAAGCGCCTAGCGATGGCGAACCATGTGTAACTTACATCGGCCCTAACGGTGCTGGTCACTACGTTAAAATGGTTCACAACGGTATCGAATACGGTGACATGCAATTAATCGCTGAAACATACGATTTATTACGTCGTCATTTAGACTTACCTGTAACAGAAATCGCTGATCATTTTGCAGATTGGAACACTGGTGAATTAGACAGTTTCCTAATCGAAATTACTGCTGATATCTTGACAAAACATGATCCAGAAACAGGTAAACCAATGGTTGACGTGATCTTGGACCGTGCAGGTAACAAAGGTACTGGTAAATGGACTTCTCAATCAGCATTAGATGTTGGTGTACCATTACAAACAATTACTGAATCAGTTTATGCACGTTACATTTCAGCATTGAAAGACCAACGTGTTCGCGCTTCTAAAGTGTTAGCTGGACCAGAAGATACAGCATTCGAAGGCGACAAAAACGACTTCGTTGAAAAAATCCGTAAAGCTTTATATTTCTCTAAAATCATGTCTTATGCGCAAGGTTTCTACCAATACCGTACAGCGTCAGAAGAATATGATTGGAACTTGAACTATAAAGAAATCGCAGCTATTTTCCGTGCTGGATGTATCATCCGTGCAGGCTTCCTAGAAAAAATCATGGACGCTTACGAAAACAATGCTGACTTAGAAAACATCTTATTGGATGAATACTTTATGGATATTGCTAAAGAATATCAACAAGCAACTCGTGAAGTAGCAGCAGAAGCAATTAAATCTGGTATTCCAGTACCTGGTTTCACATCTGCCTTGTCATACTACGATAGCTACCGTTCAGAAACTTTACCAGCGAACATCATTCAAGCTCAACGTGACTACTTTGGTGCGCATACTTATGAACGTGTTGATGCTGAAGGTTCTTACCACTTATTATGGGATAAAGAAGAACAAATCGATGCTTAATTTTGGGTTTGCCCATGAATTTGTGCAGGAAATAGGGTGAAATTATGAGTGAAGAAAAAGCAAAACGCATCTTAATCGTTGAAGATGAAAAAAACTTAGCGCGCTTTGTTGAATTAGAACTTAAACATGAGGGTTACGAAACAGAACTTGCTAAGGATGGTCGTATTGGGCTTGAAAAAGCCCAAGAAGGCAACTGGGACTTAATCTTGTTAGATTTAATGTTGCCAGAAATTAACGGGATTGAAGTGTGTCGTCGTTTACGACCAACTTCAGATGTGCCGATTATCATCATGACGGCTAGAGATTCAGTTATTGACCGTGTATCAGGTTTTGACCACGGTGCCGATGACTATATCGTTAAGCCGTTTGCGATTGAAGAATTATTGGCACGTATTCGTGCATTACTTCGTCGCATTGATATCGAAGAAGAACAACAACACAGAAAACAAACGAAAGTAACTTTCCGTGACCTTTCTGTTGAAAAAGAAAATCGTATCGTTCGCCGTGGCGAAGAGATTATCGATTTAACAAAACGTGAGTACGAGTTATTGGTGATGTTAATGGAGAACGTTAATGTTGTATTACCTCGTACAGAATTATTAAATAAAGTATGGGGCTATACAACTGAAGTTGAAACCAACGTTGTAGATGTTTATATTCGTTACTTACGAAATAAAATCGACGTGGATGGTCAACCAGGTTACATTCAAACTGTCCGTGGTACGGGCTATGTAATGAGGACCCCAGAATAATGTTTAATAGCGTTTTAAATGATTTTAAAACAAAACTGCAGCACCCATTTTCATTAATTTGGAAGTGGGGCTTAGTTTTATCTAGCATGTTTTGGTTGGCCTTGAGTGTGAGCCCCATCATTTCAAATATTCAAGAACAACAAGCGCTAGAAGAAGACTATGTGGCTGAGGTTACACAAATTGACACGTATTTACAAACCTATCTAAATTCCTTAGCATCGCGCCCAGCTTCTGAAGTGCGTGAAGGATTCCAATCACGGATTGCCATTGAGAATATTTCATTAGAAGATTACTTGAATGAACATAACGTGAAAATCCAAGTTTATAATGCAAATGGTAACCTGGTTTATAATTCAGGGACAACTGTAGATAGTTACTCAACTAGTAGAACGACAGGTCGAACTAGATCCAACGAAACTGGTGACTTCCTGACTTATCAATTACTATATGATGGTTCTGAACAAATTGGGTATTATTTTGCGACGTTCGATTACCAATCAGTCGCCGATCAGCTATCTGAAAAACGAACTGAATTAATCATCATAGCGGGCGTTAATTTAATTATCGCCGTTATCGCTGGACTTGGTGTAGCTTATTTCTTTATTCAACCGATTCAAAAGATGAAACGGTTCTTAAAGAACATCACTGCGGATAATATTGCTGACCGTCGTTTGAACGTATCAGAATACCGAGGTGAAATTACTGAAATTTCTGAAAGTATCAACCAGATGCTAGATCAAACGAGTGAGTATATTGACCAACAAATTCACTTTGTGGAAGATGTTTCTCATGAGTTACGAACACCCGTAGCCATCATCGAAGGGCATTTAAACATGTTAAACCGATGGGGTAAGGATGATCCAGAAATTCTTGAAGAGTCCCTATCAGCCTCTGTAAATGAGTTAGAACGGATGAAGGTCCTCGTGCAAGAGATGTTAGATTTATCTCGAGCGGGGCAAGTGGATACGCAATATTTTGACAAGACGACGTTAATCAATGAAGTGATCAATCAAGTTTTCCAAAACTTCAAGGTCCTTTACCCAGACTTCCAATTCTTCTTGGAAAATGACTTGCGTCGTAATTATGAGATTCAGATTTACCGTAACCATCTTGAACAAATCCTAATTATTTTATTGGATAATGCTGTTAAATATTCAACTGACCGCCAAGAAATCCATATTTCTGTTGCGACCAATGCCGTTGATTATATTGAAATTGCCATCCAAGACTTTGGTGAGGGGATGTCTCAAGAAGACCAAAACCGTATCTTCAACCGCTTCTATCGGGTGGATAAAGCGCGGTCGCGCGAACGTGGGGGAAATGGTCTAGGTTTATCTATCGCTAAAGAATTAATCAAAGGGTACAAGGGTTCTATCTTTGTAGAGAGTGAGCTGGGCAATGGGTCGATTTTCCATGTTCGTTTCCCAATCTTGAATACCTTAGATGAAATTTCAGCAGCTGACCGTGAAAGAATTGATCAGTTGTTGGAAGAAGCAGCAAATGATGATGATAATAATTTAATTAAATAAACTATAACAGGGCCTTATGCTAGTAAGCGTAAGGTTCTTATTTTAATATATAGAAGAAAGATAACCTGAATAAGAGAGGAGTTTATGATGACAGAAAACATTCAAAATATGACTGAAATGGAAAAACTGCAAGCAGGATTACCATACTCTATGCGAGATAAAGAAGTAAATAGTCAAAAACTTCAAGCAATCTCCGGTTGTAAAAAATTAAACAGTGTAGATACTTCAGATAATGTAGCATTGGAAGCGGCAATAAGAAATTTATTTGGAAAAGTTGGCAAAAATCCCTTTGTAGCACCGGTCTTTAATTGTGATAGTGGAGAAAATATTGAGGTCGGAGATAATTTTCTAGCAAATTATAATGTAACAATTTTGGATATTGCTAAAGTGAAAATCGGGAATGATGTGATGATAGGGCCAAATACATTGATTTCTACGGTAAATCATCCCATAACACCTCAAGGACGACGAGACCATCTAGCTCTGGCAAGCTCAGTAACAATTGGGAATGATGTATGGCTTGGTGGAAATGTAACTATTTTACCTGGTGTGACGATTGGTAACAATGTTGTTGTGGCGGCTGGTGCGGTTGTGACTAAGGATGTAGCTGATAATTCATTAGTTGGTGGGGTACCTGCCAAATTGTTAAAAGAAATTCCAAATGATGTTGTATAACTTCTTACAATAGCCATCAGTAGTTGTTTATACCGTTCGATTATATTTAAGATATTCTTCACTAACTTTCTAATGTATAAAGTTTATGGACTTTAATGGTGAGAATAAGTAGGAAATTTCTTTAATTTTGCAACAGTAAACTTGTGTAGTAGTGTTATAAGTAGTTACTTTTTAAAAGTTCTTGATTTATAAGGGTTTCTAGCCTTTTTACTGTACTAGTACAATTTCGCCTCTTGTACCACTCTTCTTGAAAAAATACAACATTGTACTGGAAATGGGGTATTTTTGGCTAATTATGGCCATCACAAAGGATATTTGTGGCAATTCATTGGATTGAACTGTTTTAAGTGCTATTATTTCAATTGTGATATTTTTAAATCAAATGGAGGGTAATCTAAATGTCAGATAACAAAATTAACATCGGTTTAGCAGTTATGAAAATTTTAGAGTCTTGGGGAGCAGATACTATTTATGGTATTCCTTCAGGTACTTTAAGTTCATTAATGGATGCTATGGGTGAAGAAGAAAACAACGTCAAATTCCTACAAGTGAAACACGAAGAAGTAGGTGCTATGGCTGCTGTAATGCAAAGCAAATTCGGCGGTAACTTAGGTGTTACTGTTGGTTCTGGTGGTCCAGGTGCATCTCACTTGATCAACGGTTTATACGATGCAGCAATGGACAACATTCCAGTAGTTGCGATCTTAGGTTCTCGTCCTCAACGCGAATTAAACATGGACGCTTTCCAAGAATTAAACCAAAACCCAATGTACGACCACATTGCAGTTTACAACCGTCGTGTAGCTTATGCTGAGCAATTACCAAAATTAGTTGACGAAGCAGCTCGTATGGCTATCGCTAAACGTGGTGTAGCAGTTCTAGAAGTACCTGGTGATTTCGCTAAAGTTGAAATCGACAACGACCAATGGTACTCATCTGCAAACAGCTTACGCAAATATGCACCAATCGCTCCAGCAGCACAAGATATCGACGCAGCAGTTGAATTATTAAACAACTCTAAACGTCCAGTAATCTACGCTGGTATTGGTACTATGGGCCACGGTCCTGCAGTTCAAGAATTAGCTCGTAAAATCAAAGCGCCAGTTATCACTACTGGTAAAAACTTTGAAACTTTCGAGTGGGACTTCGAAGCGTTAACAGGTTCTACTTACCGTGTAGGTTGGAAACCAGCTAACGAAACAATCTTAGAAGCTGACACAGTATTATTTGCTGGTTCAAACTTCCCATTCTCAGAGGTTGAAGGTACTTTCCGCAACGTGGATAACTTCATCCAAATCGATATCGACCCAGCTATGTTAGGTAAACGTCACCACGCTGATGTTGCTATCTTAGGTGATGCTGGTTTAGCAATCGACGAAATCTTAAATAAAGTAGATGCTGTTGAAGAATCAGCATGGTGGACAGCTAACTTGAAAAACATCGCTAACTGGCGTGAATACATCAACATGTTAGAAACTAAAGAAGAAGGCGACTTGCAATTCTACCAAGTGTACAATGCAATCAACAACCACGCTGACGAAGATGCAATCTACTCTATTGATGTTGGTAACTCAACTCAAACTTCTATCCGTCATTTACATATGACACCTAAAAACATGTGGAGAACTTCTCCATTATTCGCGACAATGGGTATCGCTATCCCTGGTGGTTTAGGTGCTAAAAACACTTACCCAGATCGTCAAGTTTGGAACATCATCGGTGATGGTGCCTTCTCTATGACTTACCCAGATGTAGTAACTAACGTACGTTACAACATGCCTGTAATCAACGTTGTATTCTCTAACACTGAATATGCCTTCATCAAAAATAAATATGAAGACACTAACAAAAACTTATTCGGTGTAGACTTTACAGATGTTGACTACGCTAAAATCGCTGAAGCACAAGGTGCTAAAGGATTTACTGTAAGCCGTATCGAAGATATGGACCGTGTAATGGCTGAAGCTGTTGCAGCTTACAAAGAAGGTAATACTGTAGTTATCGACTGTAAGATTACTCAAGACCGTCCAATCCCTGTAGAAACATTGAAATTAGATTCAAAACTATACAGCGAAGACGAAATCAAAGCTTACAAAGAACGTTACGAAGCTGCTAACTTAGTACCATTCAGAGAGTACTTAGAAGCTGAAGGCTTAGAATCTAAATACATCAAATAATCATTTGATAACCTTAGATTAGTAACCTAGATTTATAATATTCAGACGAGATAAGAACAGGTTGGGGCTTTTCCCAGCCTGTTTTTGCTTATATAGAATTCTTGCAAAAAATAGTTATTTCGACCAAATGATCAACCACCGTATTCAAGATATACTAATCAAGCTTGATAGTTTTTCTATACTTTAATCAAGACATAATAGTTTTGTAGATGTGTTACAATTTAGCTAAACAAGATGGAGGTTTTAGCTATGACAAACAAGAAAATTTTAACCACACATGTAGGTTCATTACCACGTCCAAAAGCATTATTAGAGGCAAATGATCGACGTGCAAAAAATGAAATTTCAGACGAAGAATATAATAAAATCATCCAAGATTCAGTGGATCAAGTTGTTGCAAAACAAAAAGAAATTGGTATCGACATTGTAAATGACGGTGAATATGGTCATATTACATCTGGTCCAGTAGACTTTGGTGCCTGGTGGAACTACTCATTCTACCGTTTAGGTGGTTTAGAAATGACTGACCAAGACCGTTGGGCAAACCCTGAAAAGATTCGTTCAACACCAGGAAATATTAAATTAACATCATTCCCTGACCGTCGTGACCGTGCAATTTTCTCAGCAGCCTATGAAGATCCAGATTCTGGTGTTTTAGGTAAACGTAAAGCTGTTGGAAACCCAGTTTTCGCTGATAAAGTGACTTACGTTGGTCAAGACCAAGTGCAACGTGACGTAGATTTCTTAAAAGCTTCACTAGCTAAAAACAACTTAGATAAAGGTTTTATCGCAGCTGTATCTCCAGGTTCAGCAGCTCGGCTACAAGATAACTACTACAATGGGGATGAAGAAGCCTTATTAAATGATTTGGCAGACGCATTACATGAAGAATATAAAGCGATCACAGATGCTGGATTCATCGTTCAAATTGATGCGCCAGACTTGGCTGAAGCTTGGGACCAAATTAACCCAGAGCCATCAATTGAAGACTTCCAAAGATGGTTACAATTACGTATTGACGCCATTAACCGTGCCTTAAAAGGTATCGATCCAGCTTTAGTTCGCTTACATATTTGCTGGGGTTCATGGCATGGACCACATACAACCGATATTCCATTAGAGTACATCGTTGACCAATGTTTAGAAGTTAATGCAGCAGGATTTACTTTTGAAGCATCAAGTCCACGTCATGCCCATGAATGGAAAGTATGGGAAAAAGCAGGCCGCTTAAAAGAAGGCCAATACATCATTCCTGGCTTAGTATCACATTCAACAAATGCAATTGAACATCCAGAATTAATCGCAGAACGCTTAATCCGTTTCGGTGAAATCGTTGGGCCAGAAAACGTCGTTGCTTCAACTGATTGTGGTTTAGGTGGACGTTTACACGAGCAAATCGCTTGGGCTAAATTAGAAGCCCTTGTAGAAGGTGCAGCAATCGCTTCTAAACACTTCTACGGAGAATAAAAGAGCTAAAAAGGGTTTGTGGCAGAGTTTCCACAAACCCTTTTATATATTTTTAATAGCGTAAGAAAAGCCCTCTGGCTAGCGTATTGAACGACAAGTCAGAGGGCTTTTACTGTGCAATCAGTTGTTATTTACGTTGTTTGCCAGCATTACGGTTTGTTTTGCTGTCATTATTTGTTAAGCGTTTGTTTGTAGATTCTTTCTTGACAGAATCAGTCACATCTTTACGGCCGCTAGAAGGTTTCTTCACTTTGATTGGATTCTCAGCCATCTCTTTATCTACTTCTGCCTGGATTCTTGGCTTGAAGTAGAAAGTTGTAAATAATGATTGAAGAATGGACCAAATGGCACCTGCTAAGAAGTAAAGTGTTAATCCGGCGGGTGTTGTAAATACGATGAATCCCATCATAATTGGTGTCATGAATAGGGTAGAACGCATTTGCGCTTTTTGCTCTTCTGGCACACCTTGCAAGGTAATGAATGATTGAATCAAGTACATTACAATGGTGATAATGGCTAATACCATATGAGATTCTCCAAGCGAGATACCGAAGAATTCGGAGCTAGCAATTGGTTCACTCACGCGAATAGCAGTATATAAACCGGAGATGATGGGTAATTGTAGTAATAATGGTAAACAACCCATACCACCAAACATAGAAACATTATTTTCGCGCATGAATTCTTGTTGTTCAGTCGCTAATGCCATTTTTTCTTCTTGCGTTGTGGCATTTTTTTGACGTTCTTGAATTTCTTTTAAGTATGGTTGGAAAGCAGCCATCTTAATTTGTTGACGCGTTGAGCTTTTCAGCTGGTTCAGGGTAAGTGGCAATAGAATAATACGAATGGCAATGGTAATAATGATAATAGCAATGCCGTAGTTACCAGCAAACTGATCAGCAATCCATGCGATAAGTTGACCAATCGGTTCTACTGTTAAGCGATACATAAGACCATCTGGATTATTTGGATTGGCGCATCCACCCAAAAATACCACGAGTGACATCACTAACAACATTAGCGATAGGCGTTTATTTTTTAAACGGCTTGACAATACTTCACGTCCTTTAATTTATATAGATATTTTATTCTTGTTTTAGTGTCTTGACTAACGTTACTATTGTAGCTAATTTAGGGGGCTATTTCAATAAACCGTGCGAAATTTCACCATTTCCTCACTATTGAAGGTTTCAACCACTTGGATATTGTCGACATGGGCAGATGGGTTTTCCGGCATTTCTTTGACTTCTTCAACAAAAGCACGCAAGGTGGCATCATCTGCTTGGGCAAGAATTTCTACTGATCCATCGTTCTTATTCTCAACGGTTCCTGCAACTTTCATCCTCTTGGCGATTCTTTCGGTAAAATAACGAAAGCCTACACCTTGCACACGTCCGGTTACAACAATTCGACTTGTTTTCATGAATATCCCTTCTTTCATTATGATTATTTAATTATACTAGATATGATGACGATTAACATCAGCCTAAGTACTGATTTTGGATAGATTTTTTATTAAAATGAAGTCCTCTGTTTACGTGATGTCAAAACGTCACCAAGATGAAAATCGACCATAAGTTTGGTATAATAGGGTGTTGATTGGAGAGTGAAGAAGATGAGTTTCCAAGTATATCAAATAGATGGATTTGACGAGCCATGGTGGTTTGAAGATGACTGGCATGAGCATGTCGTCTCTGTTCAAACGGCTGACAGCTTAGAAGATGCAGCACTTATTTTTGAAAGTGAATTATTAAAATTGCAGGGCTTGTTCCCGAAGACGCGTAGTCGAGTAGAAGGTATGCGCGCTTTCTGGCAACCGGGTGAAACGGATTGGTGTGAACCTTGTGCAAATGATGAACAAGTCTACCATAGTCTAGTCCTTTATGAGAACCAACAAGCTTTAAGTGAAACACGTGTCAAAGAATTAACCAGTATTTTAGACAATATCAATCACCGTTCGAGCGGTAAAAATCATTTAAAAGAGGAGGGTTAGCGTGGCAAGAAAAAAGAAAAGACGGACTAAAAAACAACAAGAACTATTCCGCATGCAATTATTTTCAGGGATTTCATTATTTTTCGCCATTATTGGTGTGTTAGAGCTTGGTGCATTGGGTCGATTATTCATGCATCTGATGGAATTTTTTGTTGGGGGACTAGCCATTCCTGTATTTATTATTGAAATTATCTTCACAGGCTGGATTCTTGTGACGGGGCATGGCCCATTAGTTTTAGGTAGAATCATGAACACGGTGATTTGGGCAGTACCTATCCTAGCTATATTAATGCATGCTTGGGATTATTTAGCCATTGCCTTATCCAGTGATACATCTGTATTAGAGGTGACATGGCAACGGGCTATCGCCAATTTTACCGCTGAAGGTGCCGGTCAACCCTTGGGTGGTGGGCTTTTAGGTGGTTTATTATACACCTTTACCTTCTACACAGTAAGTCAATTGGGGACCTATATTTTCGTGGGCATCGCTTTAATGATCCTATTGTGCTACTTGTTCAGTATTACCTGGTTAGATCTAGTCGAAGGGATTCAGTCCATTACCAGTGTGGTCTTTAATTGGTTAGGTGAATTCTGGGACACAACGAAACAACAATTCTCAAGTTACCGTGAGGACCGGGAAAAATATAAGGCAGACCAATCTAAACAAAAAGCTAGCCGAAGTAAAGCTGCTAAAAAAGGCAAGCTGTCTAATGAAAACCAAGAGAGTTCGGAAAACAACAACCGCATTAAACCAAAACAAGAGGATATAGACGACGAAGATTTAGTCATTGTCGGGCCAAGCGCTAGTGCAAGTAATAGCAACCAAACAGCCGAAATCCAACAAACTTCTCTTGAAATTGGCACGCAGGCTGATGAATTCCGCAAGGCTGAACAAGCAAATGCGCAAGCTAGTCCAGAGACTGACGACCAAGATGTTGATACTGAACCAGATGACGGTAAAGACATTGTCATGGATATGGCTGCAGAGCCAGATAATCCAGAGTATAAATTACCACCAGCCCACTTGTTGACGCCAATTAAAGCGACAGACCAAAGTGGCGAATACGCTGTTATTAAAGAAAATGTCCGTAAACTCGAAGCGACTTTCAAGAGCTTTAATGTGGATGCTAAAGTCACTAAGGCTAACTTGGGACCAGCTGTAACAAAATATGAAATTCAGCCAGCGATTGGGGTAAAAGTAAGTAAGATTGTTGGTTTAGCCGACGATATCGCCTTATCACTAGCTGCTAAAGATATCCGGATTGAGGCGCCAATACCAGGTAAATCATTTATTGGGATTGAAGTGCCCAATCAAGATGTATCCTTAGTTTCCTTCCGTGATTCTTTCGAGCATCAACTGCAATCGGGTAAAGTCTTGGAAGTCCCATTAGGAAAAGATATTTCAGGCAATATTCGTTCAGCAGACCTGACCAAGATGCCTCATTTACTGGTTGCTGGGTCTACCGGATCTGGTAAATCAGTCGCTATCAACGGGATTATCGTATCCATTTTGATGAAGGCCAAGCCTAATGAAGTAAAATTGATGATGATCGACCCTAAAAAAGTGGAACTATCGATTTATAACGGTATTCCACACTTGTTAACACCAGTTGTAACCAATCCAAGAAAAGCGGCTCAAGCCTTACAAAAAGTCGTTCAAGAGATGGAACGTCGTTATGAATTGTTTGCTGCTTCGGGCCAACGGAATATTGACGGTTACAATGACTTCGTTCATGAAGAAAACCTTAATGAAGGTACTGCGCATCCAACTCTACCTTACATCGTTGTGATTGTAGATGAGTTAGCCGACTTGATGATGGTCGCTTCTAAAGAAGTAGAGGCCGCAATTACCCGGCTAGCGCAAATGGCGCGTGCAGCTGGTATACATATGATTCTGGCGACACAAAGACCATCTGTTGACGTTATTACAGGGATCATCAAGGCTAACGTACCATCAAGAATTGCCTTTGCGGTATCTTCAGGAACTGACTCAAGAACCATCATCGACCAAAATGGCGCTGAGAAATTATTGGGTCGAGGAGATATGCTCTACCTACCTATGGGTGAGTCGAAATCAATTCGTGTTCAAGGGGCCTTTATCACAGATGACGAAGTGGAACGTGTGGTTTCTTTTGTAAAAGACCAACAAGAACCAAATTATGTTGAATCTATGATGCCAACTGAGACCAAAGAATCAGCCCCAGGCGAAGATTTAGATGAAATGTGGGATACTGTCCTAGAATTTGTTAAAACTCGTGAAACCGTCTCAATTTCTATGTTACAACGTCAATTTAGAGTCGGTTACAACCGGGCCGCCCGTCTAGTAGATGATATGGAACAACGCGGAATTGTCGGGCCACAAGAAGGGTCTAAACCTCGTACGGTCAACATCTTCCAAGAAAACGGCGATGAACCAACCGAATAGGTTATGTAATAGGCCGATACATACATTTGCCAAGTCAAAAAATGTTATACTATATTTAACATGGCAGACAGTCAACTAGGAGGGATTATTTGAATTTACCAAATAAATTAACCATCATTCGGATTATCATGATTCCAATCTTCATGATTTTCGTATCTATTCCAGCCAGTGGAGATGGTACACAAGTACTCGGCAGTCAGTGGTACTGGCAATACGTGGTGGCAGCTATCATTTTCGCAGTCGCATCACTCACCGACTGGCTAGACGGTTACATCGCACGTCGCGACAACCTTGTCACTAATTTCGGTAAATTTGCCGATCCATTAGCCGACAAGATGCTCGTTGCAACTGCCTTTATCGCCTTAGTTGGTATCGATTTAGCCCCAGCATGGTTAGTCTCAATCATTATCATGCGCGAATTAGCTGTCACCGGACTCCGTCTATTACTAGTGGAAAAAGGGACAGTCATGGCAGCTGGGAGTGCTGGGAAATTGAAAACGTTCACCCAGATGCTATCCATTACCTTCTTGTTAATCGGGGATTTCCCCTTAGGATTCTTGCCGTTTTCAATCGGACAAATTCTACTATATCTAGCATTAATCTTCACCATCTATTCAGGTGTAGACTACTTCGTTAAAAATATTTCCGTATTTTCAGACGGACTATAAGCACAATTTTTAAGGGCTTCGGTTTTTACCGGGCTCTTTTTTGTTCTATAATATACAGGTATCACTATGCGCAAACGCATAAATAAAACGTATATACTAATAGGTGGGAAAAGAATGAAAGTAGAAATTATAGCTGTTGGAACTGAATTGTTAATGGGACAAATCGCGAATACAAATGCACAATTTATTGCACGAAAATTGAATGAATTAGGCTTTGACCATTACATACAAACGGTCATTGGCGATAACCCTGAACGGTTAAAGAAAGTGACTGCTCAGGCTGAACAAAGGTCGGATATCATCATTTATACAGGTGGTTTAGGCCCTACCCGGGATGATTTAACTAAACAAACTATTTCAGCATACTTAAATCAACCACTCATTCACGATGAAGAGGGGATGAAAACCATCAAAGCAGCCTTTAAAAGCAGAGTTATGACTGAAAACAATCTGGCTATGGGACTGACTTTTGAAGCAGGACATACTTTCCCCAATGATGTAGGGCAAGCGCTTGGTACAGCGATTGAACATGATAACCATACCTATATTCTACTGCCAGGACCACCATCTGAAATGAAGCATATGTTCAACCATTATGTAGTTGATTATTTGCTAGACCAATACCAAAATGACATCGTACTAACATCTAAATATCTGCACTATTTTGGGATCGGTGAATCGCAATTAGCTGACACTATTGATGACTTGATTATGAGTCAAGAAAATCCAACTGTTGCCATTTACTTTGGTAATTTCATGGTAACCGTCAGACTGACTGCAGCGGGCAAAAATGAAGCAGAAACCAAGCCTTTATTAGAAAACCTGGCTACAGCTATCAATGATCGGTTAGCTGACTATTATGTAGGCGAAGGAGAAAACTTAGGTATCAATGAAGTGTTGGTAGAGAAATTGACTGAGCGCGACCAAACGATTGCCTTTGCTGAAAGTTTCACTGGGGGACTAGCAGCTAAGAAAGTTGTCGATGTCCCAGGGGCTTCAAAAGTCTTACAAGGGTCAGCCGTTACTTATACAGAAACAGCCAAAGCCAATGTCTTGAATGTGAAAGAGGACACACTGCAAACTTACGGTATGGTGAGTGCAGAAACAGCCACTGAAATGGCAGAAAATGTCCGAGATCTATATCAATCTGACTTTGGGATATCCTTTACAGGTGTCGCTGGACCAGACGCCATGGAAGGGAAAGAAGTGGGGACTGTCTATATTGGTATCGCCCAAGCTGGCCAAGAAACTAAGGTTTTAACACCGGCATTAAGGGGCAGCCGTCAAAATATTCAATATCGTTCAGTCTATTCAGCTTACTTTGATATCATTAAAAAATAATAGAACATTCGTTCGCTTTTCTCTTGCTTATTCGTCAAAAGAATTATAAAATAAAAGAAACGCAAGAGAACATTTAGGAGGATTTACGCATGACTATGGATAAAAACGATAGCAACCGTCAAAAAGCACTAGACGATGCAATGAAAAAAATTGAGCGTAACTTTGGTAAAGGCTCAATCATGAAAATGGGTGAACGCGGAGACGCTAGAATCTCTACTGTTCCAACAGGTTCATTAACATTGGATATTTCTTTAGGAGTTGGTGGCTACCCACGTGGTCGTATTATTGAAGTATACGGACCAGAATCATCCGGTAAAACGACTGTTTCATTACATGCAATTGCAGAAGTACAAAAACGCGGTGGTATTGCAGCCTTTATCGATGCTGAGAATGCGCTAGATCCTGAATATGCAGCTAAATTAGGTGTAAACGTTGATGAGTTACTCCTTTCTCAACCAGACACTGGTGAACAAGGTTTGGAGATCGCTGACGCTTTAGTATCTTCAGGTGCCATTGATATCATTGTTGTCGATTCAGTTGCAGCCTTAGTACCACGTGCCGAAATTGAAGGTGAAATGGGTGACTCTCATATCGGTCTTCAAGCCCGGTTAATGTCTCAAGCATTACGTAAATTATCAGGTACCATCAACAAAACGAAAACAATCGCTATCTTTATCAACCAAATTCGTGAAAAAGTTGGGGTAATGTTTGGTAGTCCTGAAACAACACCAGGTGGTAGAGCCTTAAAATTCTACTCTACTGTACGTTTAGAAGTACGTCGTGGTGAACAAATTAAAGAGAGCGGTAGCGCAATCGGTAACCGTACTAAAATTAAGATTGTTAAAAATAAGGTAGCACCACCATTCAAAGTGGCAGAAGTTGACATCATGTATGGGGAAGGAATTTCTCAAGAGGGTGAACTAGTTGACCTGGCAGCTGAATTAGACATTATTAACAAGTCCGGTTCTTGGTATTCATATGGTGAAGACCGTATCGGTCAAGGTCGTGAGAATGCAAAACAATTCTTACGCGAAAACCCAGAAATTCGTGAAACGATCGATGGACAGGTTCGTCAACACTTTGGTTTTGGCCAAAATGGTAAATTAAGCGAAGAAGAACTAGCGGCCTTAGAAGCAAATGATGAAGCGCAAGGGGAATTGTTGGAAGAAGCAACAGAATAAAATTTATTTTTAAATAGATAACCACCATGCCTTTCCCATTGAACCACTATGGGAAAGGCATTTTTTGCCATCTTTTTTGAAAAGGCTATCATGCTTTTGATTGCCGACTTGATTGACATTCATTCCACTTAAATATAAAATGAACTTATGTGCATGTAATGCATGTTTTATAATATCTTAATATTTACGAAAAAAGAACACAATTAAATAGATACGGAGGTGAAACTATGGGATTTACTGAAATTGCCTTCGCTATCATTGCTTTAATTGTTGGTCTATTGGGTGGCGTTTATGTAGGTAAGAAGTCTTTATTACAAGAACAAGAACGTGAAAAAGATGAAGCACACATAACCGCACAAGGAATCATTGAAAATGCTAAACGTAGCGCAGAATCTGAGCGGAAAGAAATTATCTTAAACGCAAAAGAAGAATTGCAGCGGTATAGAAATGAAGTAGATAGTGAAGTTAGAGATCGCCGTAGTGAAGTTAAGAAACAAGAAGACCGTTTAAACCAAAAAGAAGAAAAATTGGATAGACGTGATGCATCTATTTCTGACAAAGAAAATAAATTAAGTAATGAAGAACAGTCTTTACGTGACCGTAAGAAAAAGGTTGCGGAGACTGAAAAAGCAGCAGACGCATTAATTGAAAAACGAAATGAAGTTTTAGTTAGTGTGGCAGCTATGTCTCGTGAAGATGCCAAAAATTTATTACTAAAAGAGATGGAAGATACATTAGCCCATGAGAAAGCCTTATTAATCAAGAAGGCAGAGCAAGAAGCTAATGACACGGCAGATCGAGTTGCAAAACAAATTGTACTTCAAGCTATTGAACGCTCTGGAGCGGATACAGTTACAGAATCTACAGTTACAGTTGTTCACTTACCAAATGATGATATGAAAGGACGTATCATTGGTAAAGAAGGACGAAACATCAAGACATTAGAATCCTTAACCGGAATTGACTTGATTGTGGATGATACACCTGAAGCTGTAGTATTAAGTGGATTTGATCCAATACGTCGTGAAATTGCAAAAATCGCTTTAGATAAATTGATTGGAGATGGACGAATCCATCCAGCCAAAATTGAAGAGGCAGTTGAAAAAGCTCGTAAACAAATGGATAGTAAAATAAGAGAAATCGGTGAAGAAACGATTTTTGATTTAGGTATTCATTCTCTTCACCCTGACTTAGTGAAAACTTTGGGTCGCTTATACTACCGAACAAGTTACGGCCAAAATGTTTTGAATCACAGCATTGAAGTTGCTAAATTAGCTGGTGTGATGGCAGCAGAACTTGGAGAAGACGTACAGTTAGCTAAACGCGCCGGTCTAATGCATGATATCGGTAAAGCCGTTGATCATGAAGTAGAAGGGTCTCACGTACAAATTGGTACGGAATTTGCTATCAAATACCAAGAACCTGAAACTGTTATTAACGCCATTGCTAGCCATCATGGTGACGTTGAAGCAACAAGTGTTATCGCTAGCTTAGTTGCCATTGCCGATGCCCTTTCGTCAGCTCGGCCAGGTGCACGCAGTGAATCATTAGAAAACTACATCCAACGATTACGTAGCCTTGAAGCTATTGCCAAAGATTATGACGGCGTTCATAATGCCTACGCAATTCAAGCCGGACGAGAAATCCGTGTAATGGTTAAACCAGATGAAGTAGATGATTTAAAAGCAATTGAATTAGCACATGACATTTCAAAACGCATTGAAAATGAACTGGATTACCCAGGACAAATTAAAGTAATCGTGATACGCGAAAAAAGAGCGGTTGATTACGCAAAATAGTTTATCAAAGGAGCATGCAAATGCTCCTTTTTAGTTGGTCAATTTTTTTCGGTAATGGCCAATAAAACTAAGTATATTAAGGATAAATCTACTAGAAAAATTATCTTTTAACAGTTTCTGACAATAAAATAAGATTCTTTGAAAAGGACTATAATACAGTTTTTTTGAATACAATCATGTATTTATAAAGATTACAATAGATAAAAATATTTGGAAATAGGTAGATTTACCAGCGGAATCTCGTATAATGAAAAGAAACGATGAATACAGAAGGTGTGAACAGATTATGACAGATAGAGTTGCTGGTTTACCTTATACTGCTGTATATAAGGGGCTAAATTTAATCCTGCAGCAAGATACGGATATTGTGCCAAACATTGTCGGCCACGGTGGAATTGGGAAGTCCCAAATGGTGCGTGACTTAGCCAAACATAACGGTTTTGGTTACTTTGAAATTACCTGTTCATTACTGCAACCAGGTGATATGACCATGCCAGTTCCTAAAGAAGACCATATCCAGTACTATTTAAATCCCCAAATTCAAGGAGCCATTACAGAAGCAGAAGCTAATCCTGACCGCAAAGTCATTCTTTTTTTGGATGAATTTAACCGGCCAATCGCCATGGTGCAAGGGGAATTGATGAACCTGGTCTTACAACGTAACTTGATGGGCCATGCCTTACCGGACAATGTGGTGATTATTACCGCAGAAAACCCGTCTAGTGATGTGGAAGGTTTTGAGAACACTTCATATGCTACAAACGCCCGTGACATGGCTATTAACGACCGGACCATGCGGATTCGAATGGGTGCCAACTTAGAAGATTGGCTTACCTCTTTTGCCCAAAAGACACGCACAAGTAATCCAAGTCGGACCATGATTCATCCCTTGATCACTGAATTCTTGCAGGCTGATGGCCGTCAATATTTCATTGTCATTGATGAAACAAGGGATAAAAACCCAACGCCACGTGCCTATGAACGATTATCTAACCTCCTGTACGCTTTTGAAGATGCGGGTCATGATATTTATCACCTAACGGATGACTACCTTGAATTCTTGATTGAAGGAATCGAGGGGAATATTGGGGACGAAGCGGGTCAAGTTTTTGTGACTTTCTTGAGACAGCAACAAACAGATTTTATTAAACCAACAGAGATCATCCAAACGCAAGGCCCGGACTTAGACCAAGCCATCCTTGACCGCTACCAAGCGATGCCAATCGTGCGTCGTAAACGGGTAATTGAAGATTTAACGGATTATATCGTTAACCAACCGAATTTAATTGAAGACAAGCATCTAATCAGCCGTTATACAGATATTTTCGTCGCTTCTGAACCGGATGAAATTTATATTTTAATCAAACGAATGCATGAAGGGCCGGATGATTCGGCTATTGCGAACTTCTTCAAAGCTTTGAACCAAAATCCTGACTTTGTGGAGAAAACGTTTGACATCACTATGGCTGTGAACGCCAACCAATAGCCAATAATCAGGAAGAAAGGGGGTGCCTAAGTGAGTGAGCAGGCGTTATTTTCCACCTTTGAATTTGAAAATATCGAGTCGACCTTTCGCAAAATGACTATCGCTTATATAACCTTTCTAAACCATGGTCAATACGAGGACTATGAGAAATTTGCTGACGCCCAAAATCAACTGTTGGGGATTTTGACGGCCACCCTTATGAACAACCAAGACTCTCAAAAGGGGGCAAGAGATATACTTTTTGCGGGGATTCTCTTCCATACCGACCGGGAGATGAATGGATCACTAGCAAAGCCCATTACCATTGGTTTCCGGGGCTTAGACTTGGTCATGACCATTAATCCAATCCTATTCTACCTTTATTATGAAACGCCTGAGGGGATGCTAGCGGCCATTAGACAGATGTGTTACCACGTTTTATTTGGCCATATCGTTGAGTATGATTGGGCTTTTAAAGATGAGGAATCAGCTAAAGTCATGACTGTTGCTATGGAAGCTGAGGTCAACCAGTATGTGGATAACCTACCTGATACGGTAGTAACTTTGAAATGGGTCAAGCATATCACAGAAAATAGACACATTTTGCCTAAAGCAGGGACCTTGTACTATTATAATGAGTTAAAAGCGGTCAAAAACGACCCGAAAAAACAGGGGCACAACCAGACAGAATCGACCTTCAATAAGATGCTTGGGTCTGGGCAAATGGACGAATTATACAGCCAATTAGCCGGCAATTTCGATCCTAATAAGGCGGAAGAATTGCGGATTGACTCGGCCAAACAATTGAAAGAGGAAATGAAAAACAACCGGACCATGCAACCGATAACCCCAAACAGCCAGCACGCGGATCTATACCGGAAATTGATGAATGGGCTGATCAAAGATTCTTATAGTCAGATGACTGAAGAATTAAGGTTAAAATTATCCAGTGAAGTCAAGGTCCACATTGATCAAATCACCAAACAGCGGGCCTTAAACTGGCGGGATGTGATTAAACGAGGCATGGGGACGTCATTAGTGCCTTATAAAATGTCTAAAAACCGGATGAACCGCCGGCAACCGCACCGGATAGATTTACCAGGCCGTATTTTAGATACAGCCAGCCGCTTGGTGGCCTTCTTTGATACCTCAGCCTCACAAAATGAGGAGGCTTTAGCTTATTCCTTAGGTGAATTGGCCAATATTCAAAAGACCTTGCATGCAGAAGTGTGGGTTGTTCATGTGGATACGACAGTCCAATACGCGAAACCCTTATCCTTCCAGTCTTTGAAAGATATGGCATTTGCGGGTCGCGGGGGGACTTCTTTCGCACCGGCCTACCAGTGGCTACATGAACAAGGATTCACCGATGAAAATACGGTAGCTGCTTATTTCACAGACGGCTATGGAGACGACGACTTTGAACGTTATGGTTTTACCAATATGTATTGGGTACTGACTGAAACAGAAGTGGGCGATCCCTCGCCTCTTTCTACAGATGGTGGCGGAAAAGTTTTATATCTGAAAGCGGACGAGCGATATAACCGACATATCTTGCATCACCATAATAACGCCCCAATCAGTTACCAAGACAGTGACCATATCTAGGAGGTTCAAATGGATACCATCAAAATCAAGAAAGCCTTGGTAAAGGCGCAAATGGGTGACTACGCCCCAATGGTAAAAGATATTCCCTATGCCACCTTTAAACAACTGAATATTCCCTTTCAATTTAATTTCAAACAAATTGACGAAGAAATCGCCGCTTATATTGTAGCCAATGGCTATTTAGACATGTTTCCAAGTCAGATGAACCAGTTAAACCTCTTGCAAAAGGGCAACCATTTTAGAATGGAAACAGGCATTTCAAGTGACAAGGATGACCAATTTCTCGCTAATGCTTGGGCAAAATACGAAACCATCAAACGGGCTGACTTAGCCAATACAGCTAAAGAATCCATGATCAGCCGCACGGGTAGCCAAATATCCATGTGGGATAAATTAATCGGCCAAGATATACCAGGATTAAAAAACCAGCAAGAAGCATTAATAGCGGAATTTGCATGAATACTCGTTTAAAAAATGCTAACGAAGATAAAAGCTGACTAAGTCATGTCAAATTGGATGTGCACTTTGTCAGCTTTTCTGTCTATTATTTTGGGTTGCATTTCAATTTACCTTGGCGCATGATGGAGGTAAGAATATGATGAGTGAGGGGAAGCAGATGGAGAAGCAAGACAGCTTAAAACCGATTGTTTTCGAGCGTCAAAAGTTTGATCTCGATGACATCCGGGAGATGCATACCTTATATATTGAAGATTACCCAATTGTCTATATCCTGCATGAAAATAAAGAGACGAATTCTCGGCCTAAAGCCTATATCGGCCAAACAGTTCATGTCCACAACCGGATGCGGGACCATTTAAAAAATAAGGCACGAAAAGACTTAACAGACGCTCTGTTTATTGGCCACCAGGCCTTTAACCAGTCGGCGACCTTTAATATTGAAACTAATTTAATTAACTATTTTATTGCGGACAACCAATTTTCCTTGCAAAATGTGAGTCAGACAGCCAACTTGTCTATGCATAACTATTTTCAAAAGTCCTTATATGACGATGACCTATTTGAAGATATCTGGGAATCTTTACGACGTGAGGGTTTGGCTAAGGAGACAACTGATAACCTTAAAAATCGAGATATCTATAAATTATCACCCTTTAAAACCTTGTCTGAACCACAGCGTGCTTTAAAAGAGAATATCCTCGATTATTGCAAGCGGGTGATGCAAGCTATTCACCAAGAAAAAGCCGTCAAAAAGAAGGTCTATGTTATTCACGGTGAAGCTGGAACGGGTAAGAGTGTCATTTTGTCATCCCTATTCAATACCTTGCAAGAAGAGGCTCGGCAAAGTCATTCCGTATTGGCGGGGACTAAAAACTTCTTATTGGTTAACCATTCGGAAATGTTGAAAACTTACCAGCAAATCTCGAAATCACTGCCTTATCTAAAGAAGAAGGATTTCGATAAACCGACGCCCTTTATCAATAATCAAAAAATCAAGCAAGCGGATATTGTCTTGATTGATGAAGGTCATTTGTTGTTGAGCCAGCCAGATGCCTATAACAATTTTCGCGGGGAAAACCAATTAGATGCCATCATGGACAAGGCCAAGATTGCAGTGCTAATTTTTGATGAAAAGCAATATTTGAAGGTCAAGAGTAAGTGGCAATCGGAAGATTTAAAGACGATTTTGAAGAAATACGACGCCGACGAATTCCATCTGACCGACCAATTCCGTATGAACGCCTCACCAGCAATCATGAATTGGGTGAATGATTTTGTTGGGCAAAAAGTGACGCCACTTCCGCCTTCTGACGACCACTTTGAATTCAAGGTCTTCAACGATCCAACTGCCTTCAAAGATTATATCTATCAAAAGAATGCGGATAAGGGACTGTCACGAATTGTGTCCACCTTTGATTTCGCCCATAAGAAGAATGGCGACGTCTACCTAGTGGACGAAGCCGGCATCAACCTACCCTGGAATACTACCGATAGTAAGGTGACCTGGTCAGAGCGGCCAGAAACCATCAATGAAGTCGGATCCATTTACACTGTCCAGGGCTTTGATTTAAACTATGTGGGGATTGTCCTTGGACCGTCGATTGATTACGATTTTGAGACCGAAAGATTAACCATCGATCCAAGCAAGTATCAAGATACGGGTGGTTACAGCGGTGCGAATCGTTTTGCCAGTCACAAGGAGGCAATGGCTGCTAAAGAGCAAATCATCTTGAATTCAATCAACGTCCTGATGAAGCGGGGAATATACGGCTTAGCCATCTATGCGGTTAATGACAATTTGAAGCGGAAATTACAGGACATGAGAGTGGAGGCAATGAAGAATGGCATCTAGTATGGATAAGGTCAATCAATTCCGGGATGACCGGAACTGGCGACAATTTCACAATGAGAAGGATTTAGCCCTTTCAATCACCTTGGAAGCGTCGGAATTACTGGAAATCTTCCAGTGGAAAACGGCAGCCGAGGGTGTTGAGGATTTGGACGCTATTAAAGACGAGTTAGCGGATGTGCTGATTTATGCTTATATGTTGGCCGATAATTTAAATTTGGATATCGATGACATTATCGAACGAAAGCTGATTAAAAACAATGAGAAATACCCGGTTGAAAAAAGCCGTGACAACAACAGTAAATATACAGAACTGTAAGCAAAATCGCGACCAGCATCATTCAAGACTGGCCGCGATTTTATTTATATAAGTGTTTATTTTGCAAAGGACTTATTGCCTTTATATAAAGTAATGATAGTCCAAACGAGTAAGGATAGGATAAAGATCATAGTTAAAATAACTAGGACATGGGCTAGGGAAATTTGCCCAGCTGTCGGGTTGTCACCGAAGAAGGACAAGATTTCATCCGGTAAACCAAGCATGTTTAAAACAGTTAAAACAATGACAGATAGCCAACCCAAAACTTTGACAATAAGGGTATTTTTAAAGCGGTGACCCATATCTTTTTCAGAGTCGGTAATCATGAGTAAAGGAATGATTGAAAATGGTAGGGCAAGGGCTAAGAAGACTTGGGAATTGTTCATCAAGTTATTCAAGGCGATATGCTCTTCGACAGTCCCTTTTTGGCTGGTATAGATGACACTTAGGACGACTGGGATAATGGCGATTAAACGAGTCATTAACCGACGGGCCCAAAGTGGCAATTTCATTTCAATAAAACCTTCCATAATCACTTGGCCGGTTAGGGTGCCAGTAATGGTTGAATTTTGACCAGAAGCAAGTAGGGCGACGGCAAATAATGTGGCTAATACGCCTTTTGATGCTAAATCTGCTAAGACAGAATTGGCCATAAAGTTTGGATTAGACAAGGCTTCATATAAACCAAAAAATGACGGGTCTTGAACGACGCCAGTTTTGAACACAGCAGCCCCCATGACAAGTAATAAGGCATTAACGACAAAGGCGAGCCCTAATTGAATGTTAGAGTCCCACATGGTAAAACGTACTGCAGCCGCCACTTGGTCTTGGTTAGCGTGGTCTATTTTCCGACTTTGTGAGATAGCGGAATGCAGGTACAAGTTGTGGGGCATGACTGTCGCACCAATAATGCCTAGTGAACCGGCTAAGGGAGTCATCCCGTTCACTGCTGGACTGGTTTGGAGGACATCGCTGGTTGGTACAAAGGATGCGATAATGGCTGACCAAGTGGGATTTGATAAGGCCACTTGGTAGACAAATACGAATAGGATAACAAAAATTAAACAAACGACAATGGCTTCAATCTTCCGAAATCCGATACGAGCGAGTAATAATAGGAGCAGAACATCGAAGACCGTAATCAGAACAGCAATGAGTAAAGGTATATTGAATAGGAGGTACAAGGCAATGGCAGCCCCAATAACTTCTGCAATATCAGTTGCCATAATCGCCAATTCAGTAATGATCCATAAGATAAAAGCTAGTTTCTTACCGGTCCGTAAGCGGATGGCTTGGGCCAAATCTTCTTGGGTGACAATCCCTAGTTTGGCTGCCATATATTGGAGTAGCATGGCCACAAGCGATGATGCTAAAATCACAGGCATCAGCTTGTATTGGAAATTTTGCCCGCCAGTAATGGAAGTTGACCAGTTACCTGGATCCATATAACCGACGGCAACTAAAGCACCTGGTCCGGAATAGGCTAATAGTGTTCGCCAAAATCCTTTACCGGTTGGGACTTCAACTGTTCCATTTATTTCACTTAATGAAAGATCGCTAATTTTTCTTTTATGCTCTATACTCGATTCTTCTGTCATGGGCTACCGTCTCCTTTGGAAATTTCTTTTGCAAATAGAGTATACGCCTATAAAAGGTAAAGGTAAATATAAAAATAAGGGAAACCTAAAACAAATACATAAGAAAGCCACAAATGGTTCGGTGATGACTTGGTTAGCTAAACTTTCTTGGCCTATATAGACAAAGGCCAGACTCGTACAAGACATTAGATTTGTGGTAAAATGACAGAGATTAGGAAAAGTGAAGGGGAGACCTTTTTGTCATGCCCTTATACATAAAATAGATGAAAAAAGAAAATGTAAAAAAGATGAAGTGAGTGAATCTAAGATGCCTCAAAAAACCAAACAAACGCCTATGATGGAACAATATAATGAAATGAAGGGCCAATATCCGGATGCCTTCCTGTTTTTTCGTCTAGGTGACTTTTATGAAATGTTTAATGATGATGCCTTAAAAGCGGCTCAAATTTTAGAAATTACCTTAACCTCGCGCAATAAAAATGCGGAAGATCCAATCCCTATGTGTGGGATTCCTTACCATTCAGCCAGCGAATATATTAAGACCTTGGTCAGCCAAGGCCATAAGGTAGCGATTGCTGAACAATTGGAAGACCCCAAATTAACCAAGGGGATGGTCAAACGTGGTGTTGTGAAAGTCTTGACACCAGGGACCTATATGAATGACAGTATTGGCATAGTTGAAAACAATTACCTTTCTGCCCTAGATTACGTTAACGGCCAATACGTTTTAGCCTTTTCAGATGTGGGTACTGGGGAATTAAAAGTGACCACGCTTGACGACTTTAATGCTGTTTTGACAGAATTCGCCCAATTACAATCAAAAGAATTGGTTGTTTCCCAAGCTGTACCAAAAGACCAGGTAGTAGAATTACAACACCTACAAACCTTCACCTTATCACCTTTTGAGTTAACAGCTGAAGCAGGGGCGACAACAAGAGAAATTTACAAGCAAATCCTAGCCGACATTTCGGATGACCTGGAATTGAATGGCCTCTTATTATTATTGACTTATATAAATTCTATGTCCCACCAAGCAATTGACCATTGGCAGGGGGCAACCCACTATGAAGTAGCGCATTACCTCCATATGGACTACTATGCCAAAAGTAATTTGGAATTAACCGAATCAGTTAGAACCAAGAAACGGCAAGGGTCCTTGTTAGCTTTCTTAAATAAAACAGAAACGGCTATGGGCTTTCGCTTACTAAAAAATTGGTTGGATAGACCACTGATATCCCTGCCGGCAATTGAACGGCGTCAAGCTCAAATTGAAGATTTGATCGAACATTATTTCCAACGACTTGAAATTAAAGACCTATTACACGGGGTGTATGACTTAGAGCGGTTAGTGGCAAAAGTAGCTATTGGGAACGTTAACCCTAAAGAATTATTACAATTAAACCAGTCACTAAGTCGGGTCCCAGGAATTATTGACACCGTTGACCAAATCGCAGCGGATAACGAAGATGACAGTGTCTGGGCCAATATCCAAGGGCAAATCACAGCCTTACCAGCATTAACCGATACGATTGCAGCAGCCATCAAGGAAGATGCACCGGCGACCTTAAAAGACGGGAATGTCATTGCGGATGGCTTTAACCCGCAACTGGACGAATACCGGGATGCCATGCGTAATGGCCAACAGTGGATTGCTCAATTGCAGGCAGATGAACGGGCCAAAACGGGCATTAAATCCCTTAAAGTTGGCTATAATAAGGTCTTTGGTTACTATATCGAAGTGACAAAAGCCAACTTGCATTTACTTGAAGAAGGTCGTTATGACCGCAAGCAGACCTTGACCAATGCTGAACGTTTCATTACACCTGAACTAAAAGAAGTAGAAGCAAAAATTCTTGAAGCGGAAGAACAGTCACAAGTCCTTGAACACCAAATCTTCCAAGCCGTTCGGGAAGAAGTGAAATGTCATCAAGCGACTTTGCAGGCGATTGCGAGTACAGTAGCTACTATTGATGTGCTTCAGTCTCTAGCGGAAATTTCTGAAACCCACCAATACGTGAAACCACAATTTATGACCGACAAACGTGACTTGTACTTGAAAGAATCAAGGCACCCGGTTGTTGAAGGGGTCATTGGCCAAGATCGATTTGTGCCCAATGATATCGTGATGGATCCTGAAACAAGCATTTTGATGATTACAGGGCCAAATATGTCCGGTAAATCAACTTATATGCGGCAATTAGGATTGATTGTCATTTTGGCCCAAATGGGGTCTTTTGTACCAGCTAAAGAAGCCCGTTTACCGATTTTTGATAAGATTTTCACCCGAATTGGGGCGGCAGATGATCTTTTAGCGGGTCAGTCGACTTTCATGGTGGAAATGATGGAAGCCAATCAAGCCTTGCAGCACGCCACCGATAATTCCTTATTATTATTTGATGAATTGGGACGCGGAACGTCTACTTATGACGGAATAGCCTTGGCCCAAGCCATCTTGGTCTATATCCATGACCATTTCGATGCGAAAGTCCTTTTTTCAACGCATTACCACGAACTTACAGCCTTAGATGAAAGCTTACCGCGCCTAGCCAACATTCATGTTGGGGCCAGTGAAGAGGACGGGGAATTGGTCTTCTTGCATAAGGTATTTAACGGTGCAACGGACAAGTCTTATGGGATTCATGTAGCCAAATTGGCCGGTATGCCGGGTGAATTATTGCAGAACGCCCAGATGGTCTTGCAAGAACTTGAAGCCAACAATTTAAATGAAGTTAATAAGGACCAACAGCTGTCATTATTTGATGTGGTCCAAGAAGAAACGCCAACGAAACCGGTAGATAATAGGCCAGTGGATGCAGGCACTCAAGCAGTGATAGCCCAATTGAAGGCTGAAGATATTTATAACTTAACACCGATTCAGGCCTTAAACTTCTTAGCAGAATTAAAGAGCCAATTATAAAGGATGATGTAAATGGCGATACAAGAATTACCCATTCAAGTAGCCAACCAGATTGCAGCGGGGGAAGTGGTTGAACGTCCAGCCTCAGTTGTCAAGGAACTTGTGGAGAACGCGATAGATGCAGGCGCCAGTGAAATTGCGATTTACCTAAAAGAAGCCGGATTACGGTCTATTCAAGTGATTGATAATGGAAAAGGGATTGCAGCAGACCAAGTTGGCCTAGCCTTTAAACGACATGCAACCTCAAAAATATATAGCTCAAGTGACCTGTTTAGAATACGGACACTGGGATTTAGGGGGGAGGCTTTGCCGTCAATCGCCTCAGTTTCAGAAGTGACCATGAACACCTCGGATGGGGAATCTTCAAGTGAAATCTACATTAAAGATGGGGAAATCGTTGACCAGAAGTCATCTGCTTTAAGACGGGGGACGTCTGTATTGGTAGAGAACCTCTTCTACAATACGCCAGCTCGATTGAAATACTTGAAGAGTTTGCAAACAGAATTAGCCCATATCACAGATATCATTAACCGTGAGGCCCTTGGACATCCAGACATTCGCTTTAACTATACCCATGACGGGAAAACCTTATTGTCAACAAATGGTAAGGGACGGGTCAATGAAGTCTTAGCAGCTATTTACGGCTTTAGACAGGCAAAAGATATGATGTCTATTGAAGGGGAGAACTTAGACTTCCACATTTCAGGCTACGTGTCCTTACCAGCTGTGACTAGAGCCAGCAAGTCTTATATGTCCTTATTTGTAAATGGTCGTTTTATCAAAAACTATAAATTGAACCAGGCCATTTTAAAGGGTTATGGATCTAAATTAATGGTCGGACGTTACCCAATTGCAGTCATTTATATTGAACTTGACCCGCAATTGATCGATGTGAACGTACACCCAACCAAACAAGAGGTCCGTATTTCTAAAGAAGATGACCTCTATGATATGATCAAAACCGCCATTATTGATGCCCTCGCCCCTGTACAACGGATTCCGGATGTATACGCAGACGGTGAAGGGGACGATGGCCAATCAGTTAATAACAGCGATTCATTTGCTTCACCATCTTCTGGGCAAAGTAATTACCGCCCTCTAAGCCAGCCAACTACTTACCTTGGCGAGCAAGCCAGTTTAGACTTCTCGGCCAGTCAAAGCAGACGTGGCAGTAACAACCAGCAAGATGCCAATAACCCTTTTTCAGCTAATGGTTTCTCAAATATTTTCGATGAAGATGTTCATGAAGAGGTCAAACAATCTGTCCAAGTGCCGACTTACTTGCGGGATGAAGCCCAGGTGGTTCAAGCAGAGAGCCTTGAAAATGAGGCGGATCATTCAGATGAGGTGTCAGTACCCTATTTGGATACGGAACAAGAAGTGGACTTGCCAAAATCCCACAATAAACCCGTCTGGCAAACCGTTAACCAAGTTCGGGCGCTTGACCAGGCTATCGTAGACCGGAATATGTCCTTTCCAGAGTTGACTTATGTGGGGCAAATGCAAGGAACTTATTTGGTGGCTGAAAATGAGACGGGTATGTATTTGGTGGACCAACATGCGGCCCAGGAGCGAATTAAGTACGAATACTACCGGGATACCATTGTAGAATTTGGAACGGCAATGCAGAGTTTACTATTACCGATTGTCTTTGATTTCTCAAATTCAGAGGCTCAAGAGATTGACCAAATCCGGCCAAAATTGCTAGAAATGGGGATTGATTTAGAACCCTTTGGCCCAAATGCCTTCCAGTTACAGCAGCACCCAATTTGGATGGGTAAGAAGAATATCCAAAAAATTGTGGAAGATTTGATCGCCTTAATTTTAGAAGATCCTAAAGCGACGGTAGGTAATTACCGGGAAGCAACGGCTATCATGATGTCTTGTAAACGGTCGATTAAAGCCAACCATTATTTAGACGACATGCAGGCGAAACAACTGCTGCATGACCTGGCTTATACCAAAAATCCTTATAACTGCCCGCATGGTCGACCAGTGTTGGTTCATTTTTCAAATTATGAAATTGAGCGGATGTTCAAGCGAATTCAAGATCCGCACGAGTCACCGCAATTGTAGAGCAATTAAAACTGTGATCTAGATTTTCGTGTATATGCGGAATTTGTGCTAGAATGTAATCAACGAAAAGAGAGGTGCGACAAAAGTCGTTAAGACTTAATGTGCTGGACCAAAAGCTGAATAATTACTGCCAAGTAATTGGCGCATTTTGGTCTAGTATCGGAAGAGTTTGACTTTTGGAGACCGATATGACGACACCTGTTTTTCGGGTGGTCGAACGAGAAAAAAAGGAGTTTCATTATGACAAAAGACTACAATAAAGAAGAACGTTTGAAAGAGCTATCTGAATTAGAATATGAAGTAACACAAAACGCGGGTACTGAACGCCCATTTACTGGTCAATATGATGACTTCTACGAGCAAGGTATTTACGTTGATATCGTGAGTGGTAAGCCATTATTTGTATCTACTGATAAATTTGATGCCGGTTGTGGTTGGCCATCATTTTCAAAACCAATTTTGGAAGACGAAATTGAAGAGTTAGATGACTCTTCATATGGTATGAAACGTATTGAAGTCCGTTCAAAAAACGCAGATACCCACTTAGGTCACGTATTTAATGATGGCCCAGCTGAATTAGGTGGCTTGCGTTACTGTATCAACTCAGCTTCACTTCGTTTCGTATCGCTAGAAGATATGGACAAAGAAGGCTACGGCGACTTGAAAGAATTAGTGAAGTAAGACCATGTACGAATTTATGATAGGTCAGGTTGAAAGTGTCTACCCAGATGCTGTCATACTTGAAACGGGGGGGATTGGCTACTATGTTTATATGGCCAATCCTTATCGTTTTACAGACAAAATCGGGCAAGACCAACCAGTGAAAATGTGGTTGTACCAATCTGTTTCAGAGAATGACATCCGTTTATATGGCTTTAAATCACAAGAAGAGAAGATTATCTTCCTACAGTTGATTTCGGTTTCTGGTATTGGCCCTAAATCTGCCTTATCCATTCTATCATTAGACGATAACGCCGGTTTAGTCGCAGCCATCCAGGCAGAAGACAATGCCTTTTTAATGAAGTTTCCAGGTGTTGGCAAAAAGACAGCGGGACAGATTGTGCTGGATTTGAAAGAAAAATTACCAAAAGTTTTAGCTGAGTCTTCATCTTCTGCACTATTCAAGCAAGAAAGCTTAGATATTCAAGGACCAGACCAAGTCAACCTACCATTCATGCATGAACTTGAAGAGGCCATGGCTAGTCTTGGCTACAGCCAAAGAGAAATCAATCGCGTAGTAAAAAATGCTGACTTCTCCGATGTAACCACTACAGCAGAAGCTATACGCATCGCCTTGAAATTTATCACAAAACGTTAATGAACGTTAATATAGGAAAAGAAGGGAGGCAGTCGCTATGGATATTGATCATCATGAAGATTTTGACCAAGAAGATTTAGATGTTGAAATCGTCTACAACGGCCAAATACACTCACCCCATGCACAAGCAGATGAAGTCCAGGAATTATCCTTACGACCTAAGTTTTTACGGGAATATATTGGTCAAGCTGAGTTAAAAGAAGAGTTAGCGATTTATATACAAGCAGCCGAAAATCGTGATGAAGCGCTTGACCATGTCCTCCTTTATGGACCACCAGGTTTAGGGAAAACTACCCTGGCGAATATTATCGCCAATGAAATGGGGGTTAATATTCAAACCACTTCTGGACCAGCCATTGAAAAAACCGGAGACTTACTAGTCTTGTTAAATGAGCTGTCAGCAGGAGATGTCTTGTTTATTGATGAAATTCATCGCCTACCCCGTGTGGTAGAAGAAATGTTGTATTCCGCTATGGAAGACTACCAAGTAGATATTATTGTTGGACAAGATGAAGGGGCCCACCCTGTACATTTTCCGCTGCCACCTTTTACCTTAATTGGGGCAACAACTAGACCAGGTGCCTTGTCGTCACCATTAAGACACCGGTTTGGGATTGTCCAACATTTACGCTACTATACAGTGGATGAATTAGCGACCATTGTTGAACGGACAGCTCGTTTATTTGAAGTGCCAATTAAAGATCAAGCAGCGAAAGAAATTGGGATGCGGTCACGAGGGACACCTCGTATCGCCAACCGATTATTAAAGCGGGTCCGTGATTTTGCTCAAGTTTATCACGAAGATGGTTTAATTGACGATCCTATCACGGATAAGGCCTTATCTATTTTGAAAGTAGACCAAGCAGGTTTAGATGAAACCGACCGAAAAATTCTCGATGTGATTATTCGCTATTATGGTGGGGGACCTGTTGGTTTGTCGACCATAGCAGCGAATATCTCAGAGGAAACGACAACAATAGAAGATATGTACGAACCCTTCTTGATTCAAAATGGGTTTTTACAAAGAACGCCACGTGGTCGTCTAGCAACACCAAAGGCCTACGACCATCTAGGTATACCCTATGCGGAGGAATATTAAGTGACATTAACGACAAATGATTTTGATTTTGACTTACCAGAAGAATTGATTGCCCAAGTACCGATTCAAGACCGGTTGGCTAGTAAACTGTTGAAACTTGACGCCCAAACTGGGGGTTTCCAGGATGGCCATTTTCCAGATGTAGCTAGTGAACTTGAAGCGGGTGATGTCTTGGTATTGAATAATACCCGAGTATTACCAGCGCGTTTACAAGGAATTCGTCCTGATACGGGTGGACATATCGAAGTCTTACTATTAAATAATACGGAAGGCGACAAATGGGAAACCTTGGTTAAACCAGCTCGTCGTATTCGTGTGGGGACTGAGATTGTTTTTGGGGACGGTCAATTAGTGGCGGTTGTTACTGAAGTGCTTGACCATGGTGGTCGAATTGTGGAATTCAAATATAAGGGCATCTTTTTAGAAGTGCTTGAGGCTTTAGGTGAAATGCCATTGCCACCATATATCAAAGAGAAACTAGACAATCCTGACCGGTATCAAACCGTCTATGCCAAGGAAAATGGGTCAGCGGCGGCGCCAACAGCGGGTCTTCATTTTACAGAAGAATTTATGGCAGACTTAAAAGACCGGGGTGTTGAAATTGCCTACCTAACCTTACATGTTGGACTTGGGACCTTCCGGCCGGTATCTGTGGATGATATTGATGCCCACAAAATGCATTCGGAATTCTATCGCTTAGACCAAGAAAATGCGGCTAAAATTCGCCGAGCCCAAGAAGGTGCACACAAGGTGATTGCGGTTGGGACGACATCTATCCGGACCCTTGAAACAATCGGCACTAAATTCAAGGGGCAAGTCCAAGCTGATTCTGGTTGGACCGATATTTTTATCGCACCAGGCTATCAATTTAGCGTGGTTGAAGGTTTTATTACGAACTTCCACTTACCTAAATCGACTTTAATTATGTTGGTTTCTGCATTTGCCGGACGCGACCATGTCCTTGCGGCTTACCAGCATGCAGTTGAAGAAAAATACCGGTTCTTCTCCTTTGGGGATGCCATGTTCTTACGAGGACCCCAATACACTGATCCAGCGATCACTGCAGAAGATATTGAAGCGGCGAAACAACGAAATAGTCAGTTTTTCACTGAGGTAGACAAATAAATAGTGATTTTAAACAAACCATATGAATGAGGAGGTGACCAGATGTTTGTGCCATTACATGTAAATTCAGCTTATTCCCTATTAACCAGTCCCATGTCTGTTGAGGCATACGTACAAGCAGGGGCGACTGCAGGTTATACCCATTTAGGCTTGGCCGATGTCAATGTCATGTCAGGCAGCTTGGCATTCGTCCGTGCCTGTGAGCAAAATGGCATCACCCCTCTAATCGGGTTAACTGTCCAGTTTAATATTGACAATGTTAAAGAAGAATTGGTTGTTTACGCAAAAAACTACGAAGGCTATCAGCATCTGATGGCCCTTTCGTCGTCTTTAAAATTACAAGGAGAAGCCAATCGCCGGGCAATTTACCAAGAAATCACCATGCATGCGGATGATTATATTGTGATTTTTTCTGCTATGACCGGGCCACATATGCGTTACTTGAAACAAGGCGATGGGCAGGCAGACTACGACCAGTTAGAGAATGAGTTACTTTGGTGGCGACGCCATTTTTCAGATGACCAGTTATTTCTAGGTCTTTCAGCCTTGGAGAATGAACAATTCCATGCCAAAGCCATCATCGAATTGAGTGAGCAATCAGGTATTCCACTAGTCGCTATGCCACACATTCAATATGCCAATCCGGATGACTTCTTCACCCAACAAGTCCTTGAAGCCATTGACAATAATAAGCCAATAATAGGGATTGATGAGTTGAAGCAAGTGAAAGGGACTCATGCACTTAGAAATCCAGACCAATGGGCCAAGATGTACCAAGATCCAGATTCAATTTACAAAGACTCCTTGGACCGGTTACAGGCAGCAGTGAAGGGTATTGATATTGTATTTCCTCAAGTTGAAACCTTGCTGCCCAAATACCCGCTACCGAGTGAATACACGGATACACCGAAATACCTAAAAGACTTAGCGGAAGCAGGGTTAGTTAAGCGTGTGGCGAACATTACAGATGCCTACACCGACCGCTTGGCTTATGAATTGTCAGTCATCCATGATATGGGCTTTGACGATTATTTTTTAATCGTTTGGGATGTGATGAATTATGCCCACCAACACCATATTCAAACGGGTCCTGGACGTGGGTCGGCTGCCGGGGCCTTAGTGGCTTACGTCCTAGAAATAACAGATGTAAATCCGATTGCAAACGACTTACTATTTGAGCGGTTCTTGAATCCAGAACGGCAGAATATGCCAGACATTGACCTGGATTTCCCAGATAATAAACGGCAAGAAGTGCTCGACTATATCTACCGGAAATACGGGGACAACCATGTAGCACAAATTGCAACCTTTGGGACATTTGGTGCTCGGCAAGCCTTGCGAAATGTCGGTTCTGTTTTTGGGAAAGCGCAAGTGACATTGTCAGAATGGGCTAATACAGTAGGCAATAATCCTAATTTACCAGCTGAAACACTAACAGCAGTCTATGACCAGTCACAGAAATTACGGGAATTAATTGAAAACGAAGACCACGGGCAATTGTGGTTTGATACCGCCCGTAAACTAGAAGGGTTACCACGTCACGTCTCCACCCATGCGGCCGGTGTCGTGATTGCGGACCAACCTTTAACCTTGCATACACCGCTTCAAGCCTCATCCACCCATATTCCAAATACCCAATATACTATGGGGGATGTTGAGGCAGTGGGTCTACTGAAGGTCGACTTCCTGAGTCTATCCAACCTGACTATTTTGCATGACGGGTTAGCGGCCGTTGGTAAATTAACCAGTAGACCTGTCAAAGCCTTGGATATTCCATTAGATGATCCAAAGACTTATGAAATCTTCCAACATGCAGATACCAATGGCGTCTTCCAATTTGAATCGGACGGTATTAAGAATGTTTTGAAACAAGTAGCGCCTACATCCATTGAAGATGTGGTGGCTGTTAATGCCTTGTACCGACCAGGTCCAGTCCAACAAATTCCACATTTTGTGGCCAGAAAGCATGGACGTGAAGCTATTGCATACCCACACCCTGATTTAGCACCAATTTTAGCCCCTACATATGGAATTATGGTCTACCAAGAACAGGTAATGCAGGTTACCCAAAAAATCGCAGGCTTTAGCCTAGGTGAAGCGGATATCTTGCGTCGTGCCATCGGTAAAAAGAAACACGAAACCATTGAAAGAGTCCGCAAACAATTTATCAGCGGGGCTATTGAAAATGGCTACCAGGAAAGTGTCGCTGTGCAAATTTATGACTATATTGAAGCCTTCGCCAACTATGGTTTCAATAAATCGCATTCCTTTGCTTACTCATACTTGGCCTACCAGTTGGCTTGGATCAAGGCTAATTATCCAGTTGCTTTTTATTATGGCAACTTGAAACATACAAGGATATATGATAAAAAAGGGAAGAACTTGCTACTAGAAGCGAAAAACCACGGGGTTGAAGTGGTCAATCCAGATATTAATAGGTCATTTTATGGCTTGTCAGTTGTGGACAACCACCAATTACAACTCGGCTTAGGGGACATTCGAGGCATTCCTAAGCGGGCAGTTGAAGAAATGATTCAAGCTCGGGAAGCGGAAGGACCATTTAAGGACTTTACCGACTTTATCCACCGACTTGGAAAGCTCGCCCTCAAAGAAGACATCTTAGTCAAATTAGCCCAAGCAGGTGCATTGGATAGCTTTGGCTACAACCGACGTACCTTACAAGTGGAAGCTATCCCTAAGATGATTACCCACGAGCAACTCTTTAAAACAGACAATCAACACCAAGCATCACTACTTGGGGACGATGACTTGTCAGCCATGTTCGCACCGAAGATTATTGAAATCGATGAATTTGACCAACACCAATTAATTGAGAATGAAATTGAAACGCTGGGGCAAGCTTTATCGATTAACCTTTTTGAAGAATATGAAGGTTTCTATCAAACAGGGATTATTGATTACATTGAAAACCTCAAAGAAAATGACAAAGCCTTTTTCCTAGGGGAGGTAATGGCGGTGAAACGAATCACCACTAAGAAAAATCAACCCATGGCCTTTGTGACAATAGAGGACCAAACGGGGCAGATTTCTGTGACGGCCTTTCCGGAAGCTTATATCACTTTCGCCAAACATTTAAACCAGGGCAATGCCTTGTTGGTTTACGGAAAGACGCAAAAACGCAATGATGAGTTGCAAGTCCTCTTGACTAAGGCTTGGATGTTGGATGAAGACACAAGAGCTTATTTAAACAACTTGCAGCAAAAACAATCAGATGGGTCTGGTCAAGCAGGTCATAACGGCGGACAAAGTCAGCAAACAAACCAAAGTAAACAATCCAAGCAAGTCCCAGTTTGTTGGATTCGCGTTGAAAATAAGGCCAAGGCTAGTGCGCTGAAAGCTGGACTACTAGAAGTTATCGGCAAATATCCAGGCCAAACCAGGCTTCATTTTACCATTGTGGCGAGTCAAGAAAATTACTGGTTATCTGAAAAGTATGCGATCGAAGTAACGGATGAATCGGTTACAGAATTGATTGCTATCTATGGCGAAGAAAACGTGGTTGTTAAATAGCATAAAATACTTGTATATCTTTGCACAAATTAAGAAAACGTAAGACATTAGCTATGAAAAATGGTAGAATAACACTGTAAATAAATTAATTGAGGTGGAAAAATGGGAAAACGTATAGGAGTTTTAACTAGTGGTGGAGACGCCCCTGGTATGAACGCAGCTATTAGAGCAGTTGTCCGTAAAGCAATTCATGATGGTGATGAAGTATTCGGTATTCGCTACGGTTATCGTGGCTTAGCTGAAGGCGACATTTTCCAAATGACGGAACGCGATGTGAGTGATTTGACTGCTCGTGGAGGTACCATGCTTTATACTGCCCGTTATCCTGAATTTCAGGATGAAGAAGGCCGTAGACCAGCGATTGAACAATTAAAAAAACATGGCATTGACTCTTTGGTTGTAATCGGTGGGGACGGTTCATACCGAGGTGCAGCAGCATTAGCGGCAGAAGGTATTCAAACTGTCGGTATTCCTGGAACAATCGATAACGATATTCCTGGTACCCAGTACACAATCGGTTTCGATACCGCTTGTAACACTGCTTTAGAAGCTATCGATAAAATTCGTGACACAGCTACTAGTCATCTTCGTACATTTGTTATTGAAGTGATGGGGCGTAATGCAGGTGATATTGCCGTTTGGACTGGTATCGGTTCAGGGGCTGAACAAATCATTATTCCAGAAGCAGAATTTAATATGGATGATATTGTTGCAAACATCGAAGACGGTCGTCGTCGCGGTAAGAAACACTCTATTATTATCCTTGCTGAAGGTGTAATGGAGGGGCATGAATTTGCTGATAAACTTTACGAATATGATGACTATCATGCACGTGTTACCGTATTAGGTCACGTTCAACGTGGTGGAGCACCAACAGCTCGTGACCGTGTATTGGCAGCGCTATTCGGCTTCAATGCTGTGGAATTGTTACATAAAGGTGCCAGCGGTGTTTGTGTAGGTATTAGTGGTGAAAAGATTATCTCTACTGATATTAACGAAGCATTGCAATCGAAAGGTCACTCTCATACGTCTCAAGTAGACCTATACAATATCAACTCAGAAATTTCATTTTAATTTTTTCTAAGAAAGGATGCATTAATCATTATGGAAAAAAATACCAAGATTGTATGTACCATTGGACCCGCATCGGAGTCTGTAGACACTTTAGTTCAACTGATTGAATCAGGTATGAACGTTGCCCGTTTGAATTTCTCTCATGGAGATCACGACGAGCATTTAGCACGTATCAATAACATCCGCGAGGCTTCAGAAAAAACTGGTCGTCGCGTTGCAATCTTATTAGATACGAAAGGTCCTGAAATTCGTACAAACAACATGAAAGACCACAAACCTGTAACATTGGTTAAAGGTTCTGAAGTTCGCGTTTCAATGACAGAAGTTGAGGGTGACGAAACAAAATTCTCAATTACATACACTGAATTGATTAATGATGTAGAAAAAGGTTCTCATATCTTAATTGATGATGGTTTAATAGACTTATTAGTAACTGATATCGACACTGCAAACAACGAAATCGTTACTGAAGTACAAAACACTGGTGTCATCAAAGATAAAAAAGGTGTTAACGTACCGGGCGTTTCTGTTCAATTGCCAGGGATTACTGAAAAAGATGCAAATGATATCCGTTTCGGTCTAGAAAATGATATTGACTATATTGCAGCGTCTTTCGTACGTAAACCAGGTGATGTCTTAGAAATCCGTGAAATTCTAGAAGAAACTGGTAACGAATCAGTTCAAATCATCCCTAAAATTGAAAACCAAGAAGGTGTAGATAACTTAGACGATATCTTATCTGTATCTGATGGGTTAATGGTTGCTCGTGGTGACTTAGGGGTAGAAATCCCAGCTGAACAAGTACCAGTTGTACAAAAAGACATGATCCGTAAATGTAACTTGGCTGGTAAACCAGTTATTACAGCTACACAAATGTTAGATTCAATGCAATCTAACCCTCGTCCTACTCGTGCAGAAGCATCTGACGTTGCTAACGCAATCTTTGATGGTACTGACGCAATCATGCTTTCAGGTGAAACTGCTGCTGGTGACTATCCAGTAGAAGCAGTTCAAACAATGAACCGTATTGCCTTAGTAACTGAAGGACGTGAAGAAGCGAAAACTGACATTAGTTCATTGAAACCAAGTACAGAAGGCGACATGGCAGAAGCAATCAGTCAATCTGTTGCTTACACTGCTCGTAGCTTAAGCGTTTCAACAATCGTTGCAGCGACTGAATCTGGCCACACTGCGAAAATGATTTCTAAATACCGTCCAAGCGCTAAAATTATCGCTTTAACTTTCTCTGAAAGTCAAGCACGTAAATTAGTTCTAGCTTGGGGTGTAGAGCCATTTGTTGTGGAGAAACCAGCTTCAACTGACGAAATGATGTCATTAGCAGGTACTGTAGCGAAAGAATCTGGCTACGCTCACGACGGTGATACAATTATCATCTCTGCGGGTGTACCAGTTGGTGAAAAAGGTACTACTAACTTGATGAAAATCCAAGTTATTGGTGAAAAATTAGTATCAGGTTCTGGTATTGGTGAAAAATCTGTTGTTGGTCATGCAGTAGTTGTAGACAACGCAGCAGATGCAGTAGCTCACGTAAAAGCTAACTCTGTATTAGTTGTGAAATCAACTGACAACGACTATAATGAAGCAATTAAAAATGCTGCAGCGGTAGTTGTTGAAAAAGGTGGATTAACAAGCCATGCAGCAGTATTAGGTATAGAAAATGGTATTCCAGTTGTTGTAGGTGCAGAAAACGCAACTTCTTCAATTGAAAACGGCCAATTAGTAACAGTTGATGCTCGTCGTGGTATCGTTTATAACGGCGCAACTACAACTATCTAATCTTGCTTAACCTGAGTCACTAAAATCTATTATTCGGACATTTAAAAAGTGTTGACTGAGCTCTCTTCGCTCGGCCAGCACTTTTCTTTTTCCAAAAATGATACATTATATTAAATGTTTCGACGGAATCTTCATTATTTTCTAATTTTTGTACGAATATAATTGCCCCTATTGGAAATAAAGGCTAAAATGAATAAGAGAATTTGAAAAATTAGGAGGAAACAGTACATGCTACGTTTCATTACAGCTGGCGAATCACATGGTCCATTAGAAACTGCGATCATTGAAGGCGTTCCAGCAAACTTACCAATCGATATAGATAAAATCAACGAGAATCTTGCTCGCCGTCAAATGGGTTATGGTGCAGGTAATCGTATGAAAATTGAAAAAGACCAAGTGCGTATCACTTCAGGTGTTCGCCATGGATTAACTTTAGGTTCACCAATTACTTTGATTGTTGAAAATAGAGACTTTAAAAAATGGACTGAAATCATGAGTGCAGAAGATGTAGAAGACGGTATTAAAAAACGTCGTACTGTACATCATCCACGTCCGGGGCATGCTGATTTAGTCGGTGGGATTAAATACGGTTTTAAAGACTTACGTAATGTTTTAGAGCGTTCATCTGCTCGTGAAACAACAATGCGTGTAGCTGTTGGTTCTATTGCTCAACAAATCTTAGATGGGTTAGATATTGAAATCATCGCTTACGTTAAAGCTTTGGGTGGCGTTGAAGGTAAGGTCGATGCAACAAGTCTTTCTTATGAGGAAATCCGTCAAACAACGGATGAATCAGAATTAAAAATGATTGACCATTCAATTGATGAAGAAATCAAAGCGAAAATTGACCAAGCAAAAAAAGATGGCACCACTTTAGGTGGGGTTATCGAAGTAATCGCAAAAAATGTTCCTGCTGGTTTAGGATCGTACACACACTGGGACAAGAAATTAGATGCTAAATTAGTAGGTGCTATGGTATCGATTAACGCCTTTAAAGCAGCTGAAATCGGTGATGGTGTTGAAGTGGCTAGCCGTTTTGGTAACGAATTAATGGATGAAATTGCCTACGACGATACACAAGGTTTCTATCGTTTAACCAACCATATGGGTGGTTTTGAAGGTGGTATGACAACTGGTATGCCAATTATTGTCCGTGGATACAAAAAACCAATTCCAACACAATACCATCCATTACAATCAGTGGATATCTACACCAAAGAACCGTACAAAGCGTCGATTGAACGTTCTGATATTACGGCGGTACCACGTGCAGCCATTATTGGTGAGACAGTAATCGCTACTGAATTAGCCCAAGCAATTTTAGAAAAATTCCCACATGATGACTACAACGAATTAGTCAAAGCAGTAAACAATTACCGCGAATACGCTAAAAACCCTGACATTTGGCAAAATGAAGGAGAGTAAGACATCCATGAAAGAATTAATGATTGATGCCAATCCATTAGAAGGGACAATCACGATTCCTGGTGATAAATCAATTTCTCACCGGGCGATCATGTTCGCTTCTATCGCTAAAGGCACCACAAAAATTGAAGGCTTTCTATATGCGGAAGACTGTATTTCAACTATGAATATCTTCCGTGATTTAGGTGTTCAAATTGATGAAGAGGCAGATGGATCTGTCATCGTTCACGGTAAGGGTATTGAAGGCTTAACAGCACCAGATCATGCCTTAGATGCCGGAAACTCCGGTACGACTATGCGTTTGCTGGCAGGACTTTTTTCAGGATTCCCATTTAAAATTAAGATGATTGGGGACGAATCTCTATCAAAGCGACCAATGAACCGTGTTATGCTACCCTTACGTCAAATGGGGGCATCGATTTCTGGCTCAGAAGGTAGCGAGTTTGCGCCTTTGTATATCCAACCAGTGGACCACTTAAATGCCATTGAATATGATATGCCAGTGGCGTCTGCCCAAGTAAAATCCTCGATCTTATTGGCAGGTTTAACTGCTAAAGGTACAACAATTATCCATGAAAAAGAGCGGTCACGTGACCACACGGAAAACATGTTAAAAAACTTTGGCGTTGAACTAAAAGTAGACGATAAAGACATCTATCTAGAAGGTGGCCAAAGCTTAACAGCTACGGATATTACAGTCCCGGCAGATATCTCTTCAGCTGCCTTCTTTATTGTTGCTGCACTATTAGTTAAAGGATCTAAACTCCACATGCCAAATGTTGGTTTAAATCCAACCCGAGCTGGGATTATTGAAGTCTTGCAAAATATGGGTGCCAACATCGAAACTAGCTTGCATGAAGGTGGCTTGAGCGGTGACTTAACTGTTTCTGCCAGCGACTTAAAAGCAACAGAATTCGGTGGCGACATTATTCCAGCATTAATTGATGAAATTCCAATTATTGCTTTAGCCGCTACCCAAGCGGAAGGTAGGACAGTGATTCGCAACGCTGAAGAATTAAAAGTAAAAGAAACTGATCGTATTCAGGTCACAGCCCAAGAATTAAATAAAATGGGTGCCAACATCGAAGAAACTGAAGATGGCATGATTATTACTGGTCCAACACCATTGCACGCAGCGGATGTGGATAGTTACGGTGACCACCGTATTGGTATGATGCTACAAGTTGCTGCTTTATTGGTAAAAGAAGGAACTGTCAACTTGGCACGCCCTGAAGCAGTCAACATTTCTTTCCCAAGCTTCTTCGATGACTTAGCCGCTTTAAGCAAGTAAATCACCCAATTGGAAATGAAAGGTTGATCAAAGGATGCCAATCATATTAACAGGATTTATGGGTGTCGGAAAGACAACAGTCGGGCGCATTTTGGCCAACAAGTTAGGTGTCCCATTTGTGGATATGGACTTTTATATAGAGACCCGTCGAGGTCAGACGATTGCAGAAATCTTTGATCAAATTGGAGAATCGGGTTTTAGATTGTTGGAGTTTCAAATCTTGACGGAATTACTAGAGGCTGAAGAAAATACCGCGCTAGTGATTTCAACCGGTGGTGGTATTGTGGAAACAGCTGAGTGCCGCCAACTGCTAGCCCAACATGATAAGGTTTTCTACTTACAAGATACCTTTGAAACCTCGTGGCAACGGATTAATCGTGGGGGTCCCGGTAACAATGACCGCCCCTTAGTCAATGCCAATAGTAAAAGTCAAATGGCTGCCAAGTATGAACGCCGAATTCCTTTATACGAGGAAGCGTCGAATTACCTACTGGATGTTCGTCAATCCGATGCACACGAAACCGCAGAATTAATTAGGAAAATGTGTGAAACGGAATAATTAAAATGTACTTGTATAAAAAGGAGGCGTCAGCTTAAGTGCGGGCCTCCTTTTTTCATGCAAAAAAAGGCGGAACAGTGACAACTTATACATTATTTATGTAATCGACGTTTACCTTTAGTTGAGAATCGAGTATAATCAGATGTTTGAAGAATGAAGCTGCGGCCAAGTAATTAATAAATATGATACAATGAGATTAACATGCAAAAGCACCGTTTTAAGGAGAAAATATATGAGCGCACAATTAGGTACCGTTACTACAGCGTTGGTAACGGATCAAAATGACAAATTTTATTCAGTACAAAAAGAGGGTATTACTTATCAACTTGATAAGAGCGAAGGGGATTACCAATTAGGTGATGCGGTCCAAGGTTTCATTTATGAAAATATGAAACACACTAAAATGATGACCACCCAATTACCTGACGTTCGTCAAGGACGTTATGGTTGGTCGACTGTTACTGCTGTCCGTAAAGACTTAGGGGTCTTTGTAGATATCGGTTTAGCGGACAAGGAAATTGTGGTTTCTTTAGATGACCTACCAAGTGAAAAACACCTATGGCCGAAAAAAGGCGACCGCTTATTTATCCGTTTAGAAGTGGATAAAAAAGAACGGATTTGGGGTAAATTAGCTGAAGACCAAGTTTTCCAACAAATTACCAACAAATTATCACCCCAATCAAAATCTTGGACCAACCAAGAAGTGAAAGGGACCGTCTACCACGCAAAATTAGTGGGGACTTATGTAATTACAGATGACTACTTTCTAGCCTTTATCCATGAAAGTGAACGCTTGGAAGAACCACATTTAGGACAAGAAGTCCAAGGGCGTGTCATCGGTATTGGACAAAATGGGAACTTGAATATGTCCTTGAAACCATTAGCCCACACGGTAATTTCTGAGGATGCGCAAATGATTTTGGCCTTGTTACAACGCCAACCGAATCATTTCTTGCCATACCACGATAAATCGGATCCAGATGATATCCGTGAATACTTTGGCATCTCTAAAGCACAATTCAAGCGTGCCTTAGGGAACTTATTGAAGAATGGTCAAGTTGAACAAGTCGAAGGCGGCATCCGTCTTAAATAATGAGTCATTAACAGTTTATCCGCGTAGTTTGATGCATTTCATTTTTTTGAAAATTATATCATCCATCAAGTAGGTAAACCTTTGACTATATATGTTTTTGTGAAGTGAAGAAAGGGTAAGCATGAAGCTAACTGAAGTGATTGAAGATTTTTTAAATACCATGCGTGTAGAAGAAGGGTTGGCAGAAAATTCCATCATCTCCTACAAGCAAGAATTAAACCGAATGATGACCTATTTAAAGCGGCAAGGCATTGAAAAGGTTCAGGTCATTAGTCAGGATACAGTGTTAGACCATTTAAAGTGGATGGACGAAGACCAATTGGCCACGTCAACCCGGTCACATTACGTGTCAACCTTGCGTCATTTCTTTCGCTACCTAAAATTGGATGGGGTTATTGAAGACAATCCAATGGAGAAGATTTCTTTACCTAAGAAAACCCAACATTTACCAGCTGTTTTAACCTTAGACGAAGTTGATCGGATTTTAGCGACGCCAGATATCACTAAACCACTAGGCTTACGGGATAGAACCTTGTTAGAAACCCTGTATTCAACCGGCATGCGGGTATCTGAAATCATCCATATCAAACTAGAAGACATTCATTTAGATATGGGCTTTATCCAAACCATTGGTAAAGGGGATAAAGAAAGACTAGTCCCAATCGGTGAGATGGCAGAAGACTGGATTAACAAGTATCTAACAGAAGGGCGTCCAAAACTAGTAAAAGATGAGGACGAGACCCAAAGCTATTTATTCGTGAATAACCGGGGTAAGCCTTTATCTAGACAAGGTGTTTGGAAGAACTTGAAGAAGATGGTGGTTATGGCTCATATCACCAAAGACATCAGTCCCCATACCCTCCGCCATTCCTTTGCCACCCATTTACTTGAAAATGGGGCGGACTTAAGAGTTGTCCAAGAACTCCTTGGCCACTCTGATATTTCAACAACGCAAATATACACGCATATTCATGCCCAACATATGAAGGATATTTATCACCAAAATCATCCGCGGGCATAAAAATACAAGGAATGTTTGCATAACCCCATACTTAACTAAAAAGGCAGGATTATCCTGCCTTTTTTTTGCATGTTTTCAGAAAATGGTTATTTATTACCTGGTTTGAAGCCACAAATTGCTTCATGTAATTTATAATGTATATATGGGTGCAATAAAATTCTTTGAATTACTTGGATTTTTGCCTTAAACGAGTCATTTCGGCAGACCAAGGGAAAGAAACAGAGAAAACATAAGAAAACAAAAGGAGGAGAAAGTGTATGTTACAAGTAGAACATCTACGAAAAACCTTCGGCAGAGTTGTCGCAGTAGATGATGTATCATTTGAAATTCAACCGGGCACCATACTAGGAATTGTTGGCCAGAATGGATCTGGCAAAACGACAATTTTTCGAATGATTCTAAATTTTCTAACACCAGAAAATGGGGGGCAAGTTAAATGGGACGGCCAACCCTTACATATGAAGAAAGTGTATGACACGGTGGGATACTTACCCGAGGAACGTGGACTTTATGAGACCATGACCATTGAAAAACAAATCATGTATTTTGCCCGCTTGCGTGGCATGAAAAAGAAAGAAATCAATGCCAAAATTGATGAATGGCTAGAAAACTTCAATGTTAAAGGTGACCGTAAAGATAAGATTAAAACCTTATCCAAAGGGAACCAACAAAAGGTCCAATTGATTGCCACCTTAATCCATGAACCAAAATTGGTCATTTTAGATGAGCCATTTTCAGGATTAGACCCAGTGAATGCAGGCTTTTTGATGGAAGGTATCCTACGACTGCGCGATCAAGGCGCATGTATCATTTTTTCAAGTCATAACATGGCCAACGTCCAAGATGTTTGTGATTCAGTTGTTATGATTCATAACGGAGAACAGAAACTGTACGGGCAAATTAATGATGTGCGTAATGCCTACGGAAAAACAAGACTGTTCATCCAAGCTGAGGGCTGGGATCAAGAAGCCCTAGCCACATTAGAAGGGGTGGAATCGGTTAGTCAATTGACAACAGGGGAATATAAGTTAGTCCTAGCAGATGAAAATATAGGGCCTGAATTATTTAAGACCATCTCAAAAGGTGAATACATTCAATCCTTTAGCCAACAACCGCCAACACTAGATGAAATATTTAAAATGGAAGCAGGTGGACGTCATGAGAAATAGTCGTTTAGGTATTATTATTGAAGAGGTCTACAAGAAAAATGTCTTTTCATGGTCATTTGTCATGCTATTACTGAGCCCAATCTTGATGGTTGCTGTAGTGGCTATTATTTCAGGTGTTATCGGTATGGCAACCGCCTCTGATTCAATCGGTACGGTAGCCATCATTGGTGCTACTGACCAAACAGCCAGCGCAATTGAAACGGAAGACAATGGCCAGAACCAATTGATTTTTGACCAAGATGTCGACCAGGCAGCAGAAGCGCTTGTAAACGAAGAAATTGATGGCTACCTAGTCATTGACGAAAGTGATCCAGAAGCCATCCATGTTGAATTCTACAAAAGTAATACCGGGAAGAACATCTCAACTACTGGCTTCCAAACTGTATTAGAAAGTATTCAATTATCCTACCGGGCGCAAGCATTAGGCCTGACGGAAGAAGAATCCAGTCATTTACTCGATTCAAACGTGGCCATCCATAGCCAGACCATTGATTTAGAATCCGGTACCAGCAAAAGTGACCAAGACATTCAATCTATGGTACGAACAGGTGTCGCCTACCTTGTATCCTTTATTGTATTCATGTTTGTCATGAATTATATCTCTATCATCTCGCAAGAAATTGCCGTGGAAAAAGGATCACGCATCATGGAAATTGTCCTATCTTCCATTTCATCAACCAGCCATTTTATGGGTAAAATGTTGGGGATTTTCCTCGTATTGCTGACACAAGTTGCCTTCTACGCAATCTTACTAGGCATCATCTTTATCCTGATCATGAACACGCCAATGCCAGCAGAATTACAAGCCCTATTAGGGGACGAAACAATTCCAGGCCTGTTATCTAACTCAGCATCTATCATTGGTTGGTCCAGCTTATTAGCCTTCTTGGGCATCATCACCTATTCAGTATTGGGTGCCTTCCTTGGATCACTTGTTTCAAATGTACAAGATGTGAATAAAATGATCACACCAATTATTATATTAAGTATTATTGGTTTTTATATTGGGATGTTTGGACTAGGTTTCTCAAACAATATCTTAGTTCGAGTAGCCTCACAAATCCCATTCTTCACACCATTTGTCATGCCATTCAGAATAGCTGCTGAAACCGTATCGACCCAAGAATTAATCATGTCGGTCATCATTTCACTACTATTCTCAATCCTTTGCCTATGGTTATCCGCCAACTTCTACAAGTCAAATGTCCTGACATACTCAGACAAAGGCTTATTCGGCACACTGAAACAATCTTATACCTTAAGACAAAGTGAGAAAAAAGGCTAACAACAACTATCTAGTCAGGTCTGTTTAGACCTGGCTATTTTTAGTGAAATCGATATGGGAAAGATTAACTATCGTGACGGACCACCACTTGTCATCGGTCATTAATTAAACTGAAACTGCTTTTTTTGAAAAAAATATACACTACCTTATGCTGACAATTTATCATCAGTCAATTTGTTAAAAATGCATATATTTTACAATTTATTCAAATGGTACATCATATTATCAGCAAGCACATTGTAAAAAATATTGCCAAGGCAGGAGCCTCCTCGCATGCCTTAGCAGCAGACAAGGATGTAAAGCGTCCTCCTTTTCGTAGTCGGGTTGGTTCGACCAGCTCAAGTCCGCTTCAAATTATTTTGCATCACATTGCGTGTGATACGGCACTCATTTTCCAGGGTTGTTGCGCTAAACGGTCTCTAACACCCTTAATTATTTTTAATAAAAATTGCCTTGATTGACGATGTATGCTAATGTACTCTTACACATACTTTGTTATTATGCAAAAGTAAAAGGAGGGCAAAGATGTTAGTGCCTTATATAGGAAGATACGAGAAAATCGTAATGGGCCTATTATCCTACATCCCTGAGTTTAAAGAATTTTCTGAACTTACAGAAGAAATGGATAAAATTAATCAGCATGAACGTAAAATCTATTTATGGAAAGAAGCTAATTCTGATAATATCATCGGTTTAGTAGGCTTTGACCAACATGATGATACAGATACTTTAGTCGTGCGTTATCTATCAATCAATCCTTCATTTAGAGAAGAAGGTCTCACATACGATCTTTTAACGGCTTTAAAGAAAGAATTTCCAGTGTATTCCCTTACTGGGGTAATTTCTCTTTCAACGATTTTGTCAAAATGGGCAAAACGTCGACAAGAAGAGTTGGACAAGGAATTGGATAATAAACAAGAAAACACACCCCAAGTCTAGGAGACAAGTGTCAGGATGAACGAACAACCAAGTGAATTAACATTAGATCTAGCGGCCTTTGAGGGGCCGCTTGATTTACTATTACACTTAATTAAAGATTTAAAGGTAGATATTTTTGATATTCCCATCAATTTGGTTACCGATCAATATTTAGCCTATATTCATACTTATGAAGCCTTATCGCTGGATATTGCATCAGAATATTTGGTGATGGCAGCTACTTTATTGGAAATCAAAACCCAAATGATGCTACCAAAAACCCCCAAAGAAGCGGTTGAGGAAGAAGATGATCCACGTGACTCATTAGTGGAACAATTACTTGCTTTCCAGCAATATCAGGAAGTTTCCCATATCTTAGCGGATAGACAAGCTGAACGGTCGTTAGAATATACTAAACAACCATCAGACTTATCGGCTTATCAGGAGAAAATCCCTATGAAGGGTCGCCAATTAACGCCTGATGACTTGTATAGAGCCATTCAAAAGATGGCCTTCCGCTTGAAAAATCAACAACCCATCCAAACCACGATTGCGGGAGAATCATACTCGGTAGGGACTGCAATGGCGGAAATTCGACAAGCCTTCATCGAAGCTGACCGAGATGTGTTAATGTTTCAAGAAGCTGTTTTTCTTGGGAAAATTCAATCACGCAGTCAAATTGTGAGCATGTTTTTAGCGATTTTGGAATTAGTGAAGTCAAATGAGTTATACTTATACCAAGAAGATTTAAGAGCAGATATTCAATTGATTAGACGGGAGGAAAGTGAATGAATGCAGTCGCTGCAATAGAAAGTTTACTTTTCGTAGCAGGAGAAGATGGGATTGCTGTCGATGAACTTGCAAATTTATTAGAGATAGGCCAGGAGTGGGCTTTATACTACGTGATGGTTTTGCGAAATCGTCTCCAACATGACCCCCAATCTGGATTAAGAATTACCGTTATTAACGAACGTGTTCAATTAGTGACTAAGGCAGTATATGGTGAAGTAGTGAAAAATTACGCGGTTTCTCCTTTTGCGACGAAATTGTCTCAAGCGGCATTGGAAACATTGGCGATTATTGCCTACCAACAGCCGGTCACACGAATGACAATCGATGATATTCGAGGTGTTCAGTCATCTAATATGATCCATAAATTACTAGAGCGAGATTTAATTATGGAAACGGGCCGTCAGGATTCACCAGGTCGGCCGATTATTTATGGGGTAACGTCTTACTTCTACCAATATTTTGGCTTGGAGTCCTTAGAAGACTTGCCGGACATTCACAATCTAGTCTTAGATGGCTCGGTAGATGAAGAAACCCTTTTTAAAATTGATGATAATGGTGAACCTGAGCAAAAAGATTTTAACCAGACAGACTTTAACCAAACAAAAACACAAGAAACGACTGAATAGGTCACCAATAGGAGTTATTTAAAGATGGAAAGATTACAAAAAGTGATGGCACATGCAGGTGTTGCCTCGAGACGTGAGTCTGAAAAATTGATTGCCTCAGGACGGGTGAAAGTAAACGGTGAGGTTGTGAGAGAGTTGGGCTATAAGGTATCTAACAATGACCGTATTGAAGTAGACCAAGTACCAATTTACAAAGAAGAGCCAGTTTACTACGTATTTTACAAGCCAACTGGTGTAATTTCTGCTGTGAAAGATGACAAAGACCGGAAAGTGGTCACTGACTTTTTCCCAGGAATCGAACAACGGATTTATCCAGTAGGACGGTTAGACTACAATACCTCAGGACTTTTGTTATTGACCAACGACGGTGAATTCGCCAATACCTTGATGCACCCCCGCTATGAGATCAACAAAGTCTATGTGGCTAAAGTTGAGGGTGTGATAACCGGAGAAGAACGTAAGCAATTAGAACGAGGCGTTGAAATTGACGGCGTGAGAACTGCCCCAGCACAAGCGAAAATTCTTTCTGTTGATAAGGACAAAAAGACCACTATTATCGAGTTGGTTATCCATGAAGGGCGTAACCGCCAAGTCCGTAAAATGTTAGAAGCAGTTGGACATCCAGTTATTAAGTTGAAACGTGAACGTTACGGATTTTTAGACCTTAAAGGATTGAAACCTGGTGATAGCAGAACCCTATTAAAACACGAAATCGAAGAATTGTTAGCAAATGCCAAGAAAAAGTAAGCTTTCTACTTGAAAAAAGTAAGATACTTGTTATAATAGGAACTGTAATTAAATAAAATTTGAAGCAATCTTCAGGGCAGGGTGAAATTCCCGATCGGCGGTAAAGTCCGCGACTCCCATTTGGGACTGATCTAGTGAAATTCTAGAACCGACTGTAAAGTCAGGATGGAAGAAGATGGGCGGACTATGTCTGTTTGCCTATACTCTTTTTACCTTGAAGGTGGAAAGAGTTTTTTTATTTCCACTTTTGAGTGCCAACCCCATGAAGTAGAAAAGGAGAGAAATTCACATGGGAAAAAATCACACTAAAGAAATTGTATTGGTCGCAATTGTTGGGGCGCTATCATTTATATTGATGTTCATTGGTTTCCCAATCATCCCCGCTTTACCTTATCTAAAGGTAGACTTCTCACTCGTACCAATCTTACTCGTTGCATTCATTTCAGGACCTAAAAAAGCAGTTGCTGCCAGCCTGATCGCCAATGGATTACATTATATGTATACAGGTGGTGAAATGGGGATTCCAATTGGTGATGCAACAGCCTTTATCGCAACTATCGCTTACATCTTGCCAATTTACTACTTATTGAAAGACCAAATGGCGACAGTCTATGCAGGCAATAAATCAGCGAAAGAAATGAATTTCGGCAAAACGATTGCTACTTACCTAGCTGCAACCCTTTCTTTAACAGTAGTGATGACTATCTTAAACTATTTCGTGATCACACCATTCTATATGCAAGTCATGAACTTCGATGTAGGTAACATGCAAACTTATATTCTTGCGGGTATCATCCCATTCAACTTAATCAAAGGAGTATTGGTTTCCCTTCTAGCACATTTCGTCCTAGTTCAAACCTTACCAACCTTGGTCAATCGATTCGGTACGCGCGAATATTCACATAATTAAAAGTGAACCCTAGACAATTTTCTGGTATGATAAGACCTAGAGAATCATGTCGAGCATCATAATAATAGGAATGTTGGAGGGATAGGATTGGATACTTTATTAATGGCAATTGCTTTTAAAGTCCAAGCCTTACCCCCGAATTCCATATATCAAGTGTTGATTGGCAAGCGAACAGCCACAACACTTTTTTTTGCATTTTCAAACAATTTAACCGCCTATTTCGGGCTTTATCCAAAACTTGAAAAAGACGTATGGATGTCCTATACCCAAAATGTGGCTGATTACATCTCGGTGGAGGCTATTTTTCGCCAAGAAAATCATAGTCATTATATGCATTTGCTATTTGATAACATCCTTCAAAAAAGAAACGGTCTCATTATTCCAAGCCACCACCACAAGCACCATTTAGCCTTCAAATTATTGCTCCAAGTCCTCTCCAATATTCAGGCCGAAAACTCGCACTATAGCCCAATCGTCCAGGATTTAGAAGTCCAGCAGCTGATCAAAAACTTTATTTCAATGGTCAAAAGGGCAGACGCGTCCCAAGCTGGCTTACAAGTCATAGCCAAAAGCCTTCACCAGCAACTTGCTAAGGAACTATCTGCCTTTCCAGACCAAGCAGCCCTTATCTTCCTAGAACAGTTTGAAGGGGCCAAATTACCGGCACAAACCCTTGAACAAGGAGCAGAAAGCCATCAGATTTCTAAGCGGGTAATCGTCATTAGCCAACAGGCCTTGATGGACCAAATATATCAAACTTGGGTAAGTGGTCATACTTTAGAGGTGGAAACGCAATGGCTGCAAGTCTTCGCCCAAGGGGTTTTCAAACAATTCCCAATTTGGAATCAGACTACGCAAGATACTTTAAATTTGATCAATCAAGGTTGGACGCTGCAGAAAATAGCAGATAGAAGACGGTTAAAATTATCTACCATAACGGAACATATCATAGAAATTGCCCTAAGTTTTCCCGCAATCATTGAACCCTTGGTGGTTGAAGAACTTCATTTGACAGACATTTCCCCCCTTTTAAGACAAGAACCGGATGAAAATTACGAAGCCTTCAAAGCACGATTCGGCGAGAAAGATTATTGGTTATACCGGTATTGGCATATCGTCTACCAGAAAGGAGTTAATGATGACAGATTGGCATAAACGCCTGGAAGAAATGACAGGTTATCAAGAGTTTAAACCCGGTCAATTGGCGAGTTTAGAGGCTTTAGACCGCCAGGAAAACGTGGTGGCTATTTTACCAACTGGTGGGGGTAAATCTTTAATATACCAAATCAACCAATATCACGAATCCGGGGTAACTTTGGTTATTTCGCCCTTGATTTCCCTGATGCAAGACCAAGTCAGTCAATTACAACGGATGGGGTTAGGACGTGGCATTGCCTTAAATTCGACCTATGACCGCAGAGAACAAGCTTATATTTTAAGTCACTTATCTGACTATCAATTCCTATTTCTATCACCAGAAATGCTCCTGAAAGATCAAGTAATCCGGGTCCTACAGCGGATGGACATTCAATTATTAGTTGTCGATGAAGCGCATTGTATTTCTCAATGGGGTTATGACTTCAGACCGCAATATACCGAATTGAAAAAAGTTCGTCAGCTTTTAAAACAACCAAAAACATTGGCCTTATCTGCCACTGCTAACCAATCTGCACTGGCAGATATCAAGGCTTACTTATTTGAAGAGGGAGAACCTATTCAATTGATAAAGGAATCAGTTGATCGGCCTAATATTTTCTACCTATTCGATGAAATTGATGCTGGTGAAGTGAGGGTAAACAAATTGCAAGGCTGGTTGGACAAGCTACCCAAGCCGGGTATTGTTTATGTCCACCATAAAAGTGAACTCGAGGAACTCAACCAATGGATGAAAGCTCATACAGATTTGCGAGTCGCTTCTTACCATGGGGATAGAAGTCTAGAGGATAGGCATATCATCCAAAGCCAGTTTCTACAAAATGAATTGGATGTAGTTTTTGCTACGTCAGCCTTTGGTATGGGAATCAACCATGGTCATATACGCTTTGTCTTGCATTATCACCTCCCCAAGAATATGGCAGATTTTATTCAAGAAGTGGGGCGGGCAGGACGGGACCAGGAACAATCAGTATCCATTGTCTTATATGACAATCGCGAGGCAGCGAGACTGCAGCAAATGCACCGGTTATTGGAAGATGAGGCAGACTTGTTGGATGATTTATTGGCACGGCTGTTTAAACAGGCCTTAACCCAAAGTGAAGTGGACCAATACCCAGATAGCATAAGTGCCATGTTGTACTTTTATCGCCATCATTTTACTGATTACCAAACAGCAAAAGTACATGCCCAAAAACTTCGTCAGGAACGGTTGCGGCAAATCTACCAAATGTTAGATTTAATGGCTAATGACCAGTGTTACCGGACTTTCCTATTAGATCAAGCTGATGAACTGGTAGTGGACAGACCAGAATTATGTTGCAGTAATTGCCAACCTGACTATGACAGTCAACCGATATGGCAAGACTTAATGGCCCTACCGAATAGAGTAACAGTTGAAAAAGACGAGCATGATGGTGATTTCAGGGAAATGTGGACCCAACGTTTGCAGCAATTATTATCTTGAAATGGGTCCATAAAGTTTTGTTAAATTGCCTAAAGAAATACTGACATAGAAAGGGGTTCATGGTACAATTCTTAGTGTTAAGAAAGGGGTATATGGATGAAATTCTGGGACAAGTTGACGAAAAAAAATCAAGAAAATATAGAAGTAGAAACTGAACAGGCTTCAGAAAAAGACAGTTCAGCATCTTCTGACCAAACCCCCCCTACAAGTGATGACTTTCAGAATCAAGGGTTCGGCGAATTTGAGAATTTAAAAAATCAAAAGTATACGAGAACGGCTCGCAATAAGAAGAACAACCAAGATACGATATCGACAACATCAAAAGTAATTGCCTTCTTGCTATTTGTAATGATAGTTGTACCGTTCCTTTTGATTGCCTATATGAATAATGAAGACAAAGTGCCTGAACCGGAATCAACTGAGCAAGTCATGATTTCTAAAACCCAAAATATTGAATCAATTTCAAAAGCCAGTGAGTCAGCATCTATTTCAGCTTCCGAATCTGTCTCTGAATCAATTGCTGCCTCAGAAAGCGCAGTAGCTGCCTCAGAATCAGAATCAGCTCGCATAGCTTCTGAACAAGAATCTTCAAGTATCGCAGCTAGTGTAGCTGAGTCAAATGCAGCAGTAGCAGCGTCAGAAGCCGCAGCGCAAAGTGCCGCTGAATCAGCTTCAATTGCTGAATCACAAGCAGTAGCAGCCGAAGAAGAATCAGCTTCTTCTGAAAGTGTGTCTGAGTCAACAGGTACTTATACTGTTCAAGCAGGGGATAACCTATATCGGATTGCAGTGAACAACGGTATGACCCTAGATGAATTACTTGAATTAAACGGTTTAACACAAAGTTCTAGCATAGGACCTGGAACCGTATTACGTGTAAATTAATAGAATGAAAGAGTGGTGGACAGATTGTCTAAAGCGATTCAAGTCGCAATCGATGGACCAGCATCGTCTGGCAAGAGTACAATTGCCAAAAAAATTGCTAAAAAATTAGCCTATGTTTACTTAGATACAGGCGCCATGTACCGGGCAATTACATTACTAGCCCTTGATGAACACATTCAAGCTGAGGACGCTGGTGCATTGAAAGTCTTGGCTGAAGCGAGTGATATTACCTTTGAACCAGGAGACAATGGCCAGCGCGTCTTAGTTAACGGCCAGGACCAGTCAGAGGCCATTCGTACAGACCGTATCTCAAAAGCAGTTTCTGCTTACTCGGCAGTTTCTGAAGTACGCCAAGTCCTTGTTGAAAAACAAAGAGCCTACACCCAAAATGGCCAAGGCGTTGTAATGGATGGCCGTGATATTGGGACGGTTGTATTGCCGGATGCAGAAGTGAAAATCTTTCTAACCGCATCTGCTGAAGAACGTGGGCGTCGTCGATTTTTAGAAAATCAAGCCAAGGGTTATTCAGAAATGAATCTTGAAGACTTGATTGAAGATATTAAGCGTCGGGACTTGTATGATTCGACCCGAGAAGATAGCCCATTAGTGCCTGCAGACGATGCGATCATGTTAGATTCATCTGATTTAACACTTGAAGAAGTAGAAGCGTCTATATTAGCTGAAATCCAACGTGTGATTGCATAATTCATATTGCATAAAATACTATCAACCACAAAAAGAGGTAAAATTCAAGCGAATTCTACCTCTTTTATTATCTCTGAGGAAAAAATGTTGAATATAGTTTAAATAACTGATATAATAATAATTGATCATTGGCTTAGTGCGAATGAGGTAGTACATTTAGGAGAGGATTTAGAGTATGTCAAACGAATTTGAACAAAATCAAAATAATGAAGAAATTCCATCAATGGAAGAGATTCTTGCAGAATCAGTAGAAGTAAAAATTGGTGATACAGTAACAGGTGAAGTATTATCAATCGACGATAACCAAGTAATTGTTGGTATCGAAGGCGCAGGTGTTGAAGGGGTTATTCCTTTCAAAGAATTATCTGCTCAACCAATTGACTCAATCGAAGAAGTTGCTAAAGTTGGCGACACTTTAGAGTTAGTTGTTATTAAACAAATCAAAGAAAAAGAAAATGGTTCATTCTTACTTTCTCGCCGTCGTATCGAAGCGAAAAAAGTATGGGCTGAATTAGAAGTTAAAGCTGAAAACGGTGAAACTATCACTGTTCCAGTTAAGAGCGTAGTTAAAGGTGGATTAGTTGTTGATGCGGGTGTACGTGGTTTCATCCCAGCTTCAATGGTTGAAGACTTTTTCGTTGACGATTTCTCTCCATACAAAGGCCAAGAATTAGAAGTTAAAATTGTTGAAATTGAACCTAGCGAAAATCGTTTAATCTTATCTCACAAAGAAATCGCTGCTGAAAAACGCGTCGCTGAACGTGCAGAAAAATTAAACTCATTCCAAGAAGGCGATAAAGTATCAGGTACAGTAGCTCGCTTGGCTAACTTCGGTGCATTTATTGATTTAGGTGGTATCGATGGTTTAGTACACATCTCTCAAATCGCTCAAGCACACGTTAACCATCCTTCAGATGTATTAAGCGAAGGACAAGAAGTTGAAGTATTAGTTCTTTCAGTTGACGAAGAACGTGGACGTATTTCACTATCTATTAAAGCTTTACAACCAGGACCATGGGAAAACATTGAAGAAAAAGCGCCTAAAGGTGCTGAATTAGAAGGTACTGTACGTCGTTTAGTTGACTTCGGTGCATTCGTAGAAGTATTCCCAGGTGTTGAAGGTTTAGTACATATCTCTCAAATTTCTCACGACCACATTGCTACACCAGCTGATAAATTGACAGAGGGTCAAGCTATCCAAGTTAAAGTTTTAGACGTTGATGCTGAAAACGAACGTTTATCATTATCAATCAAAGCTTTAGAAGAAGCGCCAGAAGTTGATGCATCTGCACAACCTGCTGCTCCTCGCGAAGAAAAACGTCAAAGCAAACCTCGTAAACAAAACAACAACCGTCGTAACAATGCTGCTCAAGCATCATCTGACGATGAATCAGGTTTCACTTTTGGTGACTTATTAGGTGACCAATTGAAAAACTTCGATTTCGGCGACGATAACGAATAATTTTATTAATAAACCATAAGTTTGGTTTGATGGTAGGTTGGGGAAACTCGCCTACCTTTTTTATTTCAATGTTTGCTATTGAAAGGAGGCAAAACGATGTCTAATTTAACAATTGCCATTGTCGGCCGTCCAAACGTGGGAAAATCTACCATTTTTAACCGCATTGTTGGCGACCGAATTTCAATTGTCCAAGATGAACCTGGCGTTACCCGTGATAGAATTTATGCACAGGGTGAATGGTTAGGAAAACAATTAAATGTAATTGATACTGGTGGTATCGAATTTAACGATCAAGATTTCATGACACAAATTCGCTTGCAAGCTGAAATTGCTATGGAAGAAGCAGATGTTATCATCATGATGACTAATGTCCGTGAAGGTGTGACAAAGACAGACTCGCAAATAGCCAGTATGTTACGTAAGACAGATAAACCTGTCGTACTGGCAGTAAACAAGGTGGATAACCCTGAACAAAGAGCGGAAATTTATGATTTCTATTCATTAGGTTTAGGCGATCCATACCCAATTTCTGGCTCTCACGGTTTAGGTATTGGGGACATACTAGAAGAAGTATTCCACTTGGCACCAGACGATATTGAAAATGATGATGACGATGATACTATTTCATTCGCCCTAATTGGCCGTCCAAACGTAGGTAAATCTTCTTTGGTCAATGCGATTTTAGGTGAGAACCGTGTAATCGTATCGAACGTAGCGGGGACAACTCGTGACGCAATCGATACATCTTTCGAGGATGACGGACAAGTTTATAAAATTATTGATACAGCAGGTATCCGTAAACGTGGTAAAGTATACGAAGCAACTGAGAAATATTCAGTGATGCGTGCCATGCGTGCAATTGAAAGAGCTCAAGTGTGTCTAGTTGTCTTAAATGCTGAAGAAGGTATCCGGGATCAAGATAAAACGATCGCTGGTTATGCCCATGAAGCAGGACGCGGAATTATTATTGTGGTAAACAAATGGGATACTCTTGAAAAAGACAACCATACCATGAAGAAATTCACTGATGACATTCGTCGTGAGTTCCAGTTTATCGACTATGCACCAATCATTTTCGTATCTGCCGAAACCAAACAACGTTTAGTGCAACTACCAGAAATGATTGCCCACGTTCATGGTAACTTCAACCGTCGTGTTCAATCATCATTATTGAATGAGGTATTGGTTGATGCGATTCGTATTAACCCAGCACCGTCTGACAAGGGCAGAAAATTACGTATTTATTACCTAACACAGGTCAAAACTGCACCGCCAACTTTTGTGGCATTTGTCAATGACGAAGAGCTTATGCACTTCTCATATGAGCGCTTTCTTTCAAATCAAATTAGAAAATCTTTTGATTTTTTAGGCACGCCTATTCAAATTATCACAAGAAACAGAAAATAACAAAAAAGGTTAAAAATACGCGTATTTTTAACCAAAAACGTTGTTATATAGCGGTTTGTATGGTATTCTATAAAAGGATTATCTGAGAGACATTTCGATTATCCCATATATTTATTCTAGAATAAATATATCCGAAAGAATTTCGGAGGAGGTGAAATTAGAATGGCAAATAAAGCAGAATTAGTACAAAACGTTGCAAATGCAGTAGGTGATTCTAAAAAAAATGTAGCACCAGTTGTAGATGCAGTTTTCGAACAAATCGAAGCATTTTTAGCTGACGGTGAAAAAGTTCAATTAATCGGTTTTGGTAGTTTTGAAGTTCGTGACCGCGCAGCGCGTAAAGGTCGCAACCCTCAAACTGGCGATGAAATCGAAATCCCTGCAAGCAAAGTACCAGCTTTCAAACCTGGTAAAGCATTGAAAGATGCAGTTAAATAAGATTTCAAAGAACGTCGTTGATGTCTATGACATCAGCGGCTTTTTTATTTGTACTTTTTGGTCAAATAGACCAAAAAGTAGTAAGAATATGGGCTCCATGATGGGAGGAGCCAGTGGAAGCTATCAGGATAGGTAACGATGACGCTGTCCTGAATTAGCTTGGAAATCGCAAGATATGCACGAAAAAGGAAGCTGGACTATTGTCCAACCTCCTAATTTGCTTTGTTATTGTCTAGACTATTTTACTTCGATAATAGCTGTTTTTTCAGCTACTTGACCGTCCGCAATTACTTCAACATTTTCATATTGATTTGCATTTGTGACAAGTACCATAACATCTGGGTCATAACCAGCTTCTTTAATTACTGCTAGGTCAAAGCTACCTAATAGGTCACCTTTGTTGACTTGATCACCTTGTTGGACTTCACTGGTAAAACCGTGACCATTTAAGTTCACTGTATCAATACCGATATGAATTAAAACTTCTAGACCGGAGTCACTAACTAAACCATAAGCGTGGCCCGTTTCAGAGGCGATAGTTAAACTACCTGAAATAGGTGCGTATACATTGCCACTTGAATCAGGGACGATGGCTAATCCAGGGCCCATCATGCCTTGTGAGAATACGGGATCATTAACATTTTCTAGGGCAGTGACCTTACCAGCGAGTGGTGCAACAATCGTCTTATTGTCGCTTATTAGGCCAGTGCTTTCACCTGATAAGGTGTTTGTTTCTGAGGTAGGTACTGTTTCTTCAGTTTCATGAGCAGCAACTACTTTTGCTTCTTTTTCTTTCTCAGCTTGGGCATCTTTTGCCTCTTTTTTTGAAAGAGATTTACCGTAAATGTATGTGGCTACGAATGCAATCACGATAGATACGACGATGGCAAGCATAAAGGTTGGTATAAAGCGTGGGATGATGGCAACGAAACCAATCACACCTGCAGGTCCTAACGACTGACTACGAACGTTAAAAATCCCTAAAATGACTGAGGCAATACCTGAAGCGATTAACCCGATGAAGAATGGGTATTTCAATTTCAAGTTGACTCCGAACATGGCTGGTTCAGTAATCCCTAGCATGGCAGATAGAGATGATGATGTCGCCAAACCTTTAGTTTTTTCATTTTTAGTGATGAAGTATACGGCTAAGGTCGCTGCACCTTGAGCAACATTGGCTACTGATGCAATTGGGAAAATGAAGTTACCACCTGTCGTCGCAACATCTGCAATTAGGGCAGTTTCAATTGCGGGGAATGATTGGTGTAAACCTGTCAATACAATTGCTGAGTAGAATAGACCGAATACACCATAACCAAATGCGCCTAGGTAAGTAATCGCTTCTACAATACCGTTTAGTAATAAATCAGATAGGGTACGTAGGACTGGTCCTACAACTGTAAAGGTAATCATACCTGTTAAGATGACGGTTAACATTGGCGTAAAGGTAAAGTCGATGGCATCTTTCAAATATTTATGGAAGAAGGTTTCCAATTTAGCTAATATCCAAGCAACCCCGATAACAGGCAATACTTGACCTTGGTAACCTGCTTGCGCAATTTCTAAACCAAAAATATTCCATACGGGCATTTCACCTGCTGCCGTCACATTGGCTACGTCGTAACCATTGATTAATTGTGGCATCACCATGATTAGCCCCATAGTAGCCCCAAGATAAGGGTTACCACCAAATCGTTTGGTTGCTGAGAAGGCAATTAAAACAGGCAAAAAGGCGAAGGCAGCAGATGCGAACATGTTGATCATGTCAGCAAAATCAGCCCAGGCTGGATACATGGCCACTAGGGCTTCAGGTCCAAATAAGTTTTCACTTGTTAGGACGTTGTTGACTGCCATAATCAAACCACCGGCTGTTAGAGCCGGAATTAATGGAACGAAAATATCCGATAATACCTTAATGACTGCCATAACTGGGTTTTGTTTACCCTGACTTTTAGCTGTTTCTTTTACTTCTTCTTGGGACGCAGGCTTAATGTCGGCGATTTTTGTATATTCCTCATATACCTTATTCACATCACCAGGTCCTACGATAATTTGATATTGACCATTTGCTTTAAAGGTCCCTTTCAAATCTGGATCATTATCCAAGGCATCTTGGTCAATCTTTTCTTCATCTTTCACCACTAAACGTAAACGGGTCGCACAGTGGGCAGCAGTGACAACATTGTCTTTTCCCAAAGCTGTATGGATACGTTTGGCTACATCTTTATGATTCATGATATTTACCTCTTTTCTTCAGATATGTTTTGTAAATTTAAGCGTTTTCATTTACTTGTTTAGAATTTTAACAGGCGAACGGTAATATGTCAAACGTTTGACATAAAATATTTCATTTATATATAACGCCATTGAAAAATAGGGATATCTAACGTGGAAACGCTTGCTATTTTTCTGAGTTATGCTTAAAATGGTACCATCATAAACGCGAAAATGAGGATGCCGGAATCCATCATTTATTAGGAGGATACACATGTCTTTTAAATTACACAGCTTTGACCAAGCAGACCGATACCGAAACTATGCTGACTGGCCAGAGGACTATGTCACAGCACTCAATGAATTAGCGGACCAATCACCTTGGCGCAACTATTTTCACCTAGAACCCAAAACTGGACTGATCAACGACCCAAACGGTTTTTCATATATAAACGGAGAATGGCAACTTTTCTACCAATATTATCCCTTTGGCCCAATTCATGGCCTGAAATCTTGGTACCGTGTAACCTCTAAGGACTTGATCCACTGGGAGGAAAAAGGGTTAGCACTTCTGCCTGATAATTATTTAGACGCGCACGGTGCTTATTCAGGTTCAGCAATTGCTGATGGTGACAACTTAAGATTATTTTATACGGGGAATGTCCGGGACAAAAATTGGGTGCGTCATCCAAAACAAAATACCGTGACTCTTAATCCTGAAACAGGGGCACTTGGTCAAAAAGAACTGATCATTGATGAAATTGACCAGGCTACTGACCACTTCCGTGACCCCATGTACTTTACAGCACACGGTAAATCATGGTTAGTGATAGGCGGTCAAAGAAAAGCTGACGAGCGGGGGACCTTGTATTTATACCAAGCAGCCCCGTCCAATCTGAATCAGTGGACTTACCACAGTGAATTAGCAATACCTCAAGCGGATTCTGCTTACATGTTTGAATGTCCAAATATCAACCAAGTGGACGGTAAAGTCTTTGTCACTTTCTGTCCCCAAGGAATCGACCAAGACCAGTTAACCTATCAAAATATCTATCCTAATGCTTACCTAGTTGCGGACGCTTTTACTGCAGAAGGGAAGTTGGAAAACCCTGGTCAATTACACAATTTAGACTACGGTTTTGATGTCTATGCTAGTCAATTGATCAATGCACCTGACGGGCGAGTGCTAGGCGTTTCTTGGTTAGGTCTCCCGGAAATTGATTATCCAACGGACCAATACGGTTACCAAGGCGCTTTAAGTTTAATCAAAGAATTTCGTATTCAAGATGGTCATTTGTATCAGTACCCAGTTAAAGAGACCTTGGCCATAAGACAGGACCCACAATCCTTCACTGACCATATTGAAGTATCCCAAAACACCTTCGAATATGCCTTTGAAGTAGTGGCGAATAAACGAGCGACCATTGAATTATATGCAGACGCAGATAAAAACCACTGTGTTACCTTATCCATTGATACAATTGATGGTAAAATAGAACTTGATAGAAGTGATATGGGGACAGTTTTTGCTGAAGACTTTGGCACAAGTCGAACGCTTGACCTAGCTGGGCAAGAAAAAGTGACTGTGAATGTCTTTGCGGATACATCTGTTTTAGAGATTTTCGTGAACGATGGTGCTTATGTGATGTCTTCAAGAATTTTTACACTATCTAACCAACAAACACATATTTTTGCTGATGGAACTGACAACGACCTGGTATACCCAATGCAAAAATAATGAATAAGGGGGAAGAACCTTGCGGGCAAAGTTACAAGATGTAGCAACTTTAGCTGGTGTTTCAGTAACAACAGTGAGTCGCGTCATCAATCAAAAGGGTTATTTATCCCAACAAACCATTGATAAAGTTCATGCAGCCATGAAAGAATTGAATTATTATCCAAATTCATTGGCGCGGAGTTTACAAGGCAAGTCGACTAAGTTGGTGGGCTTGATTTTTCCAAATATCGACACCATTTTTTACGCAGAATTGGTCAATCACCTGGAGCAAATCCTTTTTGCCAAGGGGTATAAGACCATCATCTGTAATAGCGAGCGAGATGCTGGCAAGGAAGCTGAGTACTTGAATATGCTCCAATCCAACCAAGTGGAAGGGATTATTGCGGGTGCCCATAATTTGAATTATGCGGATTACGAGCGGGTTACTGCGCCTGTAATTTCTTTCGACCGGTATATCGGGGAGAATATTCCTATAGTGTCCTCTGACAACTATCTAGGCGGGAAGTTGGCGACAGAAACCCTGCTTAAGGGGCGACCGACCAAGCCTTGGATGATTACCGGGGCCAATGATCCCAATTCGCCGACTTATTTTCGTTACAAGGCTTTTATGGATGTGACCAAGGCTCATGGGTTGGAAGGGCAAGTGACTAAGATTCCAAAGGACTTTTCACAAATTAGAAAGCAATTGAGAATCAAGGCCTTATTACTTGAAGAGGCACCGGATGCCATTTTCTGTTCTGATGATTTAACGGCTATGTTGGTCATGAATACTGCACAGGAATTAGGGATAGCCATTCCGGACGACTTGAAATTGGTGGGCTATGACGGGACAGATTTCATTCAAACTTACGTACCGCAATTAACGACGATTGCCCAACCCATTAAAGACCTGGCCGAATTATTAGTGGATGTCCTCTTGCAGCAAATTGACCACTCACTTAAGGTCAAAAAGGACGCGGATAATCGGTATGTCCTGCCTATTAAATTAATTCCCGGTCAGACTGTCTAGTTTTTATCTTGTGACATACAGAAGGTGAAGAATTTGGCAGAAATTGTATTTAAATCCATGGGTATACCATTAGCTTAGCTATTGTCCATGGTAAGGCCCAGGTAGCCAGTCAAGATTTATTGGCTAAGCTGTTTGCGATTGCAAGGGTTGAGGCGGTTGTGATCACCAAAGTTGGACAAGTATTGTTGGTGGAAGGGATTAAAACCTTTTATACCCTGTGACCCAAGTGGCAAGTCCCTATAGTGAATAGAATAGTATTTAAGAAGAAGTCTAATTAATGAGGCTTCTTTTTTTCGAGCCCGCTTGTCAGCGTGGGGTCTGGTAACTCTTTTTCAAAAGGAGAGGAATTATAGACCTGGTGGAAGATTTTACCTAATGAATTGTGCTAAAATAGGCTAGGTATAGGGGGTTGGATCTTTTGGACCAATTAGTGAATGAATTTATTACGTATATACAGCAAAATGAGATTGAAAAGGCTAATGTGGTTTTTGAAAAAATCTTAGAACAGCTTGATAAAGAAGATGCCCAAGTCATGGCGCAAACGGGATACAGCCTGGCGCAATTAGGCTTTGTGGATTATGCCAATGAGATTTATACAGTGGGAGAAAACAGATTTCCTGAGGAAGATTCTTGGATTTTATTGAAGGGGGAATTAGCCCTGGATAATGGTCAAGTGGAAGAATCGATTGATGAGTTATTGAAAATTACGCCAGAGAGTCCCTTGTATGTGGATGCTTTGTTATTACAGGCGGATGCTTACCAAATGTACAATTTGCCGGAAGTGGCCTTGGTCAAATTGAGTGAAGCGCGGGAATTAGCGCCAAACCAACCGGTAATTTTATACGGGATTGCGGAATTACGGTTCCAACAGGGTGAATTCCAACAAGCCTTGCCATTATATGAGCGGTTATTGCAGTCTGAGGAAACGCCAGAATCTTTATTTGAGACTATTGAAGCCCATTTTGCTTATGCTAAGGCGGCAACTGGGGACTTTGAAGAAGCCATTGAATTAATTGAAGCGACACCTGAAAATGATCGGACAGATGAGCAACAAGAACAACTAGCCTTCTATTATGTGGAAACGGAAAACTTTGAAAAAGCCAATACCATTTTAGAAGCCTTGTATGAAGACGATAAATTATCGGATGGGTTACTAGCGGTTTTTGCTCAAGTAAAGAATGCCTTTCATGACCATGACGGGGCTTTGGAAATGATTGACAAGGCTATTTTGGTGAATCCATATGAAGCTCGTTTGTATTTCCAAAAGGCTGAATTTGCTCAACAAATTGGTAACCGGGAAACAGCTCGTGAGGCATTGGAATTGGCTTTAGATATCGATCCTGACTATGGCCAGGCTTTAGTATTGCTACTGCAATTATTGATTGATGACGGAGACTACGGAACAGCCAGAGCCTTGATTCAAGATATGGATGAAAAAGGGATCGAGTTCGACCGATATGTTTGGATGAAGGCCAAAGTCTTCCAAGAGCTAGAAGAATTTGACTTTGCTAACCAAGCCTACACCGATGCTTACCCGCAGTTGAAAGAAGATACGTCCTTCTTACATGACTATTTCGACTTTTTACGAGAAGCAGGGAATTGGCGCCAAATTGAAGCAATCTTTAAAAACCAAAGTGATTTAGTCCAAAGACCAGACTTCCAAGATGTTTATGAAAGTTTACAAGATTGGTTGGCCGAAAACGAAGGTTTTTAATTAAAATGCTAGGATACACACGAGTCAGATTAAATGAACCATAGAGAATGAGAATTTTAGGAGGCAGGATTATGCGCGTATTAGTAACAGGATTTTTAGGTAGAATGGGTTCCACAGCAGCCAACATGGTCATTAACCATGAAGGGTTCGAATTGGTCGCTTTAGCCAACAACGATTTAAATAAGCAAGCAGACCGGGTGGCTGAATGGTCAGACAAGGCACCAGTCTTTGAAAGTATTCAAGAAGCGATTGCAGCTGTAGATATCGATGTCGCAATCGACTTTACAATTCCGGCTGCAGCTTATGAAAACACTAAATACTATATTGAACATGATATCCACCCAGTAGTTGGGACAACTGGTTTCACTGATGAAGAAATTGAAGAATTAACGGCTTTATCTGAAGCAAAAAAACTAGGTGGTTTAATTGCACCAAATTTTGCCATTGGTTCAGTCTTGATGCAAGTCTTCTCTGCTAAAGCGGCTAAATACTTACCAGACGTTGAAATAACTGAAATTCACCATAATCAAAAATTAGATGCCCCAAGTGGTACCGCTGAAAAAACAGCTAAATTAATTTATGAAGCACGCGGTGAGCATGTTTCTGGACATCCAGATGAAACAGAATCAATGTCAGGCGCACGTGGCGCTGACTTCCACGGCATCCGCATCCATTCATTACGTTTACCAGGCTACAACTCACATCAAATCGTACAATTCGGTGGTGTGGGGGAAGCCTTAACTATCCGTCAAGATTCATTCGACCGTAACTCTTACATGCCCGGCGTAGCATTGGCAGTCGAAAAAGTGGGTCAATTAGACGGTTTAATCTATGGTTTGGAGCACTTGTTAGATGACTAATAGTCAAGAATTTACCAAAGCAGCACCGATTATTCATACCCTCAACGAGGCTGGCTACGAGGCCTACTTTGTGGGTGGGGCTGTGCGGGACTTGCTATTAGACTTGCCTATCCATGATGTAGATATCGCTACCTCTGCCTATCCAGCTGAAGTTCAAGCCCTTTTCCCACGTCATTTTGATGTGGGCTTAGATCATGGGACGATTATGGTTTGGTTTGAAGGTGAAACCTATGAAATCACTACCTTTAGAACCGAATCAACCTATCAAGATTACCGTCGCCCGGACAAGGTAACCTTTGTTCAAAACTTAGAAGAAGATCTATTACGCCGTGACTTTACCATTAATGCTTTGGCTATGAATCCTGACCACAAGATAGTGGATTATTTCCATGGGCAAAAGGATTTAGCTGACCAAGTTATCCGGGCTGTGGGTAACCCACATGACCGGTTTAATGAAGATGGTCTCCGCATGATGCGAGGCGTTCGCTTTGCTAGTCAACTTGACTTTCATATTGAGCCACAAACATTAACAGCAATCGCTGAAAACGCTAGGATTTTAGTTCATATTGCAGTTGAACGAATTGCGGTTGAAATGAACAAACTGTGGGTTGGTGTCAATTGGCACAGAGGATTAGTCTATTTTCTTGAAACAGATTTAATTCAGTATGTACCCTTTTTAGCGGATTACAAGACTGTTTTCACAGATTTACTAGATCATACGAGTGACCAAATCCAAATCCCAAACGAAAACTTTGCCTGGGCCTTATTCTTTTGGCGATCCTTTCAACTAAATGACAAGGAAGATTTGGCGGCTATTCAACAACAAGTCCGCCAATTCGCCAAGGATTGGAAATTGTCTAACCAAGCCCAAAAGGATATCCTTGCTTACTTAGATATCTTGGTATACCGGTCCCAAGCAGCTGAATGGACCCTAGTTGATTTATATGGACGTGACCGAGAGAAACTTCTCTTAGTAGAAGCCTTCATTGAAGCGCAGCAAGCGGCTGGTCAAGAAGGTTTTGTAACCATTTTTAAGAAAGCCAATGTCCAAGCAATTCATGCTTTATTCGACCAATTACCAATTCAATCCTTGCGTGATTTAGCCTTAAACGGCCAAGACATTATTCAAGAAATCAATCCAGAAAATAAACGGGCGATTGGCCGTATGCTCCAATTTTTAGAGCAGGCGGTTGTGGCCCAAGATGTGGTGAATGACCGAGCAGCTTTATTAGCTTATCTAGATACCCATCATGATCAAATAAACGAAATTTAATTGTAGGAAGGTGTTAGAAGTGACAACCACTTATGCAGTTCTGGACTTAGAAACAACAGGATCTACATATGATAATGGGGACCGCATTATTCAAATTGGGGTGGCCTTTGTTCAGAACGGGCAGGTTGTGGATCAATTTGCTACGGATATCTTTCCTAATCAAGAAATTCCACGTGAAATTACCAAGTTGACCGGTATTACCAATGAACAAGTCAAGCGGGCGCCAAAGTTTGAAGCAGTTGCAGAAATCCTTTGGCAAAAGCTTTCCAATACGGTCATTGTTGCCCATAATATAGGCTTTGATTACAAATTTTTAGACAAGAGCTTCCAAGCCCACGGCTACCCGGCTATGACCCATGACCGGGTAGATACTGTGGAAATGGTGCGGACTCTTTTCCCAACGGCAGATTCCTATAAACTAGGTGAATTCTGTCTAGCCCACGGCATCCAACTTGAGAATGCCCACACGGCCATTGATGATGCAGTGGCGACCGCCCAAATTTTGATTATGTGTCAGGAAAAAGTAGCCACCATGCCAGCCGAGTTATTCGCCCAGCTTCAGCCATTCTTACATTATTTTATTGGGCAAACCGGCGACTACATGGCTTTATGGTTTAAAGACCACAAAGGAGCCAAACGTCCTTACGAATACATCGCGCCATTTGCCTTGAATCCAAAATTAGCCAATTTTCATATTTTTCCTGCTGGCTTTGGTGCAAAAGAAGCTAGCTATTTACAAGCTGGTGATTTAAAAGTGATTGAAGCCAATCACGGGGTAAGTTTAGCGCCCCTTCAAAAGGCCATGATCAAAGATGTAGCACCATTTTTCCATGAGCAAGCGACCACTTCTTCTTCAGATACGAATAAAAGACCTAAATATGCCTTTCTAACGGCCAATGCAGGAGTAGGAAAATCCTTGGCCTACGTGGTGTCTGCCTTGACTGCTGACGATTTGGTTAGTCAACAAACTGGGGCTAGGTCTGGGGTAAATGATGATCAAACACAAGTGGTCATTTCAACCTCAACAGTGGTCTTACAGCACCAATTCTTGGATAAAACGGTCCAATTAGCGGCCAATTTATTAGGAAAACCCTTGAAAACAGTTATTTTAAAAGGGCAAAACCACTTTATCCAATTGACGAAATTGCAGAAATACACTCAACAGTTAAAGCAACATCCGGAAGCGGCCTTAAAACGAGATGTCTTAATTTCAGTGGCACTTTTTGTCTGGTTGCATGAAACTGAAACAGGTGACTTGCATGAACTGAATCCTGGCTTGAACAATGAAGTCTATTGGCAAAATGTCAACCGCCAATCAAAAGGCAGCCGAAATGATGAAATTCAAAAGTGGGCAGAATATGCTTTCTATGAGCGACATGTGACGGAAGCCAAGTCTGCAGACATCGTGATTTTAAACCACGCTTACTTTGTCTACCATTACCAAGATTTAATTAACCAAGCTATTTTGACAGAAAAAGCTAAGGTCATTATTGACGAATGCCATCAATTACCAGTAACCGTCCACCAACAACAGATTAAGACCCTCCAATCGAAAGAGGTGGAGGAAACTTTGACGGCGATGGAACGAATGGTGCACCGGTTGATGGACAAGGTAGTCACCAACAATGTGAAAATCCAGGCAGTCGACAAACTCTACCATGTAGAGCAGAATTTACAGGATGCTTGGGGCAATTTAGACCGGTTCATCGATCAAATTTCGGATAAATTCCAAACCAAATCTTACTACCAACGGCATACGGCACAAAAATCCTATTATATTGCCTATGACTATTATCTAGTGGCCGATTGGCGAGAATCAGCCCAAAAGGCGATTACAGCCATGTCTAAGATGGTGTCACCGTTGAAGGTCATTGGCAGACAGCTATATCAAATGGAGATATTGACCAAGCGGGCCTACCAGCAATTACTTGGCCAATTAAACCAATATGATTACACGATTCAAATCTGGCTAGAAACGACCGAACCTAGCAAAAATTATTACGCGGACTTACAAGTCAATTTCGGCAAACACAATGTTCAAGTGACCATTGACCGCAAATTGTACACGAGTCAGGCTCATTTAGCGGCTATATTCCAAGCGATTCCAAGCCAAATGTTATTGGTATCAGCGTCACTTGAAATCGTCCGGTCTAAAAATATGATTCAGTCATTATTTGGTATCGAGGACTTTGCATGGTTTTCTTTCATGGAAGATTCTTACACCCAGCAATTAGTCCAAGGCCGGGACCATCAAGTTCGTGGCTATTATCTGAAAGACTACCACTCTATCGACAAATACAATGAGGACCAGGCTGCTATGGTGATTGCTGATTTGGTGGAAACCCTATGGACCAATCGAAAAGCCATGCAAAAAATCCAAGTTTTCTTCCAGTCTAGGTCTTTGATGCGGGCAACGCAATTTGAAATGAAGCAGCGGATGACTCGGTCTGATTATGGCAATCTGATTGTCCAAAATAATCAACGCAATCTAGACCGGTTAGCCCGTCAGTATGAAGCCAGTTCACGAGCCATATTGTTCGCTTTGGCTAGCTTTCAAGAAGGGGTCCATCTTAATGCCAAAACGGACGCTTTTGTCCTAACCAGACTGCCGTTCTCAGCGCCAGATACGCCAGATGAATTAGCCAAGCAAGACTATCTAAAATCACTTGGCGATAACTACTTTGATGATGTGGCCTTACCGGAAATGTTAATGAATTTAACACAAATCTTTGGTCGGATGGCCGCGTCGGGTAGCCAAGATGCCATCTTTATCTCACTGGATAAGCGGCTAGAAAAGGCAGCCTATGCTGACCAAATTGCTAATGTGATGCCGGATGCTTTAAACATGCAGACGGTAAAACTTCAGGAATTGAAGCGGATAGATTAAAACTATGTTAGAATAGACCTACAAAAGGGGTAAGAGATCATGAAACGCAAATTATTTTCCATTTTGATCGCCGTAATGGTAATTTATTTGGTAGGGTCCACCTATATTTACACGAATTCGCAACAAATGGTGGCTAGAGCAGAAGCAGAAACCACGAAAGTCGCAAAGGATGTAGGCCTAACCAATATCACTGATTTTTATGTATTTAACAAAGATGAAACGTATTATGCCGTTATGGGCGAAAATAGTGAAGGGCGCCAAGTTTATTTTGCCTATCAACCCGATACTGAGTACCAGAAAATGGGCTTTGTAGATGAGATGGTAAACGAAGATAACGCCTATTCACTGACAAAATACGAAATGCCTGATGTCAATGTAAGAACAGCCAACCTCGGTATCGAAAATGATACATTCGTGTGGGAAGTTTCATTCACAGATGCAGACGGCCGTCTTGGCTACCATTACATCAATGCAACAACTGGTGAATGGTACGAAACCATCAACGACTTATAGGAGGAATGAGGCTATGGAATTAGCAAATAGAATTAAAAAAATGCAAGGGTCACAAACATCAGCTGCTGCAGCTAAGGCTCGTGCACTAAAAGCACAAGGAATTGACGTCATCTCGCTAGCGGTAGGGGAACCAGATTTTAACACCCCAAACTATATCTTAGAACAAGTAAAAGAGGATATGTTTGCTGGGCGCGGTCACCATTACACTGATTCAACAGGGATCATAGACTTGAAGCAAGCCATCATTGACTATCATAATGAATACGATAAGGTCAACTACACGTTAGACCAAGTCTTTATTGCCGACGGGGCGAAAATGGTCTTGTACTACACTTTCCAATCCCTATTAAACGAGGGGGACGAAGTCTTAATCCCAGCACCTTATTGGGTGAGCTACGTGGACCAAGTGAAGATGGCAGACGGGGTACCCGTGATTTTTGAAACATCAGCAAGTGACAACTTTAGAATTACCCCTGAATTGTTAGACCAACATGTCACTGACAAAACAAAATTACTTGTCTTAAATACACCATCTAACCCAACTGGGGCGATTATGAGTGAAGAAGACGCCCGCGCAGTAGCCCAATACTGCTTAGATCACAACATTCTAGTAGTTGCCGATGAAATCTACTACCGTTTAGTCTACAACGGTCATCAAGCACAATCGATTGCAGCTATTTCACCGGAAGTCCAAGAAAATACCATCGTGATTAATGGTTTCTCAAAAGCCTATGCGATGACAGGTTGGCGTTTAGGCTATGCCTTAGCGGACAATAAATATGTTGGCGCTTTTGCTAAATTGGCTAGTCAAATCAACTCAAACCCGGCAGGTATCAGTCAATTTGCAGCCTTAGCTGCCTTAACAGGTCCCCGTGAAGAGGCCGTTGAAGCCATGCGTAAAGAATTTGAAAACCGCCTAAATGCAGCCTACGAAGAAGTATTAACGATTCCGGGCTTTAAATTAGATTTCAAACCGCAAGGGGCATTTTACCTATTCCCAGATGCAACTGAAACTGCTAGATTATGTGGCTACGAATCCGTAACAGACTTAGCCAATGCCTTCATTGATCAAGCACATGTTGTTGGGGTGCCTGGTGTGGCCTTTGGTAAGGCAGACCATATCCGTTTTTCATATGCAACAAACGAAGAAACTTTTGCAGAAGCAATGAAACGTATCCGTGAATTTGTTCAAGGGAAAATGGCTAAATAATAGACGCAATTTTTATCTGATAAAATGTGCATTAAAAAAGTTAGGTTACTTTATAGACCTAACTTTTTTGTATTATAATAGACGCGACAGCATTCGAGCAGATGGGCTATTTTTCAAGAAATGAAAAACACGTCGGTAGATGAAATAGACAAGTAAGAAAAACGATGAAAGAAGGGTGCCGCATGCAAAGAGAATACTATACAGTCCTACGCAACCGCATTTTAGAATCCTACCACCGGTTGAATATTTCAAATGAAGAAATGATGCTTTTAATCCACTTTCTAACTTTCCAACAAGCAGGGGAAGACTTTCCAGCTATTTCCCTGATTGGTCGGCGGATGAATGTAAAAGACCAACAACTTTATGACATGATCCAGTCTTTAATTGAACGAGGCTTTCTAAGTATTCCATCTTATAAGAATGACCAAGGCAAATCGGTGGAGTATTATTCCTTGGATCCTCTCTACCAGAAAATCACCCAATTGGATGAAATAGACGAAAGTGAACGATTTAAAGAAGCCAAAGCTACCAAAGAGGGCGAAGTTTTCGACATGATTCAAGTCGAATTTGGTCGTCAATTATCGCCAATTGAGTACCAAAAGATTAGTGATTGGTTTAAGAAAGACGGTTATGACCCAGATGTTGTCAAGGAGGCCTTGAAGGAATCCGTCTTAAACAATGCCTATTCCTTGAATTATATGGACCGTATCTTATTAAACTGGTCTAAACGTAAACAGGCCCAAGCGAATGATTCAGCAGGTTTCAGTAAACAAAAAGTGCAAAACCAAGACCTCCCACCGGTACCAGTCACCAAATGGTTAAATAAATAATTCTTTAGAAAAATCATTTAATATGCAAGAGGGAGGAATAGCCGTGACCAAATTACCTTTAAAAACAAAAGCAGAAACGATCGCTATACTGGATGAGTTAGATAAACTATACCCCAACCCAAAAACCATGTTGGATTATCAAACCCCATTCCAATTAGTGATAGCGGTTCTGATGTCCGCGCAAACGACTGATGTGGCGGTCAATAAAGTGACACCCAACTTATTTGCCAAGTATCCGGACCCAGACCATATGGCTGAAGCAGACTTAGCAGAGTTAGAATCCTATATTAAAACGATTGGTCTTTACCATAACAAGGCCAAAAATATGAAGAATACAGCAATCATGATTCGTGATGAATTCAACGGACAGGTACCCAAAACTCGGGAAGAACTGATTCAATTACCGGGTGTAGGTCGGAAAACAGCCAACGTCGTGCTAAGTGAAGCCTTTGGAATCCCAACAATCGCGGTCGATACTCACGTTGAACGGGTGACCAAGCGTATGGGCATTGTCGACCCGGATGCTAGCGTTAGACAAACGGAAGAAACTTTGATGGCGAAAATCCCTAAAGAAAGATGGCGGGATGCCCATCATCAATTTATTTATTTTGGCAGAGAATACTGCACTGCCCGTAATCCTAAATGTGTATCTGACCCGAGGATTACTTTTTGTGAATGTCGAAAGCTCAAATAAATGTCGCATTTTTGAAGGACAAAAGAGCGAGTCAATTACAGAACGTCACTTGATTAATATTTTGAAGTTGGGTATATTTATGAACAATGAAATGAAAGAGAAGGTGAAAACATGCCTGCAGAACATGACGGGACGCAAACAGCTGAAAGTTTACACGCCTTACGTGTCCATTTAAAAGGGAGTCAATATATCCTTGAAGTGCTTAAAAAAGATATGCGTAAGAAAGGTTTAAGTGAAAACGAATTTACAGTCCTAGAGTTATTATATAATCGTGGTCCACAACCCATCCAGCAAATTGGTAAACGTATCCTTATTCCATCATCAAGCTTAACTTATGTGATTGATCGCTTAGAGGATAAGGATTTTGTTGAACGTACGCATAATCCTGAAGACCGTCGAGTGATCTATGCTAAAATCACAAAACTAGGCCGCGAGAAAATGGCAGAAGTTTTCCCCGGACACAGTCAATTAATCGCAGATATGTTCCAAGAATTTAGTGCTGAGGATGTAGAAACGTTTATTCATCTAACCAAAAAACTAGGCTTTACAGCCCAAAAAATGCTAGAAAAATAATAGGTGTGAAAAAAGCCGTTAAGAATCATTGTGCTGGACCAAAAGGGGAACAATTACTTGTGCGTAATTGGCGTATTGTGGGAAGCATCGGAAGCCTTTGCCTTTTTTAAACCTGATATTAGGATGGATAGGATTTAATATGGAGAAGTTTATCTATGTGATAGCTTCTCTTTTTTTCTCGTCATCGATTATTGATAAACTCGGCCGAGTTTTTCACATGTTGAAAAGTGTACGAATATGATATGATTATACAGAATGATTGGGGTGTTGATTTGAAGGAAATAATTCATTTTTATCATACAAATGACTGGCATTCTCATCTGGAGAACTGGCCGAAATTTTTACGCTATTATCAAACACAAGCAGATAAACATCGAAGCGAAGGAGAAGCCCATTATCTTTTTGATATTGGAGATGCAGTTGACCGCCAACATCCTTCTACAGAAGCTAGTCAGGGGCAAAATATGGTGACCTTGATGAATGAACTTGGGGTAGATGTTGCGACAATTGGCAACAACGAAGGGATTGGGAGTCAGCATGATATTCTAGATAACCTGTATGAACAAGCTGATTTCCCGGTTGTTTTAGGCAATATTCTTGATAAAGAAAGTGGCCACCCACCCAAATATACCCAAGACTACACCATGATTCAAACCAATCAGGGCAGTCGGTTTGCGGTATTTGGCATGACGGCCCCATTTGAAATTTCTTACGACGTAGTTGGCTGGGCCCCGATTGATCCACTCTTGAGCATCGCACGTGTATTAAAGGACATTAAGTGCAATGAATCTTTTGATGGTATTCTGTTGCTGAGTCATCTCGGTTTACCAACAGACCGCCAAGTCGCTGAGCAATTTCCAGAAATTTTGACTATTTTCGGTGCCCACACCCACCACGTTTTACCAGAAGGCGAATGGGTCGGCCATACACTATTAACTGGTGGCGGTAAGTACGGACAATTTATGGGCCATCTAACCCTTGAAATCAATAAAGATGAAGGACATTTATATACCCCTGGCAAAATGTCAACAGATGCTCAACAAGATAACGCGATTATCGATTATGCACGCTATTTCACATTGGACGAAGAATTGATTGCTTCTGACCGCATTTCTGCCTATGATGAAGACTATATCCAGGTCAACAGGTGGTTAGAAGAGGGCGAAAGCCAATTGAAAAACCAAATTGTTGGCCAATTACCCATCGCATTAGCAGCGGATGAAAATCATTTTTCCCCCCTACAATATGACACCTTATTGGCCATGAAAGCAGCCAGTGGTGCAGACATTGCTATGGTTAATTCGGGCTTATTCCTTCAAGGACTGCATGCTGGGCCAGTATCTAAATATGATTTGCATAAGGCCTTACCGCATCCGATTCGCTTGATGGTGGTCGAGTGTACTGTTTCAGAATATTTGAATCAAATATACCCGCAAATTGCAAGTCTCAGACCAGATTTGCAAGCTATGCCGATTAAAGGATCAGGATTTAGAGGGCGTATTTTTGGGCAATTAATGATCTTAGATAATGAAAACTTAGACCAACTTGCACCAGATTTACCTTTGAAAATCATTACAATCGACCACCTATTGTATTTGCCGTTTTTCACGGAACTAATCAATAAAAAACATTATTTATGGGGACAACCCTTTATACGAGAACTCATTGCGGATAAGATCCAGCAAACTAGTAGTCGCGATGAATCGCTATAGGTATTCATAGGCGCACAAGGCGTAAGGAGGTATGACATGTTAAGTCGTAAGAAACAAGAAGAATTAAAAGAACAGCGGGCAAGTTTTAATTACCCCATTGCGCAAATCAAACAAACGAGTCAAGAGACCTTAGAAATTAACGGGCAATCATTTGTGCTTGTAGATAATTACCGGGATGCATTAGATATTGAAGCGTTGGCTGACCGGTATATGGATATTTTAGATGTTTATGACTTTGTCGTGGGGGACTGGTCCTATGAACAACTACGGTTGAAAGGCTTCTTTGCTAATGATGCGAAAATCGGCTCATTAGAGCAAAAAATCAAGCATTTACCTGATTACTTACTAGAATACGGGAGTTTTGGGGCCTCTTATTTTGTGCTATTGCATGAACGGACTGGAGAAGAAATCCAAAAACGAAATGAAGCCTTTTGGACACAACAAAAAGACCAAAACCAAGAACCGTCAAGAAGTAGACAAAACAAAAACCAATCACAAAGGTCAGCGAGTCGGAAATCTTACCAAAGGAAGAAAACAGACAACCACCACCAATCATCTGAGCTAAAACAAAATAATGGGAAACAAAAACAGCGACGGTCAAACAAAAAGCATGAAAGTGCTAAAGGGCCATCTTTCTCAATCTCACAAAATAAAGAGTCAAATAAAAATACCGAAAATCAAAAGCCAGTGAAGCGAAAAGTCGTCACTAAACGCCAACATTCTTTTAGTATCAAGGAAAAGGGGGATAAAGCTTAGATGGATCTACAAGATAAAGTTTTCTTAATTGATTTAGATGGTACGATGTACCGTGGCGGACAACCGATAGCGGGTGCGAAGGACTTTATTGAACGCTTGATTGAAGATGGTATCCCATTTATGTTTGTGACCAACAACGCCATGCGTAAACACCAGGCAGCAGCTGATAATTTAAATAAAATTACGGGCTTAAATGTTGAGGCCAAACATTTCTACACCTCAGTGGATACCTTGCGCTTTATCCTTGCTGAAGATTTAACATCGGGCAAACTGACAAAAGAAACGGGCAATGCCTATGTCATCGGAATGGATTATTTAAAAGATGAAGTAGTGGACGCTGGCTTTGAATTGACTCAAAACGTCGACCAGGACCCATGCGATGTGGTGGTCGTTGGCCTTGACCAAGAAGTAAACTACCCACAATTCATTGAAGCCTCAATTGCGGTTCAAAGAGGGGCAGCTTTCTATCTCACTAACCCTGATGTACAGTTCCCTTCAAACCGAGGATTTGTGCCAGGCGCTGGTGCCATCGGTCAAGTGATCACTGCAGCCACACGGATTCACCCAACGGTTTGCGGAAAACCCAATGCCTTGATTATTGAAGGTGCCTTAGCCAAGATGGGCTATAGCAAAGACCAAGCCGTATTCCTAGGCGACAACTTAATGACAGATATATCAGCAGCAGTAAATGCTGGTATTGATTCGATATTTATTGAAACAGGGGTACATAAAAGAAATGATCTAGAAGAATTTGGCGTGACGCCAACATTGGTGGTGGAAGATTATGAAGCACTCTTATCGGCCTGGTAGTCGACTGCTAAATGAAACACGTTTATGGATAGGGATTCTTGCCCTATTGATATTCTTTATTACACTAGCGATTACAGTCACAATCGCAAACGTCCCCTTATTTATGGGGTCTCTATGGTTTTCAAAGTCTTTTGAAGCCGTCAATTTATTCTTTTGGACAGTTGTTGAAAACTACTTACAGTTGCTAGCCTATTTGAATTTTCCTTGGATAGATACCTTAGCCATGTCAGACTTTCCCACCTCTGCCTCAGCAGCCTTTCATTTTATGGAAGTGAAGCACTTATTTTATTTAAATTATGGTGTGATGTCGATTGCCGCCCTAATCGGCTTCTATCTTTTATATCAATTGAAAATTACACATAATTTGTGGCGCTTATATTGGCCCTTCAAGCAACTCAGATGGCTTCCAATCATTGTAATCATCCTACTCGTTTTTAATTTCAATACTATTTTTATCGCGTTTCATGAAATAGCCTTTAATAATGATGCTTGGTTATTTAATCCAGCCACAGATCCTATTATTCTCGTGCTCCATGAATCCTTCTTCTTATTATGCTTTGTATCTGTCTTTTTGATCTTGCAACTCGCTATTGAATTGGTTTATCGTATTGGGAAAAAGGACTTCAACCGTCAAATTTTAGGTATATAAAAACCAACCAAAAAGTGTCTGTAATAAGCACTTTTTGGTTGGTTTTTTGGTTTACTTTATTGATTTATTTTAAAACTGCAAGTCATACCAACATTAGTCAGTAAACATAGATGTTGAATGTAGGGGGGCAACCCGGCGGTCGGGGAATAAGTAATGTGCCGCTTGATTAATAACATGTGGCGCTTCGCCAAAACCAGTTGCAATCAATTTTGCTTTATGCGGGTAATTGGCTATATCACCAACTGCATAGATACCGGGAATATTGGTTTGCAGATTATGGTCTACTTGTATAGATTCATTCTCAATTTCAAGACCCCAATTTCTGATTTCATCGATTGAAGATACAAATCCATAAGTCATAAAGATATGCTCAACATTTAGTATACGCTTTTCTTGACTACGAGCCTTGTTAACTTCTAATCCAGTCAAGAAACCGTCTTCACCAAGAAGGGTTTGTGGCACATAAGGGGTAACGAATTCAATGTTGGCTGTTTGTTTCGCTAAGGTGACTGAATATTCATGAGCACGAAAACGGTCGCGACGATGAACCAAGTAGACTTTTTTAGCATAGTTAGCTAAAGCCAAACTGGCATCAAATGCTGAGTCACCACCACCAAGGACCGCAACTTCTTTACCTGTGTATTTAGCAAAGTCTGATACATGGTATGAAATATGCCGGCCTTCATAGTCAGGAAGACCATCAATGGCTATTTTTCGAGGTTTAAAGGAACCATTACCGGCGGCAATAATGACTGCGCCCGCTATATAGATCGACTTGCTGGTTTGAATCGTAAAGTCTTGGTCATTTTTTTGAATATTTAGGACTTTTTCGTTTAGATGAATATCTGTGGTAGCAGAAAATCGGTCTAATTGTGCTTGTAGAACTTGGCTTAACTCGAGACCGGTTATTTTAGGGTATGCTGGAATATCGAATATGTTTTTTTCAGGATATAAGGCTTTTGGTTGGCCACCGATTTCAGGTAATGAGTCTACTAAGCGGACACTTAGGTTCCGCATACCTGCGTAAAAGGCGGCAAACATACCTACTGGACCAGCCCCGACAATGAGGAGGTCCGTTCTATTATTTGTCATTGTGATCACTTTCTAATTAGATTTTATGATGTTGGCGGATTATAATGGGAGGTTTAATAGGCTGTAGATAAAGCGGACACCTAACGTAACAAGTACACCAGTGGTCATACCACCAATAACCTCTGAAGGTTTGTGGCCTAGATAATCATTAATGACCATACGGTCCTCATCAAGTGTATTTAATTTAGCTAATAGATCTGAATCGTCAGTTTCTCTAGCCTTTTCTTTTAAAATCTTCATAAGGTTATAGATTAAAACCCCTTGCTCCCCATCCTGGCGACGAACCCCCATGGCATCAAACATGACAATCATACCAAAACAAACGGCGATGGCTACAATAGGAGAAAAGAATCCATATTGAAGAATCAAAGCAGTGATTAGCGAAGTAACGGCAGCCGAGTGGGAACTAGGCATACCACCTGTAGCATGAATGATGGAAAAATTAGCATTTGGTTTCTTAAAGAAAACAGCAATAGGATATTTAACCAACTGTGCAATCATGATTGCTGCAAAGGTAACGACTAAAGGAAAATTAGTTGTTGTATTCATGTTTTCCTCCTTGAATTTATTTAATTCAATAATAGCATGAAAAAGATTCAATCGGAAAATGTTTCGATGTAAAAAGAGAAAATAAGAAAACTTTATCAACTAGGAGGAATAAAAATTATTCAATCATTAAATGGAGAATTTTCGCTCAGTATTTGTTACAATAAGTATAGAAATAAATAGGAGGCAGAAAATGACTTATCCACAATTAGATATTAAAGATACGCAATTGAAAGCGACGATTGAAACAAATAAAGGCACTTTCCAAGTTGCACTATTTCCAGAATTAGCGCCAAAAACAGTAGAAAACTTTGTAACCCTAGGTAAACAAGGTTACTACGACGGTGTTATTTTCCACCGTGTAATTCCTAACTTTATGATTCAAGGGGGCGACCCGTCTGGAACTGGTATGGGTGGGACTTCAATTTATGGGGACAAATTCGAAGATGAATTCAATCTTGAATTGTTCAACATTAACGGAGCCTTATCAATGGCGAATGCAGGACCTAATACGAATGGTTCACAATTCTTCGTTGTAACAGCTAAAGAAGTACCTGCACAAATGTTAGGACAACTTAAAGCTGGTGGTTGGCCAGAAGAGATTATAGAAGCCTACAGCGAAAACGGTGGAACACCATGGTTAGATCAAAAACATACGGTATTTGGTCAAGTTGTTTCTGGTATGGATGTTGTTTATAATATTGAAGACCAACCTCGTAATGCATCAGACAAACCTTTAGAAGAAGTTGTTATTACTAGTGTCACTTTTGAAAACGAATAAGCTACACACTAGAAAGGATGCAACTTCATGACAACTAAAGAATTTCCATACCACATTGGTGATGTAGTTGAAGGTGAAGTAACAGGTTTACAACCATATGGTGTCTTTGTTCAATTAGACGAAGACCATCAAGGTTTAATCCACATATCCGAAATCAATCATGGCTATGTGAGCAACGTGGATGATAAATTTACTATCGGTCAAAAACTGAAGGTAAAGATTATCGATATCGATGAGTTTACAGGCAAAATGAGTTTGTCAATTCGAGCATTAAAAAAACTTGCAACCTCTAATAAACCTGCTAAGAATGCTTGGCCTAAAAAACGTCATGCACCAAAAATTGGCTTTGTCTCCATAGAAGAACAATTGCCGGGATGGGTTGAGGAAGCGCTACAAAAGATGGCTACAAAATAATATTTTATAAATGAGGAGTATTAAAATGGGACATATCAAATTTGATTATAGTAATACTGACCAATTTATTGCAGAACACGAATTAACACAAATGCAACCGTTAGTTACGGCAGCAGATACAATCTTACGTGAAGGTACTGGTGCAGGTAGCGATTATATCGGTTGGGTTGATTTACCAAAAGCATATGATAAAGAAGAGTATGCACGCATTAAAAAAGCAGCAGCTAAGATTCAATCTGATTCAGATGTATTAGTTGTATTAGGTATCGGTGGTTCTTACTTAGGTGCTAAATCAGCAATCGACTTTTTATCTCATTCATTTTCAAACTTACAATCTAAAGAAGAACGTAAAACACCACAAGTCTTCTTTGCAGGTAACAGCTTAAGCTCAACTTACATTGCAGAATTAATCGAAACAATTGGGGATAGAGACTTCTCCGTAAACGTTATTTCTAAATCAGGTACGACTACTGAAACAGCTGTAGCTTTCCGTATCTTCAAAAAATTATTAGAAGAAAAATATGGTGAAGCAGCTAAAGAACGTATTTACGCGACTACAGATAAAGCAAATGGCGCATTAAAATCTGAAGCTGATGCTGAAGGATACGAGTCATTCGTTATTCCGGATGCAGTTGGTGGGCGTTTCACTGTATTAACACCGGTTGGTTTATTGCCAATTGCTGTTTCAGGTGCAGATATCGATGCTTTAATGCAAGGTGCGGCTGACGCGATGGAAGCATACAGTGATGCTGATTTAAGTAAAAACGAAGCTTACCAATATGCTGCATTACGTAATGTCCTATACCGTAAAGGTAAAGTAACTGAGTTATTAATTAACTATGAACCAAAATTACAATACTTCTCAGAATGGTGGAAGCAATTATTCGGAGAATCAGAAGGTAAAGACGGAAAAGGGATTTACCCATCAAGTGCAAACTTCACTACGGACTTACACTCTCTAGGACAATATATCCAAGAAGGTCAACGTAACTTATTCGAAACTGTTGTGAAAGTAGACAAACCAAGCAAATCAATTTCAATTCCTGCTTTTGATGAAGACTTAGACGGTTTAGGTTACTTAGAAGGTAAAGATGTTGACTTCGTAAACACTAAAGCCTTCCAAGGTACTGTTTTAGCGCATACAGACGGTGATGTACCTAACTTCGTGTTAACAATCCCAGAAATGGACGCTTACTCATTAGGTTACATGATCTATTTCTTTGAAATTGCTGTTGCGATTTCTGGATACTTAAATGGCGTAAATCCGTTCAACCAACCAGGGGTAGAAGCATATAAGAAAAATATGTTTGCCTTATTAGGTAAACCAGGGTTCGAAGATTTAGCAACAGAATTGAACGAACGATTGAAATAAGTGTTTTAAAATCACGATTAAAAAGATGTCGAACAGAGATGTTCGACATCTTTTTGTATTTTTGATAAAAAAAGACAAAAAAACTATTGACGAAAAACTGCTTTGTTGATATTATAAATCTTGTCGATTCGGACCAAAACCAATCGAAAAAAAACAGTAAAAAAATGATTGACAAGTTCTGGAAGAACATGCTATCATAACAGAGTTGTTTGTTTCGATTTTAAAAAAACAAACTTCAAAAAAACTGTTGACAATCATCCGGTTGAAATGGTAAGATTATTGAGCTTTATAGTTTACAAATCACACAAAAATGATTTAAAAATAAATCAAAAAAAGTGTTGACAAGAAAACATAGAATAAGGTAAGATAATCAAGTCGCTTCAAGTAGTTGAGCGGTAAACAAAAACTTTTAAAACTTTTTGTTGACAAAGCTTGAATGAAGATGATATGATATATGAGTTGCTAATAAAGCAACGAGATAGACCTTTGAAAACTGAACAAAGAAGACAAACCAAAAATTGTGTATGGAATCATTTGATTCCAACAATTAAAAGTAGTGAGAACTACTATAAATAAGTCAGCAAACTTTAATGAGCAATCAAGCTCATGAAAATCTTTCATGAGAGTTTGATCCTGGCTCAGGACGAACGCTGGCGGCATGCCTAATAC